>NZ_CALEMX010000488.1 GCF_937910335.1 uncultured Gimesia sp. | reverse complement strand
CTCTCTGAAATCTTAATTAATCTGAAAAATTGATTCTTAGAGGCTGCCTTTAATATTTGAGCGGCACGGCGCTAGGTAGTGCTTATATAATCGTTTTGCGGATCATTCTCAGGAGAGTCACCTTTAGCGAGATCGGTATTAACCGCGGCTGATCTTGTTTTTGATCATTAGCCGAATGGCGTTAGCCACGGTTCCTCCCAAGTTGCATAGAACTATTGGAAATAAGAAACACTACCTGGCCGCCGTAATTGAATTACAGGAAAGAAATAAGACGTGTTCAAATCCCTTCTAATCTGCTTAACCATGTATATGTTCGCCTCGCCCCTCAACGTGGTCGCCGCGGAAGTGATCAACGCAGGTGTCGGCGGAAATCGGAGCTCCCAACTCTTAAAACGCCTCAACCGCGATGTACTCGCCCACCATCCCAGCGTAGTAATACTCATGGTCGGAACAAACGACCGACTCAATTCGGGCGGCTTCATTACAGCAGAAAATTACAGAAAAAACGTCATCACTCTTTTAGATAAGATTCAGGCAGGCGGCGCAAAAGTAGTATTGATAACACCACCACCCTGCATCCCCGAGCTGTTGTTCAATCGCCATGATCCCCAAAAGTACGCCGACCAGTCCCCTAACGAACGCATGCAGGAAGTCCGCACGATTCTGCTGGAGATTTCCAATCAGAAAGAAATCCCCTTGATCGACTTTCATCAACATCTCATCCAACACAAGATTGCAGATCAACAGAAAACCAGCGTCCTGCGCAACATCGCCAACAGCGGCATCAAAGATGGAGTCCACCTGACGCCAGAAGGTTACCAACTCCTCGCAAAACTGGTTGCAAAAAAACTGACAACAGAGAAAATTGATGTCACAAAAGTAATCTGCTTCGGCGACAGCCTGACGCAGGGATCTACCAAAGTAAACTATCCAGCCTACTTGAAAGAGCAGTTAAAATAAGGTTTCATGAACCAAAACATGAGCGGCTCGACGCTAGGTAGTGTTTATTTAATCGTATTAGAGGATAATTCTCAGGAAAGTCACCTTTAGCGAGATCGGTATTAACCGCCGCTAATGCCTTGCGGCTTATCTTGTTTTTGATCATTAGCCGAATGGCGTTAGCCACGGTTCCTCCCAAGTTGCAAAGAACGATTGGAAATAAGTAACAACTAATTCGCTGCGCGGGTATAGTAGTTTATTCGTCAGTGTTCAAGTTATCTTAGATTTGGGGTTCGCTCTTCCAAAAGGTCGGAGCCTCGATATGCCCTCACCGCGTCAACAGGTACATTCAAGGAATTGACTAATCGATCCAACAAGGGAGCATGCGGGGTATTGGGTGGGGCAATTTCGCTAATATGTTCTTCTCCGCGTAACAAATACGTAATACGAATTACATTGGGATCGTCTTCACCGACTCCAGCATGTATAGCTGTAAGATTTGCCGTCACACTATTTCCACCACGCGGTCCATTCCAACCCCGATCATCATCATCATTTACCCATGAAGGGTGGGGCAACTCCTCAAGATCAAGAACAGCCTGTATTCCTTCACGCAATACTTTTATAGCAAATTCGGCTTCAGTTACAGTTGCCAACAGTCTTTGGTGCGAAACTGTTGGTACTACGTGCACGAAGACTTTCCGAATGCTATAGACATCGAGAACTTGTTGCCAGATTCCTTGACCCCAATCTACGGCTGGCAAATTTTTGCTAGCCAAAGCATCGTTAAATCGGTCCTTAAATCGCATTCCAAGACCAGATGTGTCTAGTGCGTCTGTGCACACATTCTCGAATGCAGACCATGCCGTCTGGATAGACCATCGAACGTATGCTCCGCGATCCCATTGGTTTTCGGTTTGCCTTGCCAATTTCCGAGCGTGCAACGCATCGGACCATACATGGTACTGGATCGAATTTATTGTTTTAATCATATGCGAAACCCCGTGATTTTTATGCGTTTAATGACTCTCAAAGAGAGGCGAACTAGTCTATTAAGTAGTTTCTGCCTATTACCTGTTTTTCGCTACTTTGCGGATTAACGCACAGATAGCAAAATGTCATAAATAACATTGTAATAGTTAATGCTCAATCGCCAATTTTTCCGGGTGCCTCTGGCAGTTTC
Organism: uncultured Gimesia sp.; assembly: GCF_937910335.1. Taxonomy (GTDB): domain Bacteria; phylum Planctomycetota; class Planctomycetia; order Planctomycetales; family Planctomycetaceae; genus Gimesia. Next base: position 3,702 of record NZ_CALEMX010000488.1, on the reverse strand, counting down.
TATCTAGTATCGGGTATCGAACCCACAGTCTCACCCAGCCGGATTGGCTCCTGCTGAATGAGGTGTTGCTTCGTTATTAGGTAGAAAACTAATGGGGCGCTGGGCCTCGCGATTGACGGTCAGTTGAAAGATATCGAAACGGTTATACCCGCCGACCAGATCGTGATACTGCTTGGGCTCGACACAACAGGATAGATCAATTTCCGCATACAGCACCCCTTCTTCATCTTGCATGATCTCGCTGACAGGAGCACCATCCGGCCCGATGACGACGGAAATTCCGCGCGGGCTGTTATCTAAAATTCGACCGGCCTCTTTATCTCGGCTGGCCAAGAGGTCACGCGCGGAGCGACCCAGAAAGCCGGCTGCCACCAGATTGAATAGTTTGCCTTCGAAAGAGTGAGCCCCCGCGCGAATCAGGATCGCGTTTTTGAGATCGTAGTTTTCATTCGTCGCGGGGTCATGCGAAGGCCAGACAGGAGGATAGGTGGAAAGATGGATCTGCTCGCCTTGTGCCAGCAATGTGAATCGCGCCAGCGGATTCGTATTTTCGCCGCAGATCAGCATGCCAACTCTGCCCAATCGTGTCTCGCTGACTTGCAGGCCGGCACCGTCGCCGGGCGCCCAGATCAATTTTTCGTAAAACGTGGGGACAATCTTACGGTGATGACACAGAATACTGCCATCATCGCCGATCAACGTGTTGGCGTTCCAGATACAGCCGCTGCTGACCGTAGTCCCTTCATTGAACCCGATGGAAACCAGAATCTCACATTCGCGAGCCGTATCCGCAATCATCGCCAGTTCGGGGCCGTCGATCTTTATCGAATTGGCGGCGAGTTCGCAAAACAGATCATGGTTATGAATCGGTGCCTGCAGCGCACACCAGACCGGAAATGCCGGAATATAGGTTTCCGGAAAAACAATAATCTGAGCCCCCTGTTTCGAAGCCTCTCGGATCAGCGAACAAGCCTTGTCGACCGTCGCTTTCTTATCAAGAAATACAGGAGCCACATGGGCCAGGGCCGCTTTAAAGGGAGAGTCAGTCATAAGGAATCACCAAATGAAATTAAAGAGAGGTTCTAAAGCAGCCCGCATTCAACAGGCAGCTACAGTACGTTTGAGAAGCACGGTGCCAAATCCAAAATAAAACTTTGGAGTCAAAAATGATAGTACGAATCGCGTGACTCAGATAAAATCATGCGAGTTGTTGCTCTTAGCCTGATTTTAAAGAGTTGACGCCAGCAGCGCTCTCAGAAAATCATTGAGGGAAATTCCGAACACGTAACGGCCGTTTGCTAAACAAAACATTTGTAAAATCTACAATCCAGACTCTTTGTTTGATCGTGTAGATTTCAATTCTTGAGCCAATTATGTGCATCGATTACAGAATTCTACCCTCAATTGCCGATACGCTGTATTAGGCCGATTGTATTGATCAAGCAAAATGGAAGCGGCCCGCTGAAACTGGTGACTTCTTACATACACAAATGGCAAAGCCACTCAGGACTTGAGTTTGCTTGTCACACTTCCCGGGGATCTGTAATGAGCATGAAGCAACGATGGTTTTTGATGACAACGGGCGTACTTTTCCTCGCCGGAGCGGTTTTCGCCTCAGCTGAAAAAAGCAAAACGGACACCGATCAAAGTGATCAGCAGGCCGCTTTGATGATTGCCAAGCTTGCCAGCAGTCAGAAAATTACCAACGGACTCGTTACAAAAGACTTTGACCAAATTCTACGCGGTGCCAACGATTTGAGCCGCATTTGTGACGCCACCGAATGGGCCTCGCACAGCGATCCCGGCTATGCACATCACCGAACCGAATTACGCAGGCAAACAAAAAAACTCGCGAAAATGGCGAAGGAAAAAAATCTCGACGGAGCCACCTTCTCATATATTCAATCTTTAACAACCTGCATCAGTTGCCATGAATACTGCCGCGATGTCCTGAGCATCGCCGATGAGTCAAAGATCAATCTCAAAGTCGTGCCGATTCCTTCGAACTGAAACAAAGCGAAAAAAAATAGAAGCTGGTAAAAGAGGGAGATCGATAGATTCTGTGTCACTGTATCTGGCTAAAGTAAATTATTATTTGCTTATGTCGCGCCAAGAACAGAACTTTGACCAGATTTCATAGTCGAATATGCCGCCTTCAGATAGTAGTCCACATGCTTTCGCCGTATGTTCCCATTGCTTTGTATTATATGGGGTTGGATCAAGATTCGATTTAGTGAGTTCAATTAACAGGCCTTCAAAGGCCATTTCCGGTTCACCGTGTTCCAAATAGTGATCTACTTCAGTCAACAATTCTGGATCCAACAAGGAACGACAAGGCTCCAAAAGATTTATGACTAATTTTTCTAAATCTTCAGTTTTCATCATTGGGTCAACTGAATCGTTATATAATTGTTGAGATGCGAAGGACTGTTTGTTTGGAGTATATTCTAAACCACATTCACTCCTTACACGGCAAAATAATCCGCGAAGGATGTATCTGATCGTGATAGACCTTTTCGGTAGCCACAACTGATTTTTTTCCAAACGGCCCTTCCGCCGTATTCGGGTTGCGGTCGAACAAGGGAAAATAAGCGCCGCAGATATCAACGCGCAGTCGGTGTCCTTTGCCAATCTGTGCTGCAATCGGTCCCAGGTCAACGGTGATTTCATAGACTTTGTTCGGTTCGAGCGGTAATGGATGCAATTCCGAATTACGGAAACTGCCTCGTAAAATTCCCACCGTGAGATTTTGAGAAAAGCCATCAGGATGGACGTCGATCAGTTTGACCACCCAGTCTGCATCAGGTGTATCAGCCGAGACAAACAGCTTTGCTTTCGCATTACCGGCAAACGTCAGCGGTTTCGTGAAAACTTTGGAAGTGTAAACCAGCACATCATCACGCTTTTCAATGGGGCGTTGATCCACGGGAGCCCAGGTCGCCGAAATCAAGGGCCGCGCTTCAGTAACCGGACAGGCAGGCGCAGGATCATCAGGGTTCGCTTTAAAAGCGTCTGAGGCTTCCCCCATTGTAGCTGGTGTTCGATCAAGCACGCCATCACCGGCACCCGTATTGGCATGGCCATCGGAATGCAGAAAAAAAGACGTCTGTTTAAAACCCAGTGGGGGCCAGGTCGTGTCTTCGTGCCAGACATTGTCGCCCATCGAAAAATATTTCACGGGGACGTCAACCGCAGGGATAGCGGAATCGTCTGCTTTCAAAACACGATTAAACCATTTGAGGTTCTCCCCGGCGGCATCGATGACCGCATTCTTACCAAAATCGACGTCCCCCACTTTCGAACGACCAATCGAACCATGATCCCACGGGCCGAGAATGAGTTGTTGGCGAGAACGCGTTTTCCGATCACTCGCCTGCTGCTGCATCCGCATGAAATTACCCACTGATTCGCGCGAGAAGAAATCATAATAACCGACGATATGCTGCATCGGCAGTTTCAGGTCGGCGATCTCTTCGGTCAGCTCCAGCCGTTTCCAATAACCGTCCAGTCGCGGATGAGTCAGCATGCCTTCCAACCACGGAATCGACCAGCCGATCTCTTCATCGACTTCACTCAATGGTAGATGCAATAACGTCCCGCGCCAGTCTGTCGTGAGTTCGGCTCCCTCTGGTTTTTCAGCTTGTCCGGACGCCCAGCGCGTAATCAATGAAATCCGCAGTGCACCGCCAAGATACAAATTAC
>NZ_CALEMX010000487.1 GCF_937910335.1 uncultured Gimesia sp. | reverse complement strand
TATTCCACTTTTTGCAGCCGACATTGTCGGGGTTATCTTTGGCATCATCTTCGTGATTATCAGCATTGGGAGCGCTATCATGAATGCTGCCAAGGAAAAAAATAAACCCCAGCCTGGAAAGCAGAAACAGAAGGCGGCGCTGCAGCAGGAATTAGAAAAATTTCTACAGGATGCGATTAATCCTCAGCAGGAGAAAAAACAAAAACCTGCCAACGTCGAAATTTTTGAACTTGACGAAGAGGATTTCAAAGCAGAGACTCCGGTCCAGCAAGTTCCCCAACGTCGCAGGCGTCGACAGCAAAAGTCACAACCATCTCGTCCTCAACAAAAAAGGCAAAGCCAACAGTCTGTTCGCAGTTCGACCGAAAATCAAAGTGCCAAACAGCATTTAACGCTGAGGGAGCGATCAGATATTGAAGCACAAGATCGCAAGGAACGAACAGGAGGGGATCTGCGCGATCGCATCGAAGAAAAGCATCAATCTCATATCTCGTCAAGTATTCACGGTCATCTTACCAGCAAAGTCAACAAGCATCTCATAGGATCTTTTGGGGCTCATGCTGATGAAGAAAAACGTGCTTCCAGATCAGAGGGAGTGAAAGTCATCAGAGGGTTGATGAAAAATCCTCAATCATTACGCCAGGCAATTATTTTGAATGAAATTCTCTCCCCTCCCAAATCACTCCGCCGTTCCAGATGATACTCTTTCACAGCAGTTCGCTTTGAATTTGTTTGAAACGGTCAATGCTAAGAAAAGCGAATGAGTAAAGCAGATTCCCCGATTGATGTATTGTTGTTTGCAGGTCCATTTGAAGTCAGAGGAACCTCGGCTTACACCTTGCGCCTGGCACAACATGCGACCAATTATGGAATCAATACATGTGTGATATGTCCTGATGCATCCAAAGTTGATCCCAGTATTCGATCTAATCTGGAGATGTTAGAGTACCGAAATTTGAATGTACCGTTACTGGGTCAAATAGTATTACGGCTGGTACAGCAGGAATTATTGAAACAACCACCAGACCTGATTCATATCCAATCCAGGCATGTGCTTCCACAAGGGCAATGGCTTGCCAGAAAAATCAAACGTCCATTTATTCTGACCGTGAATGATTATTTGCAGAGCGATGAAAAGCTTCGGATTGATATGCGATGGTGCAGAGGGATCATCACCGTCAGTGAATCTGTCAAAAAAGATTTATTAGCCCGAACCAGTTTGCCAGAAGAGTTGATTTTAGTGATTCCCAGTGGCGTGCATGTACCCGATCATTCACAACTTTTGCCGGTATTGTCACAAGATCATCAGCCTGTTGTAGGGACAGCCGGTCCGCTGGAAGCCATCAAAGGGCTCCCCTATTTTTTAGGAGCTGCAAGCCGTGTGTTAGCAGTGAATCCGAATGTCCAGTTTTTGATTTCAGGCGCTGGTCCCGAGGAAAGCAATCTTCGTTATTTAGCACGTGATTTGGAAATTTCGGAAAATGTGACTTTTGTTTCGAATCTCTACGATTTCTCTATTTCGCTCGAAGCAATGGATATCTTCTGTCTGGCTTCGTTAAGACAGGGGCTGGGAACGATCATGCTGGAAGCGATGTCATTAGCAAAGCCGGTCATCGCAACAGGTGTGGGGGGGATTTATTCGGTCATCCGTGATGGGGAGACAGGATTAGTGGTTCCTCCTTCAAATAGTGAGGCGTTAACCAACAGCATCCTCATGTTATTGAAAGATCCACTCAAAGCGCGTGCGATGGGTGAGTCGGCACGGGAACTAGTCAGACAAGAATTTCGTGTAGAAACGATGGTTGAGAGAACTGTTGAACAATATAAACTGGCGCTGCATGTTGCGTCGTGAGTACGTCATCATTCAATGATGTCTCGGCCATGAATCTCAGGTTTCGTGCTGTTAATTCCTTATACTGAAAGAGACGATGCGAGCAGAAATAATAGCGATCGGCAGCGAACTGACGAATGGAGAAAAACTGGATACCAACAGTCAATGGTTAAGTACTCAATTAGCTTCCGTGGGAATATCCACACACTTTCATACGACCATCGCTGACCATCTCGACGAGCTTGTTGAGCAATTGCGACTTTCCATACGACGGTCTGATCTGGTATTGATCACAGGAGGACTGGGCCCCACGTTAGACGATTTAACGCGACAGGCGATGGCGGAATTAACCGGAGCAGATCTGGCTCTGGATGAGAATTCGCTGCAAATTATTGAAAACATGTTCCTGCAACGCGATCGAGAGATGCCCGAACGAAACCGGATTCAGGCTCTGTTTCCCCAAGGGTCTGAACCGATCGAAAATATGCATGGAACCGCGCCTGGAATTTGGATGGAAGTGCCTCGTGAAAATTTGAACACGAATTGCTGTATCGCTGCGATGCCCGGTGTACCTTCGGAAATGAAGCCGATGTTTACTCAATCAATTCTTCCCCGACTTTCCACGGGAACGAACGTGATTCGGTTTGCCCGCATCAATTGTTTTGGGATGGGTGAATCGAAAACAGAGGAAATTCTGGGAGACATCACCAGTCGTGGACGTGATCCCGAGGTCGGAATCACGGCACATGAGGCGACAATTACTTTACGGATTAAAGCCACAGGTAAATCAGTAGAAGTCTGCGAACAGAAAATTTCAGAAACCTGTGACCTGATCCATGAACGGATTGGCGATTACATTTATGGATATGAGGACGAAGAACTGGAACATGTGGTTGTAGCGCTGCTCAGCGAACGGGGGCAAACGCTGGCAACTTGTGAATGTGGAACGGGAGGTCTATTGTCTTACCGATTGACGGATGTGACCGGTTCGACTACTTGCTATGCCGGAGGAACCATTTCCGGAATGCCTGGTTTGCCAGCCGACCAACAGAATAATTTGGTAGACGACGGATATCAATTTAGTGCTTCTGGCGCCATTTCTCTGGCAAAAGAAACACGAGAAAAATATGCAAGCAATTATGCACTTTCGATCGTTCTGGACGTGAATCAGTCCTGGCAAGACGCAGAAAATATTCCACAGGCGTTTATAGCCTTGGTTGCTGAGGGGGTTGAGTTAGTCGAAGAAATTGGATTAACAGTCAACCGGGCGATTGCGAAAAGCCGCGTAACGAAAGCGGCTCTCAATTTATTAAGAAGTGATCTGACGCGTCTCTGAAGTAGAACTGTAAAAACATCATGATCAAGCGGCATGCAGTTCTCTGGCTTGTTGAGACCAATTGATCCAGTCTGTGATTTCACTGAAGTCCGGTTTTTTAGCGCCTCGGAGAAGTCGTTCTCCTTCATAAGTATTTACAAACGCCTGTACTTTTTCGAATAATTCATTCGGTGAAGAACGTGCGATCGCATCGGGCTCAAAAAAGCCGCAAGCAACTAGAACCTGTGCGTCATGGCCTCGTAAACCAGGAATGCAGCAAACCAGCTTCGCTTGTTTTTTCCATTGACGAATTTTCTGTTTGTTGATGTGGCGTCTCTTCAACTTTCCGGAGACGAATTCGGGATTACACTCCAGAAAATCATCGATAGTAAAGATACCAATTCTTTCCAGCCGTTGTGCTGTTTTGGCGCCAATGGAGGGGGCTGATTCTATGGGCATCGAACGATTCAAATAAAATGGCGGGATCGACGGGCTGAAACAGGATGAAGCATCATGCGGACTGTCTCTGCGAAATGCTCGCTGTTCGTGGGATCTTTCGGTATCGGATGTTTGTTCCATTTCGGGATTAGACTGCGTCAAGGCAGGAGATGTAGTGGATTGAGACTTCGTATCCTGTAACAAGATGGGATCGCCACCATGTTCTTCAAACAGTTGGGATAGATGTAGATGGCAGGTGAAGAACAGGATTTGCTGCCCTTTTTCAGCAACGGCATTTAAAGTTTTAATAGCAGCGATTGTTCGCTCCTGGTCAAAATTAACAAGCACATCATCCAGGATCATGGGGAGCTCGACGCCGTTATTTCGAAAACGCTCTACCATTGCCAGGCGGATTGCCAGAAAGAGTTGCTCGCGCGTACCACTGCTGAGTTCACTTACGGTGAGCGTATGCCCTTGTTGATCGTCAATTTTTGGGAACTGTTCACCTAGAGGAGTCCAGATATTTGTATATTTCCCATTAGTCAGTTGGCTAAGATATTCAGAAGCAATTGCCAATGTCTCTGGTTGACAGGTTCGTTCATATTCTAAACGTAACTGCTTCAAACCTGTTTTTGAAAGTTGATTTGCGAACCAATTTGTACTGGTCTGTTTAATTTGTTGGAGAATCTGTTCTCGTTCAAAACGTAAATGAGCCGAGCTGCGATCGGTTTTGGCGTTTTGAAATTCCTGTTTTAACCGACCCATATTTTCGGCGGTTCTTACCAGATCTTGCTCTATGTCTTCCAGTTCCAGGTTCAGCATTTCGAGATGTTCGGTGTTATCATCCAGATTGAAATTCAGTAGATCTTCTTCGACAATCGCCATTTCCTGTTCGGTGCGGCTGATATGTTCCAATTCAGTCTGTGCATCCTCCAGGAGATTTTCAATTAGAATCCGTTCTTCAAGAGAGGTTGCTCGTTGAACGAATTCTTCGCGATTTGATGCGCTGCCCTGAATCATCAGGCTTGAACGTTTCTGTTTCAGTTCCTGAATATTTAATTGGATGGAGTCTGATTGCTGTCGTAGTTTTTTTTCTTCTTTACGCAGGCGAGCGCAGTCTTGTTGATGCACGGAGAGTGTACCGAGTTCGCGTTCCCATTCTGCTATGACATCGAACGGTTTATCGAAATTATGGTTTCTGCGGTCCATCCGTAACCCTAAGTCACGTACGCGCTGGTTGAACTGGTTGATTATTTCACCGGCTGGTTTGATTTGACGTTTTATCTGATCGAGCTGGTTCGCATATAAATTCGCATTGGAAACTCGATGCCACATTTGAAATGCTTCAGTGGTTTTCAGCGTTTCTGTTAAACCTAATTGTTTGAGGCATTCACACCAGTCATGCCGCTTGCTGCTAAAAAGACGCTGTATTTCCTGGGAACGATTTCTCAGTTTTACGAGTAGCTGACGTGTTTTTTGTGCTCGTTCTTGCTCGGTTTTCAACTGTTCCAGTTGACTGATTTTGAGAGCCAGTTCATGCAGCAAATCTGTACGGAGAATATTTTCTTCGTTGTAATTGAGGGCAGGGATATTGTTGTGCTGTCTATGGCTGGTTAGCGAGTGTCCTTCAGTAATTATTTTGAGGGCAAAGAATTCGTCTTCCAGCAGTAGCTCGATTTCCTGTTGTGTTTCTCGCAAGTGAATGTCTAACGTTCGGCTTTCATCTTGTAATTCTTCTGCTTGATCATCGATATCAATTTCATAATGTTTTTTAAGAGCCCAGGCAATTCCACCTAAAAACATTCCTGAGAGACAATAAATCAATCCGACGAGAACCGCATCCGAAACACCACGCCATACGCCGGCAACAATCAACAGCATTCCAGCCAGGGCAAAACCAAATAAGGATTTTTTAGCCCAACTGGGGATGCGAGCGTGAGACCGTAGTCGCGATAACTGTTCTTGAAGCGCTTCCTGCCGAATGAGAATTTCAGATTCCCGAACCCGTAACTGGCTGAGGCGTTCCAGGTGTTTCATTCGTTCATGGGCTCTTCGCATTTCTTCTTCAATCGAATTCCCATTAAGCAACTCGCTTGATTGTTCCTGTAGTTGGACTAATGTTTGCTGATATTTCCGGGAAACTTTTTTATAACGCTGATGTGCGTTTTTGCGTTTCGTGCAGGCAAGTTGATAAGCACGTGCTGCCTGAATGAGGCATTGATTATTATCGGGCGTTGTCTGAATCTGCCTGATGTCACTCAGGGTCAGATCCTGCGTGAGATGTTTGTTTAATGCCTGTTCTACATCGATTCTCTGAGATTCGCCTTGCTGATACTGCTGTTCCAGATCGGCTATCCAGGCTTTCTGGTCAGACAGACTTTGAATGTCAGGAGCAAAATTGAGGAAATCATTGGCTGACTCGTAGCGCTCAATTTCTTTACCGAGTCTTTGGATCTCTGCTTCGAGTTCTATTAGCTTAGCTTCGAGCTGTTTCAAATCCTGGTCGTATTCATTCAGTAAGGCGACACCATTTTCTGGAAAATTCTGAATGATGGGTAGTTGTTTTAATTTCTGACGCAGAGTTTGTACTTCCTGCCAGGGTCTCCAGACGCGATCCAGAAAACGATGCCCCCGGATCTGATATTGTAATCCTGCTTTGCGTTTTTTGAGGCTGTCAGATTCAGAGCGTAATTTCTGTAATTCACCCGTCAAATTGAAAAAACGCTCTGCCTGTTGTTTCAGATCTTCGAGTTTGGAATTCACATCATCAAGCCGCTGATACAGATCAACCAGTTTTCCGGTTTTGAAGTTGTCGCTGAGCAGCTTTTGTTGTGATTGACCTAATTGATCAGACGCATCAAGAATGGCCCGCCCTTCCGGTCCTAAAGAGAGGCCATAAATATGTTGCGCTACCTGATCGCCGTGCAGGGTGCCCAGTTCCTGCAATTCATTTAAGCCGATGGCAAATATGTTTTCATATACGGTTTCATTCACACCGGCATGCAGGGATGTGAGCAGATCCTGGCTGGAAGTCCCCTTCGATTCTCCCTGGAACCAAAAATGACCATTTGCTTTGGAGTTGGTTTTGCGACGGATTTCGTAACGTTGTCCTTTATGTTGTATATCTAATAAGCCTGACCAGGGAACGGCATCGGAAACACGGGAACCTGCCTGAATTTTTTCCAGGTGAAAACCATAAAGAATGCCGCGAATCATGCGCATTAAAGTTGATTTACCGGTTTCATTCGGACCATAAAATACATTGATCCCCGCATTCAGGGGAGCAAGAGTCAGGTCTTTCCAGTTTCCAAATTGATCGACGTGGATTCTGGTAATTTTCATATGTGAACTTCCTCGCCCGACGAGATGCTAAGCCAGCTATGTCCGTTTTGGATAGCCTTATTAAAAACGTGTTGCTCATTCACCTGTTCTGTTAACGCGCTGAGACGTCGCTGCCAGGTTTGATCAAGCTGAGTTGATTGTGTGATTAATTGGTTCAATGGCGATGTTGATTCAGTCTGAAATTCTTCAAGTTGTTGCTGATACAGTTTTATCAAGCCAGACTGTTCTGTTTCGGAATTCGCGTTTGTTTCTTGAAGATAATATGATTGTTCAAGCAATAACGGCAGACGATCATTGGTTTCGTTTGCGAATTCGGAGCTTAAACCAGCCTGGTTTTTGAAGCTTCGTAGAGTCTCGAAGAGCTCGCCAGACCCTTTGATATTCCAACGTACCATCCATAACTTTTCATGGTTCTTCGGAGTTCGAGTGAGCAGGGCTTCTTCCATCAGCTGTTTGAGCTGATTGCGAGACGTTTCCGGATTCAGATTTATATCGATCACTAACCAGCGAACGACGGCGACGTTTAACGGACGATGGTCCCATTGTTCTTCCGGATTGATTGTGACTAACGTAACACCATTGCTTTTACATTCATCGAAGTTGAGTCCCTGGCCTGCACCTGGATGGTGGGCAATTCCCGGCTGCATTTCGAATGTGTGTCGCTGAGTTCCTTTACACAGTGCAAGATAGTCAACGGGCACTTCGTTTGTTTCTTCTGACGAACTAAGCGGAGCTGTTAACTTCGTCTCAGATGGCTGGTTCACCGGATCTGTCGTTGAATTGGTTATGATACAGCCTATCGAAAATACACGTTGGTTATGCTGATTAAACAGCTGATTGCGTTTCTCCAATTTTAAAGGCTGGTGTAGTTTGTAGTGAGAGGCATCCAGAATTTGAAGTGTCGCCACTGTTTCTTCATCGTGGATAATATCGAGTCTTTCATAATCCTGAGGCGAGAGAAACGTAACGTTAGCAGGCCAGTTGGATTGTAAATCCCAGGCACTCAAGGGATCGTGTTGTCCGGGAATAACGAAGACCTGAATATTTTTTGACGCCAGATGCTGAAATCCATCAATCAGCGCGATTCTGGCGCGTATGCTGTAATCTTCGTCGATAAAAGTGTTGCCCGTCAAAAGCAAGAAATCAATTTCATATTCCAGGCACGCTTTGATGATTCCATCGAAGGTCTCCAAAGTGCAGTCTTCGAGATGGGTTTGCGACTCTCTGGAAACCGCACCGACTCCCTGAGGTTGATGGTCGAGGCGCAGGTTACTTGCGTGGATAAAACGGGTTGGCACAAATGGCATGGCAGACTCCTTTCCGCCGCACGACCTGTATATGTGATAATTCGTATGAAAACACGGGATGCAGGTATGCTGTTGAGATTAATATTTCGACTCGAAGTGTACTTCACTATGAAGTTAATGAAAAGTCGATTCCACGGAAAAATGTCTGGAGTGTACCCGGAATCGAGAGTTCCTGTTTCTTTGAATCAACGAAACTACGAATGATGTGAACTGGCTAACTATCGATCTAGCCTGTGTCCAGGTTTCCTGTGGCGTCTCCAAGGCTATTTGAAACGAGTATAATAGAATGAAAGGCGCTATGGTTAAATGGGATGCGCTCTAGTTACCCAGCCAGGAAGGGATATCCGGATCGTGGTACGTTTCCAGCAAGGCGTGAGAGACTGTAGAAACTAACTCTTGTCGCTTGAAGGGCTTAGACAGAACTCCATAAGCATCAGCGGCGCTGGCATCTTGCCGTAACTCATCTGTTGCGTCTGCGGTAATGAGAATGCAGGGCAGAATGGCATTAATTTGCTTCATGATCCGGACTGCTTCCAAGCCTGTTAGAACGTCCATGTGCATATCAAGCAAAACGAGATCGACCTGGAATTGCTCAACAAGCTCAATAGCCTCTTCTCCCGATTCGGCTTCAAACAGCTCGAAATAAGGATTGAACAGCTCTTTGAGTACGTTGCGAAACCCGGCGTCATCATCAGCAATCAGTAATTGATAAGGGGTCTGAGACCTGGCATTCACCATGATTTCTTTCACCAATTCATTCAGAAGCCAACCACATATCCGCGGGAATTTAAGCTAAGACTAGCCCATAATTCAAATCATGCAAATATCGTTAGAACAAAGAGAAGATTAGCAAATCAGATACCATTACCCGATATAAAAGGGAGTCTCTTTGTAAGTAGTTACATGGGAAGTGGTTAAATTATGTCTCGCAGTTACATAATTTAGCAGTTCGAAATCACTCTGCAATGTTTCTTTACAATAAAAAGAGGATTTCGCTGTCAAATAGGCAGTAGTCTGCTTCAGGACGGGGAACCTGTGCAAAAAGATTTGCAAATGTGAAAAGTTGATCAGCGGCGTTGATCTTTTTCGCGGAGAAAGCAGTTCTTTCCAGGGCGAACTGATGATTCTATCTTGTCTGGAAAGTGACCAGATTCAGCCAGAAAGAATTAGCCATTGAATTCTGAGAAGATCAAAGAGATGTTCTGACCGCCGAATCCAAAGCTGTTTGAAAGCGTCGTTGTTACCTTTTTTTGACGTGCTTCATTGGGAATGTAATCCAGGTCACAATCCGGATCGGGGGTTTCATAGTTGATTGTGGGAGGGACGACATTATCTCGAATGGCCATCAGACAAGTGATGGCTTCGACGCTTCCCGCAGCCGCAATCAAGTGTCCCATCATGCTTTTGATACTGGAAACCGGAACTTTATAGGCTGTTTCGCCTAATGCGCCCTTGATGGCTCTGGTCTCGACTTTATCGTTGACCGCGGTACTTGTTCCATGTGCATTGATGTAATGAATATCTTCGGGATTGGCATTCGCATGACTCATGGCCATATTAATACATTTGATAGCACCGCGTCCTTCTGGATGAATGTCGGTAACACGATAAGCGTCTGCGCTGGAGCCATAGCCAACCAGTTCGCCATAAATTCGAGCACCACGTTTTTGGGCTCGTTCCAGATCTTCCAGAATCATCATGCCGGCACCTTCGCCGAGCACAAATCCGTCCCGGTTTCGATCGAAGGGTCGCGATGCTTTAGCGGGATCATCATTGTGTGTTGAAAGCGCTGTTAGCAGGCTGAAGCCAGTTACACCAAAAGGATGAATCATACTATGTGCACCACCAGAAAGCATGATGTCAACGTCACCCCGACGAATAAGTTCCGACGCTTCACCAATTGCCTGGCTGGAGGCGGCACAAGCGGTTAGACAGTTGAGATTCGGTCCTTGTGCATTGAACAAGCTGGCCAGATGGCCGGCCGGCATATTTGGTTCTTGCTCGAGTTCGAAAAGTGGATTGAGCTGTTCCAGTCCCACTTTGGTAAATTTTTCCAGGTCAACCTGACCATCGTTTTGAGCTTGTGCGATGATCTTCATGAATTTATAGAAATCTTGTTGCCCTTCACCAGCTCCCAGATAAACACCGAATGTCGCGGGATCAAAATCATCATCCAGGATGCCAGAATCATTGACAGCTTGTGTTGCTGCACCGATGGCGTAGCGAATGTTGCGACCGGAATGTTCAAAGCGATCGACGTTGTCTACATAATCTTCCAGATGGAAGTCATGCACTTCTGCAGCGAATCGGGTTGGAAAATTTGAGGCGTCGAAATGAGTGATATTGGAAACGCCGCATTGGGACTCCTGAAGTGCTTTCCAGGTGTCTTCCACAGTTTTTCCCAAGGGAGTAATAGCGCCAATTCCTGTAATGACAACACGGCGGTTCATAGCTTCGAATTCTAGTTTTTTAAATTGAATTTAGTTGCAGCAGACAAATCACAAGATTGTTTGACCCAGCCCGAAGTGATTTGCTGCCAGATAATTTATCTGGTTTTCATATAGTGGAATTATTATTGTAGTCCATTTAGAATCAAGGCCTCCATACCAAGGTTCCAAAAATAGCTGACTCAAGCCTGATCTTCGCCGTTTCCTGCTTTGCCGACATCAAGAATGCCCAGTAGATTCATTGAAAACACAAAGTTTTTCTGATCAATCGCGCCAAATTCAGAATCACTCTGGTCGAGGTGAACAAAGATGATGCTACCTTCTGCAACCAGACGATCTCCTACCATGGCGGTGACGTCAACGGCCCCTCCTTCGTCCCCTGCGTTTGTGATTTTTGCCGAATAAATCAGTTGATCTCCCGGGCAAGCCCAGCTGTGAAAGGTCATCTGTGGTACTTTGGCCAGGATCACAATATGTTCAAAATCATTGATTTCGCCCAGCAGAATCCCTCCGGTTTGTGCCATACCTTCGATCATCAGAGATCCGGGCATCACTGGGAAACCGGGAAAGTGGTCATGCAGATGCTCTTCAGCAAGTGTGACGTTTTTCACACTTTTTGCAGAATCACCACGTTCGAATTCAATAAAGCGATCTATCCAGAACCATCGCATTTTGATGAACCTTTAAGTTGCTGGGTTACAGCACATGTAAATTCAGCGAATCAGTGACTGAATGCTGTTTTGAAATCAATGAAATTCTAACGGAGGCGTACAGCCCGCAATCGCGAGCTGTGCGCGTTAGTCAGCTTGCCTCCGTTTCTTCGATTAGGCAAGACGTGCTTCAAGGAAGTTGACCAGCATATCAACAGTAAACAGATCCTGCATTTTTTCTACTTTGGGATCTTCTACAAATGTATCCAGGTTTGCGTGTGGCATCTTTACGCGCAGTTCTGCAATGCCTGTTTCAGTAAAGACACCGTCTTTGACAAAGCCAGAGTCTGAGGAAGCAATATTCTCCGGGAACAGTTCACCCCGTGGAATTTTGATATCGAATGCTTTTTCCAGACGGAATGCGATGTCAAGAAAGTCAATAGATTCTGCTCCGAGGTCACCCATGAGAGTGGCCTCAGGCACGACTTCGTCATCATCCAGTCCCAGAGCATCCACAAGTGTTTCACGCACGGAATCGAAAATTTCATCTCTAGTTGGCATCTGTAATTACTCCTTGGTTCGACCTGATGGTCGCTTGGTCTCGCCGACCCAGCCTGATTAAAAACTATTTGGCGAGAAGAATAGTCTTGACGGTTTTCGTTATCGATAAGTTGAATTGACCCAATTCGAGTGATACCAATAACACAAAATATTTCTTCCGAAAACGGCAACAAGCTGCTTCGGATTGACCTGAATTAAATTCCACCCAAAGTGAGTCCGCCGTCGACGGCCAGTGTTTGACCGGTAACATAGGATGACTCGTTACTAGCGAAAAACAGTACCGCATTGGCAATGTCATCCGGAAGACCCAGGCGTCGAGCGGGGATATGTTTCTTGATTTGGTCGCCGGCCGCGTTCCGCACGTCGACTGTCATATCCGTTTCAATAAAACCGGGAGCTACCGCATTAACGGTGATCCCCCGTTTTGCCAGTTCTGTTGCCAGGCAGCGGGTAAATCCAATAATTCCCCCTTTACTGGCGGCATAGTTCGTTTGTCCCGAGTTACCAAAGTGGGCAGCCACGCTCGACATATTGATGATGCGTCCATACCGCTTTGACATCATGGGACGAGTGACCGCCTGGCAGAAGTTAAATACACTGGTCAGGTTGGTATCAATCACCGCTTGCCAGTCTTCTGATGACATAGTAGCCAGAAGGCCATCTCGAATAATACCTGCGTTATTAACCAGGATATCGATTTTTTCCCACTTTTCAATGACCTGATTGACGACCGCATCTGCTGCTGCTTTATCAGCTACATCTGCTTGAATCGCAATCGCCTCACAATTTTGGTCTGCGAGCTCTTTCACAATTTGCTCTGCTGCTTCCGCACTGGATTGGTACACAAAAGCAACCTTTGCCCCTTCCCGGGCCAGGGTCTGCACAGCGGCTTTTCCAATGCCGCGGCTACCACCGGTTACCAGAGCTATTTTTCCATCCAGTTTCATACTATTCCCAATCTAGTTATTTATGTTTATCTTGATTTCTTTGAACGATACCGACTATGCAGACGGCTCAGGTTTCAGGAAGTCATTTGCTTACTTGGTTTCCAAAGTTGTCTAAACTGTGTCTGCAGATCTTTAATACGCTCTACATCATTCTCTGCCATCGACGGGTTTTTGTCCCGCAAGTTAAATTGCTCCAGTACAATACGACCGCTGACAGCTGTTTCACCTTCAACTTCACTAGTGACCTTAAATGTGCACAGGTTTTCTTCCCACTTATGAACGTTCAAAGAGACTTTGAGTTGTTTGCCCGGGGTCACAAAACTATTAAAGCGAATACCCTTTGTTTGTTTCAGCAGAACCGTGCTGTACTCAAAATCATTTGTGTAACGCATCAGCCAGGCACCAGCTTGCACGATGGATTCCACCATTAATACCCCCGGCATCACAGCGAAACCAGGGAAATGGTCCTGTAAGTATTCTTCTGCCAGAGAAAGGTTCTTGATCGCCGTAATCGACTTACCTTTCTCTAATTCCAAAATTTGATCGACGAGCGAAAATCGCATGTCTGTATTGTCTCGCTACCTGTAAGGGAAGGGTAAACCGGGAGAGCAGATGTATGCCTGCTGATGAGACTCACTCAATTCACAGTGATAGTCAAACCGGCTTAAATATAGAAACCTCTATTGATAATCGAACTGACCCAAAACCATTCGATTCTTAAGAGTCACTGGAAACGTGGCAGTATAATTCCCTGTTACCTGTTTCTCAAGCTAGGCGCTCATTAGACAATCCTGAAATCCTATGAAAATTTAACCTTTCGTGATTCAGTGTTGTAAGTGTCTATTGTTTAAAGCCTTATGTGTTTGGGTGTTCGTACCGATTAATCTGATTTTATGAATGGTAACCTCGTCTCTTTTGGGAACGATTCAGACTGCATGCCATGAGAGGCGGTGGTTTTATCTATTTTTGAATAAAGGCCCTAACTTTTTTGACCATAATGCTTTAGTGAACTAAATTTAAGTAAATGAAATTGCCAGCTGTTTGTGGCTAGTGTCTCTATGAAGTATCGCGTTTTATTGATTTAGCAGGTTTAAGCAAATGAATATAGTACTAGATGCCGAGCAAAAAATTGAATCTAAACAGGATTCTCCGAAAGTGGTTTCTTCAACTCAATCGAAACCGTTAGAACCAATCTCATTCCGTCAGTGTTTTCTTAATTCTGAGCGATTGTTAAAGGTTCAGAGAAGTCGTTTTGACTGTTCCTGGAATCAAGTTCTTTCGAAAGTACTAGAAAAATCGGAAGAAATAACAGAAGGTCCCGTGAAACAGAAGGAACAAAATTCATACGAGCGTCGTGAATTTCCGCGCCATGCCAGTGAAGCGATCGTCCTTGCCTTGGATCATGCGGGACAAAATCATTCCGTTGAAAGGGACCCGCTAAGAGATAAGGGATATGTAATCAACGTCAGTCGGAATGGAATTTCATTTGCATCTCGAACCCAATTCCAATTGCGCGATGAGTTGCCGCTACATTTGGAAGATCAGCTCGTGAAATTAACCCTGGATGTGACTGTATCTGTCGTTCGTGCTACCCCGCTTGACGATCAATTCTGGCGTACTGATTGTAAACTGCTGAGTCCGCTAAACGATCAGCAGATTATACAGTTAAAAGAACACGCCTCATCCTGCTATGCTGGGTAAGATGTATTAGTTGCCCTGTGGTGGAACGCCAAGTGACTTACCGCCGTCAATGCGAAGGGCCGTACCCGTTACCATTAAAGCGTCTTTACTTGCCAGATAACAAATTGCAGAGGCAACTTCTTCCGGTTTGATCATTCTTCTGTTGGCAGCAGCGATCGGGCTGGCACGAATCATTGATTGAGTCAGACCTTCCGGGTCAGCAGCGTTCATAATATCATCATTCATCATTCCGGTTTCCCCTACCGGTCCGGGGCAGACACAATTGATCCGGATGTTATTTTTGCCATGACAAAGACCCAGGCTCTCGGTGAGTGCCACGACAGCGTGTTTACTAATTGAATAAACAGGATCGTGCACTCGGGGGAGTAAACCGGCATTGCTGGCCGTATTCACAATGGCTCCTCCTCCGGTTGCCAGCATGTATTTGATCGCATGCTTACAGCCAAAAAAAGTTCCTTTGAGATTCGTATCAATGCATGCGTCCCATTCGGCTTCGGTTACCTGATGAATCGGCTTTACTAAACCAATGCCAGCATTGTTTACCAGGATGTCAATTCTTCCATACTTGTTGATTGCCTGTTCGATCAACGCCTGGACCTGAGATTCTCGGCGTACATCGCAAATCACTTCCTCGATATCCAATCGGGAGAACGATTCTCTGTTTTCCGAGAGATGTTTTATGTCGCCCGCAAAGACATGGGCACCGGCTTCCGCCATCATAATGGCAGTCGCACGACCGATCCCATTACTACCGCCGGTGATAATGGCGACTTGATCCTGAAAATGGTAGCTGTTTGTCATGATTCCAGATTCTGAAAAAAAGCTCAAAAATTAGTGTTCCCATGTCCTGTTTCTTGGGGCCTGTCATTCATCAAGCGGACAATTCACCTGTTTTGTGAGCACTCCGATGTGATATAATGGATGTAAGATATATTATTAAAATGGTTTATGTAAATTACGTTGGACTAGAAAATCCAAGGATTCCATTAGAAATGATGGGAATTATCATTGGAAAATGTGTAAAAGCGAGTATTCTATAAAAAGCTAATTAGTATAAAATACGGATATTATTCAGACTCGGTTCGAATGTTTTGAACTTTGAGGATGTTAATACATTAGCGAGGCGGTCTTCTTTTCGCAAATTGCCTTTTCAAAGTGGCCGCTATAGTTCTATACAGGTTTTATCCTGTCTTTTTTCAAACCTGTCTTTTTTCGAAACAGTGGAGAATTAGAAAATGCATCGTTTTTCTAAACAACTATGTGTTGTTTTTGCTTCTGCGATCTGTGCCGGTTCATTGGTGTCTCTCGCGGATGCTGCTCCTCCGGCAAGCAGGGCGAAGGCATTTTCTACCGGATCATTTGACCCTTTTATTGACTATATCAACGGTCAAATTCGTCAGGGTTGGAAAGATAATGAAGTAGAGCCTTCTCCAGTTGCCACTGATGCAGAATGGCTGCGACGCGTGCACCTGGATCTGATCGGTCAAATTCCATCCGCAGAAACTGTCGAAAAATTCGCCAAAGATCGTGATACCGCGAAACGATCAAAAGTAATCGATCAATTATTGGACGATCCTGCTTATGTGCAGAACTTCACGAATGTGTGGACGAATTTGCTCATCGGTCGCCGTACACCTCGCCGCGTAAGTCGTAGCGGGATGCAGAAGTTTTTGCGTGAGGCATTTGCTAAAAATCGTCCCTGGAACGAAGTAGTCCAGGATCTGGTCACTGCAGAAGGACATTTTGAAGAAAATGGTGCTGTGAATTATCTGTTGGCACAGATGCAGAATAATGATGAAGGGGTCCAGGTTACAGCGGCAACAACACGTTTATTCTTAGGCATACAGGTACAATGTACTCAATGTCATAACCATCCGTTTAATGACTGGAAACAGAATCAATTCTGGGAATACAACAGCTTCTTTCGCCAGATGCGACGCATCAATCACCGTAAGACTGATCCCAAAACAGGACGTCAGGTTGACGATTACTCTGAAGTTGTCTCCACTGGCTTTAATGGTCCTGTTTATTATGAAAAACGTTCTGGGTTGATGCAGGTTGCCTATCCGATTTTCGAGAATATAAAAGTCGATCCGCAAGCAGGTATCGAGCGCCGTAAGGAATTCTCCAAATTGATCGTTAAAGGCGAGAAACCATTAATCGCTTCAGCAATCGTAAACCGAATGTGGGGTTATTTCATAGGCTATGGGTTTACGCGTCCCGTTGATGATATGGGACCACATAACCCTGCCTCTCATCCAGAATTATTAGCCAGGATGACCGAAGAACTGGTCAAGAAAAAATATGACCTCAAGCAACTGGCACGCTGGATCTGTAATAGTGAAGCATATAATTTGACCAGCCAGTTTGGTCGCAAGAATGAAATTGACAGCCCTGAGAAAGGAGAATCTCCCCTTTTCTCTCATATGTATGTCAAGAATATGTCGGCTGAGCAGCTCTACGATTCGTTGATCGTAGCCACTGGTGCTCACAAATCGGGTCAGTCCAACTGGGAGCGGGCTGAAACGCAACGTCGCCGATGGATGGGCCAGTTTATGGTCGCCTTTGATGGCGATTCAGGCGATGATTCCACGACTTTTAACGGCACCATTCCTCAGGCATTAATGATGATGAATGGCGACCTCACAAAAAACGCCATCAGTGCCGATAAAGGGAGTTATCTGAATCAATTATTATCAGAGAAGAGCAGCGATCAGGTAAAAATTCGTAAAATGTTTCTGTCTACTTTGAACCGTTACCCGGATCGTCGTGAAATCAAAGGCGCCCAGAGTCTGGTTGGCAGTTCGAAGAATAAATTATCCGCCTATCAGGACCTTTACTGGGCACTGCTGAACTCAAATGAGTTTATCTTCAATCATTAAAATCGAAATCGCGTTCTGCATTAAATTTTCAACAAACACATTTTCACCACAATAGAATCAAAAGAAGGCATTTGTTATGACAATTCTCAATCCCTATGGAATGACGCGTCGGCATTTTTTGAATCATGTCGCGGGTGCTGCGACAACGATTCCCACGATGCATTTCCTGTCTCATCTAGAAGCAAATGCCAGCCAGGTCAAAAAACAGCAAAAGGCATGTATCCTGATTTGGATGCCGGGCGGACCACCTACAATTGATATCTGGGACCTCAAACCTGGTTCAAAGAACGGGGGAGAGTTCAAGCCAATCAGTACGAAAGGTGACATGCAGATTTCTGAGCATATGCCTCAGACCGCTCAAGTCATGGGCGATCTTTCATTGATTCGATCGATGAGTACTCGTGAAGCGGATCATGCCCGCGGGACTTATTACATGCACTCTGCATATGTTCCTAATCCGACTGTGGTTCATCCGACATTTGGTTCGGTCGTCAGTTACGAATTAGGCTCTCGCCGTAAAGAACTGGATATCCCTTCTTTCATCTCAGTTGGTGGTAGTCGGGGAAGCGCCGGATTTTTGGGGATGGCTCATTCTCCCTTTGTTGTTTCCAGCGATGGAACCATTCAAAATGCAGAAATCAACATGACGGAACAACAGCGATTAGGGCAACGGCTCAATATGCTGGAAGTTCTGGAGTCCGGATTCATTAAGTCCAAGCGGGGTGAATCTGCCAATTCTCATAAGGACATTTATAAGAAAGCCGTTAACTTGATGACTTCCAAGCAAATGGAAGCATTCAAGGTCGATCAGGAACCAGCGGCCTTAAAAGATGCCTATGGAACCGGCAACTTTGGTAAAGGCTTATTGCTAGCTCGCCGTCTGGTAGAGGTCGGAGTACCATTTATCGAAGTATCAGCTTCCGTTGGGAGTTGGGACCTGCACCAGGGCGTCTTCGATTCATTGAAGAATAATAACCTGCCTCAGTTGGATAAAGGAATTTCAGCACTGGTTACAGACTTGAAGCAGCGTGCGATGTTGGACGATGTGACGATTGTCTGTATGGGCGAATTTGGTCGTACTCCGCGTATTAACCAGAATGTTGGTCGCGATCACTGGGCCGCCAGTTGGACTGCCATGGTTGGTGGTGGTGGACTCAAGAATGGTCAGGCTGTTGGTAAAACCGACAGTGATGGAATTGGTATCGAAGGCAAGAGTTATCTCCCAGGCGACCTCTGGGCAACGGTTTCTCATGCGTTGGGAATTCCATTGGATATCGTACATACATCAAAACGCGGTCGTCCCATGAAATTAGCCAATGGTGGAACTCCCATCAAGGAGTTGATTGGCTGATTTAGAAACAGTCATTGAGATCAATGAAGCCATAAAACAGCGGACGCTCGCCAAGGGTGCTTCCGCTGTTTTAATGTCGATTCAAAAATTTAGTCTGAGCAAACAAAAATTGATGTAACAAAATTGGAATTCTTTTGACAAGTTCGACTGACCAACCTGTTTTTCCTGATACCGAATCTGAGCAAGGGCGTGAATTTATCACGTTATTTACCAAGTCTCAGAGGCGCATTTATTTGTATATTCTCTCGGTGGTTCCTCATCCATTGGAAGCGGAAGAGATTTTGCAAAATACAAATTTGGTCATCTGGAAAAAAGCACAACAGTTTGAAGCTGGTACTAATTTTTTTGCCTGGGCTTGTCAAATTTCACATTACGAAGTCTTAAAGTTTCGGAAAAAACGAAGCCGTGACAAGCTTCAATTTAGCGATGAATTCGTTACTCAGGTAGCAGAAGCTGTAAAAGAGAATCAGGACATTTTTGAGTTACGTCGCAACGCGTTAACTTTCTGTCTTGGCAAATTGCGAAAGAAAGATCGAGAGTTAATCCAACGACGCTATCAGGGAAGTCATCAGGGCAAGGAAGTAGCTGAGGATTTGGGGCGTCCCGCAAATTCTGTTTATCAATCTCTAGGTCGTGTAAGACGTACTTTATTCGAGTGTATTAATCGTTATATAGCATCAGAGTCCTATAGTCATGAGTAAGAAAGAACTGGAATTAGCCGAACTTTCTTTGCTGATGGAAGCATTGTGCGAAGAACGTCTCTCTACCGTGGATAAGATGCGTCTGGAAGAAATCGTACTTTCAGATCCTGATGCTATGCAATACTATCTGAATTATTCACATCTACATGGAACACTCTACTGGGATCAGGCATTGGGCTCCGATGCAATGATTCCGGTCACGATGCCTGTTCCAGAAGCGGAATTACCGAAACCAATTCGGAAGCCTGCAATCACTCGCAGAAAACAATTAAGTCTGGGGTTGGCAACAGCCTGCTTATTGGTGTTGTTCGTTGTTGCATTCAATTCATTTACGAAACAGAACGAATCCCCAAATCTAGCCGAAACTCCGATCGAACGGAATCAGGTACCCAATGGTCCCCGACATATTTCCGAGAATCCGGTTTCCATTCCATCGACTCACGCGCGATCAATTAAGATAGAGCCCGCAAAACATCCAATGCTGCAATCTCAGAATGGGGATCCTGTCGCGTTAAACGATGATCGCCCTTTGATTGCAATCAGACCAAAGCAGTTAGCGCCAGCTGAGAAACTGCCATCAGACGCTTCTGATGAAGCAATCATTACGTTTATCAATCGTCGTATACAGGATGGGTGGGAAGCAGCTAATATCACGCCTTCCTCTTTCGCTACCGATGAAGAGTGGATCCGGCGTGTGTATCTTGATGTGATAGGTCGTATTCCTACTCCAGATGAAGCAAAACAGTTTTTGGCATCGAAGCAGGCTGATAAGCATCAACTGCTGATAGAATATCTGACCGAAGATCCTACTTATGTTACTAACTGGTCGACGATCTGGACACGATTGTTAATTGGCCGTTCGACTTCTCGCGAGATCAACCGGCAGGCTTTGCAAGATTTTCTGGTTGATAGTTTTGCAGCAAACCGTCCCTGGAGTGAGATGGTTTATGATCTGGTATCTGCAGAAGGCGATTCAGAAACCAATGGCGCAACCAATTTTCTCCTGGCACACTTGAATAACGAAGCAGTTCCCGCGACCGCGATTACGACTCGCCTTTTTCTGGGAACTCAAATTCAATGCACACAATGTCATAACCATCCTTTTAACGATGCAACTCAAAGTCAATTCTGGGAAATCAACAGTTTCTTCAAGCAGACAAAAGTTGTTCGTAGCAGGAAAATGGACGTTGTGGGAAAGCAGGCACCGAAGTTGGAGTTGATTTCGGTTTCCAACGGAGGGACGACTTTCTACGAAACACGACAAGGCCTTGTTCAGCCAGCCTATCCTAAATTTGCCGGAGTTAAAGTATCGGCTGAAGCGGGTGTAAACCGACGTCAGCAGTTGGCACGATTGATGACTTCAGGCAAGAATAACCAGTTGGCTCGAGCCATGGTGAATCGTATGTGGGCTCATTTCTTTGGTTATGGATTTACTCGACCCATTGACGATATGGGTTATCATAATTCACCCACACATCCTGAATTACTGAATCAGTTAGCAAGTCAATTCATTGACAGTGAATATGACATCAAACAACTGATCCAGTGGATTTGTTTGTCTGATGCCTATCGGCTTAGTAGTCGTTTCATGGATGAGAATGTTTCAGATAATCCTGATGATGGCAGTACTCCTAACTTCAGTCGCATGTATGTGAAGCAAATGACAGCTGAACAACTTTACGACTCCTTGCTTGTCACTGCAAATCCGGATCAGATCATCACTGATTATTCTACGGCATGGAATAAAATGCAGAAACGAGATCGATGGTTACAGCAGTTTGTCTATACGCTCGATAATGAAGAAAATGACGAAACGACTACGTTTGATGGTACGATCACTCAGGCATTGCTGATGATGAACGGCCCTTTGATTAAACATTGTCTCGATTACAAACAGGAGCAGACTATTCTGGCACAGGCGCTGAAAGAACGTAGCCCTGATAACAGAATTAAAAAGCTGAGCCTGGCTGCCTTGACGCGACATCCTTCTTCTCGAGAGTTATCAGAAATGAAACGCCTGATTAAAGAGCGTACTAAGTATCTGATTGCCCGCAACGTCCCATCTCAGACGGCAATTCAACAAAGCTATCAGGATGTCTATTGGGCTTATCTCAATTCCAATGAATTTATTTTAATTCACTAATAGCCAATTGGTCTAATTCGATCTTGGAAGTATTCTTTCGCTGCTTGCGAATTCTACAGCAAATAGCTATAGGTAAACATAATAGACTGTTTCTCCAATAGCATGTTTCGCAGAGGAATTCGATGGCCGATCGTCTGTTCAACAAAATAGCTGTCATCACCGGTGCTAGCAGCGGCATTGGTCGTTCCATCGCTGAGTTTTATTTGAATGAAGGTGCGAAAGTGGTGGCTTTTTCCCGAAGGAGTGACCCATTGGAAGAGTTGGAAACTCGCTTTCCCGCGCGCACTTTGATCGTCGATGGTGATGTAACTGATGCTGCAGATCTGAGGAGACTTGTTGAAGCAACTCAGCGTCGATTTGGGCGCGTGGATATTCTAGTTCCGAATGCTGGCATGGCACGTGTCATTTCTTTTGAAGAATCATCGCGCGAAGCCGTTAATGAAACGTTTGATGTGAACTTTCATGGAGCAATGCAAACGGTTCGTACTTTTTTGCCCCATTTGAATGAAGGTTCTGCCGTCATCTTTATTACGACATTTCTAACTCAAGTCGGGTTTCCAGGATTGGCAGCCTATTCTGCATCAAAGGCTGCTTTAAAATCATTATCGCAAACTCTGGCGGCAGAACTGGGGCCTCGTGGCATTCGCGTGAATTCTATTGCCCCCGGGCCGATCACGACACCACTGTGGGAAAGCTCAGGACTGAATGCAGAGCAACACGCTAAAGTTACTGAGAATATTACCAGCAGGTTAATTCCTCAAGCGTTTGGGAAACCGGAAAACATCGCAGAAGTGGCTGTCTTTCTGGCATCAGATGCTGCCCATAATATTTATGGTCAGGAAATTGTGGTCGATGGTGGTTACACGGTCGGCTGACTGAGAATGAGATGTGAGTCCTGGTTTTGGTTCACCATCGGTTTTGCGTGAAGACTGTGTGCGGTCTTCGTCTTGCAATAGAATTCCAGGGCAGAATTGGTTTGGTCTAATTTCGCGCGAAATCATTAGAATTTAATGTGCGATTGAGAATCTCGTTCAATATATTTTCCTGCTTTTCAGTTAGCAAAACACAGAGTTCGCATCCGGTGGAATATTTTCCAGAACTGTCCTGTTCTTGCCAGATCACTTTTGCAGTGGAATTGAATAAGTGTTCGCCATCGTTATGGACTTCTACCAGAAGTGATTCTCCGATTGAAAGCGGTATATCAATTTGAATACGAATACCATTCGGAGAAACATCAAAGAGTATTCCGTTTAAAGGTTCGTTGCCCGATGTTCTGCCCGAGCGCAACAAACTGACTTCCGTCGTGACTTTCGTGCGTTGATATTCACGCCTTTCATTTCCGGAACGTCGGCTTCTCGGTTTTCTGCGGTCACTCATGGGCGATACCTGCAGCCTGTTTTCATGAGGCTGTACTAAGGAAATGGTTGGCGGAAATGGTTGGCAGCATAGAGATGTGAAAATAGACGCACTATGCCACTTAAGTATAGGACAGGATCTGAAACATAGCGCAAGAGAGTTGCAGAATTTCAGTGGATTCCGCCTGCAAGTCCGTCTGTATCAATTTTGAGGTTTGAACAGCGGTATGATTTCATTCAAGTTGTCTTGTTCACACAATAGAATGACGGAATCACCTGCTTGAATCTGGTCATCCGCACCTGGAACCCGGACACAGTCTTCCTTGACTACAGCAGCGATGAGGGCTTGTTTTAATTTGAGATCTTTTAAAGGTGCTTGGGTAATCGGAGCATTACCCCTGACTTCCAGTTCCAGAATTGCCGAATTTCCTCCACCAATTTCTGAATGACTGACAATCGGACCTGACTGAACCATTCCCATAATCTGCCGGGTAATGACTTCTCGAGGGCTGACCGCGACATCGATGCCCAGTTTCTCTAGAACATTGGCATAATCGGGTCGTCTGACAATACTCATGATTCGACTCGCACCCAGTTCTCTGGCTTCTACGCCACAGACAATATTGTCTTCATCTCGTCCCGTTGCTGCTATAAACACATCAGCTTTGCCAACACGGGCTTCTTCCATTTCCGTTTTTCTTGTTCCGTCAGCATGAAGAATAGTCGTCGTATCCA
Source organism: uncultured Gimesia sp. (assembly GCF_937910335.1). GTDB lineage: Bacteria > Planctomycetota > Planctomycetia > Planctomycetales > Planctomycetaceae > Gimesia. The sequence continues at coordinate 30,103 of NZ_CALEMX010000487.1, read as the reverse complement.
GATGTCTTGAAAGAAAATCACAACGCGCGGGATCCGATTCCAGAATTGTGACGGAATATTCTTTTCTTTGTAAAATACGAGCGAGATTAAAGCCAATATTTCCTCCCCCTGCAATGATCACGCGAAATTTCACAGCACGTTTATGCTGGAATAAGCGGTGCACTTTATCAATATTTTCCTGTGTCCCAATCAAGGTCACGATTTGTCCTGCTTTGATGGTATTGTCCGCACCTGCGATAGAAGTATTTGCACCGTCAGAAATCAGACCGACACGGACTCCACTGGGGAGTTTCAAGTTACGCAACAGGACTCCGTCTGCAGTGACCCCCGGTTGTACATCAAGGACTTGAATAACGACTTCTCCTCGCGCAAAGTTTTCAACGGCAAACAAACCGGGTTCCCCAATCTGTTTGGCGAGTTCAAGAGCCGTCAAATGTTCGAGGCTCAGAAGTCGGTCAATCTTGAAGTGTCGTTGATAATCGAACGTACTCAAGTTCAAGTAAGCATGATTGAAAACACGCGCAACGCAACGCCGCGACCCCATTGCCTTGGCAAGGCTGGCCCCAACCATGTTGACTTCATCCTGGCTGGTTACCGCCAGGCAGAGGTCCGCACCTAATACGCCTGCCTGAAATAAGATTGCAGAATCACAGGCAGAACCGCAGATCGTTTGCACATCTACTCGTTCTTCGACCTGTTCGAGGGCACTTCGTGACTTGTCGATGATGGTGACATTGTGTTGCTCGGCACAAAGTGTGTCGGCGACAAATGTGCCAACGGTTCCTGCACCCATAATGACTATATTCATGGTTTACTCAATAGAATCGTATTTCGAGATTAATTGGTTGACTTAGAACGTTAACTACTGGCACTGCGATAACTGTTTAATGACCATTTGAAGATAAAACGTGAAATAAACAATAAAGCGAATGTAATCAATACGGATACCAGAGTAATCCACGATGGCACCAATGCTTTAGATAACAACAGCCGTGAGGGAACGGTTACGACAAGTAAAATAGGGATGACATAAGAAAAAGCAAAACGGATTATCTCACCAGTTGGCGACCCGCTATAGATACTGCGGGGATAGCGGGCAAATACTGTGATATAAAACCAGAAATCATAAAGTCCCTGATTACGACCAAACCAGATACTGCTGCTGGCCAAAGCAATCATCAGACTGTAAAAGAAAGCGACGCCAACTGCTAATAACAGAAGATACATTATTATCTGTGCGGTTCCCTGAAAACACATTCCCAATAGTGTAATCCACTGGCCTGATTGGATCATGTCTTGTAAAACAGGCAGTATCAATTCAAGATGTGACAGATGTAACAGGGAATAGCATAAAAGTGCTCCTGCAAGCAGTACTTGATTCAACATCGCCAGATTGACTTTTTCGAATGAAACCAGAAACTGGGTATCGATCGGTTTTAACAGCACAAAATCAAGATTTCCATTTCGGATCAATTCACTGAAATGAGCGCAGTTTGGCATAAAGAAAGTTTCAACGATTGCGTTGATCAACATCCCGGTTGCCATGAATGCAAAATAATCCTCGCGCGACCAGTCATTAATCGAATTGACATTTCGATAAATAATATCAAACAGGACTAGCTGAGCAGCAAACCAGAACCCACGCGTGACAATCGTTATCAGTAAATTACCGCGAAACGTCATTTCGCGGATAAGGGAATTTTGAAGGAAGGTAATCCAGACACGTCCATAGTGAGGCCGGGTGGAGCTTGCCATTTGAGGAAGCACTTTCTGCACGGAAGTGAAATTCGCTGACTGTACTTATTAATTCAATACGTATTAGCATTTTATTCAAATCAACCTGTATTGTCTTCTCTGACTGCCAGATCAGAAAAGTAAACTTACCAAAAATGATAACTTATTTAGAATAAATGGTTTATAAAGAATCTTTTGATGATGACTTTCACGGAAAAAAAACAGATCTCTGCCAGAATGTGATCTAGAAAACGCCCATTATTTCAGATGAAAAAAGCTTCTGCTCCAATTGGCGGGTAAACTTGAAACAGGTGACATATTAATAGATTTGCAGAACCTGAGGTGTAATCCATGAACTCAAGACGCTTTTTCGCAATCAATTCTCACAATATCTGTCGTGTGTTTGTTCTGGCAGTACTTTTCAATTTTCCTGGATTAACTCAAATCGCATCAGCACAGGATGATCCGTTTGCTGCCGATCAGGAAAAGATGACACCAAAAGAACAGGAAGAAGCAGCTCAGGAATTAATTAAAGGCATTAATAGACTGGTTCTTTCGCAGCAAAAACGTATCGCCCGCAAAGTGATTCGTCTGTACCCTAAATCTGAGTCTGCAAAAGTTGCAAAGTTAATTCTGGACGAATACCAACGCTTCGACCAGATCAAGAAAGAAGAGGAGAAAGCAGAAACAGAATGGCTCAATCAGGTTCGCAACCACTGGTTTCACGAGAAAAATCCTCAGCATGATTCCTTTTTCTTTACAGTATTAAAAGGTACTCAGAAGTCTTCAGTGAAGTTATCTAACCAATCGAAGCTGCCTGTGTTGTATGAATTAAAAGGTCCTTCTATGCCATGGGTTGGCCCCTACCGCTTAAGAGTTGGAGAATCTCATGAATTCTATTATTCTGCACAGGTTCGCTTTTTCTCCGATGAAGGAGTTGTGGTAAAGCATTTGTTACAAGGCCAGACGCTTATTTTAGACGAAAAAAACACTCTACATATCAAGCAATAACTAAAAAATGTTCCATTATTTGTGAATTGTGATACTGGATTCACGAAGCATCATTCGGGATACATTTGCATTAATTCGGTTGCAACTTATGATCTAATCTGTGTTTAGAACTTATTGTGCAGTTAAGTTTTTGTACAGATTCTATCGCTGAATTCGTCTTTTCGCTTCTTACTCATCTCGCTATACTCCACCCGCATTTCAAACTCACATCTTGTGACAATCCCTCTCTCACACTTCAGTTTTATTTTTCGCTCACCCCATAAATTGATCTCAGCATTATTCTGCTGTGGTTTACAATAAGGATCCTCACCTGTGAGGTTATCTATTTGGTCATCAGTTCGGCTGGCACTTTTAGGGCTTCTGTTATGTTTACATAACGGAAACTTAAAGGCACAACAGTTGAGCCAACCGACTTTCAGCGCGAAACCATTCATGGCGCCGTCGCCTTATGGTGATCGTCAGAACCATGCTTCCCCTCGCGCCAGCCATGCGCAGCGCACTCTGGAACAACAATACTCCATTCAACAGCATAACCCGGTAAAACTGGGAACCCCTTTGCATCAAACAGGTCCCGTTCAATCAGCGGGTTTGAAGCAGGAGATTACGCAAACCTTACCCCCCCTTTATTCTCAAAATGCAGTTCGACAACGGAATCAGTTCAATCAAGTTCAACAGGTTGAATTTACACAGGCAGATTATCCTGCTCTCTTTGACTCCTCTTCGCAGGATTCAAACTATCAGGGGCTGGAAACAATGCCCGTACCCGAAAGTAACTATTCTGATTCGATCGAACAGTTATGTGCAGGGGATTGCTGGGGATGGACCGTTTTACCAACTGATTTGCTTTACACTTCGTATTTAGCCGGTCCCAAAGAATCGAGGATGGCGCTGGCCGTTCTGAATGAAAAAGATATAGGCTGGCAGATGGAGCTGGAAGCAGGAGCGCGTGTCGGAATTCTGCGTTATGGTTCATTAAATGACGATATATTGGAAGGTTGGCAGCTTGACATTGAAGGAGCTGGGCCCCCTCGTTTGAATATTGAAGAAGAACTGGATCTGGATGCGGCCGACTTTCGAGTTGGCGTTCCATTGACCTGGAGACGAGGTCCTTACCAGGCAAAATTTGCGTATTATCATACCAGTGCGCATGTAGGTGATGAATACCTGGTGCGCAATCCCGGCTTCCAGAGAATCAATTATGTCCGTGATGCTTTCGTTTTGGGCGGAGGTTATTTTATCGATCCCGATTTACGGCTTTACGGTGAAATCGGATATGCATTTAATACCGACGGTGGGGCACAGCCCTGGGAATTGCAATTTGGAGTTGAATTCAGTCCGGCAGATCATTCCGGAATTTATGGGGCTCCATTCTGGGCCGTCAATGGTTATTTGCGTGAGGAAGTCGACTGGGGTGGGAATGTGAATATCATGGTTGGCTGGCAGTGGCGCGGCGACCGCAATAATCATCTGTTCCGAATTGGACTTCAATACCTTGACGGAAAAACCATGCAATATTCCTTCTTTCGGAATTCGGAAAGAATGCTGGGATTTGGTACCTGGTACGACTTCTAGTTAATTCTCCATCCCGACAAACTCTGCTACAATGTCAGTTTGCGTTCTATCTCATCTGTAAACTATGTTGTGGAAAGAATAAGATTCGATGGCAGGGGGGAAAGTCTATTTAGTTGGTGCAGGTCCCGGTGATCCCGGTTTGATCACCATCAAAGGGATTGAATGTCTTCAACAAGCCGATCTGATTCTCTATGACGGTCTTGTAAATCCGTTACTCTTGCAACATGTTTCTTCTGCTGTCGAGCGCACGTGTCGTGTTGAAGTCGGTAGTAAAAACCGGCGAATGCTCCAGCAGGATGAAATCAACCAGCGGTTAATTGCAGCCGCCCGTGAAGGAAAAATCGTTGTTCGACTGAAGGGCGGAGATCCTTTTATTTTTGGCCGAGGTAGCGAAGAAGCGGTTGCATTGCGGAATGCAGGGATAGATTTTGAAGTGGTCCCCGGGATTACAGCAGCAACTGCCGCCGCCGGTTATGCCGGTATTTCTGTAACGCATCGCGCTCACGCATCCGCCGTTGCACTGATCACAGGTCATGAAGACCCAGACAAAACAGATTCATCACTGGATTTCGAAGTGCTGGCAAAGTTTCCCGGGACGCTCGTCTTTTATATGGGTTTACACAAAATTGACCATATTGTGAATTCATTGATTCAAGCGGGCAAATCAAAAGACACACTAGCGGCCGTCATCAGTCGCGGAACAACGCCTTTTCAGAAAACAGTGCAAACAAACCTTGCTGAATTACCGGAATCTGTTCGGCAGGCGGGTTTGGTGGCACCTTCCTTAATTGTGATTGGTGAATGTGTTTCTTTGCGCGATCAAATTGCCTGGTTTGAACAAAAACCGTTGTTTGGACTGCGTATTGGTATTACTCGCTCCTGGGAACAATCAGCGACAGAAATGAAGCTTGCCCTGAATTCAGGCGCGCAGCCGGTGCTTTTACCAACAATCGAGATCGGTCCTCCTCAGGACTGGAAACCAGTTGACGATGCAATTTCACAGCTTGAAGAATATCAATGGTTGGTCTTCACGAGTGCTAACGGGGTGCGATACTTCCTGAATCGCTTATGGGAAATTGGCTTCGATGCAAGAAGATTAGCTCATTTGAAGATTGCCACAATAGGCCCTTCTACAGCAGAAGCTTTGAATGCATACCATCTTCGGACTGATTTAATACCAGCGCACTATCGTGCAGAGGATTTAGCAGAAGCACTGAAGCCGCTTGTAATTCAGCAAAAAATTCTTTGGGCAGGTGCGAACCGGGGACGTGAAGTCTTGCAGAGGGAACTGGCAGAAGTCTCTGCAACTGTGGACAAAGTTGTGGTTTATGAAAATCATGATGTGAAAGCGTGGGATGCAGAGAGTATCAACCTTCTGGAGTCAGGCGAGGTAGACTGGATTGGTTTGAGTAGTCCTTCAATTGCTCGAAACTTGAGCCGTCTTTTATCAGACAAAGCGCGTGAGCAGATCGGGAAGACGATCAAGCTCGCCAGTATCAGCCCTGTGACGACTCAGGCGGCGCGCGAAGTTGGCTTGCAGATCGCTGCCGAAGCGGAAGAGTATCATTGGGAAGGGATTTTTGCCGCGATTTTGAAACAGCAATCTTCAACCTGATCTTCAACCCGCGTGCGTGAGCGAGTTAAATCGGACAAGAAGGTTGCTATTGACCTGAATTCAAAGATCGGCAATATTTACCACTCCAAATCCAGGGTGAAGGGTTTCACGAGCGATGTTTGAATGGCTCTGAAACTTCAAGTCCTTGTGTGACAGGGTTTTATAAATTTTGATCTCATTATTAAGCCAGGGAAGGCTATTCTGATGCGATTACTGAAACGTGGATTAACTTATCTGACAATTACCAGTTACATAGGAATTTTGTTGTTTGGCATTTTCAGCCACACCTTTTCCTACAAAACTGGCAGGCATCCCACCATGTATTACATTGTATGGGATATGTTCTGTGGCTGGTCTGCTTATTCCATTCGTACCCATATCGTTGGGGAAGGGATCAGCGGAAAATATTATGAGCTGGCACCAGGTCCCTGGGGTGAATATAAACCTTATGGGAATCTAGGGCGTCGACATTACGACACGACCGGCGATGCCTGGTTGAGAATGGCCATGAATGCACTCGATAAGACCGAGCATGAGCCTATGCTTCGAATTTTGTGCATCGAAGAAGCCTGGTGTAAAAAGTATAACCTGCCCGATTCGATCTGGGATCAGCGTTATGAAGAGCCGAAAGATTTTCACAATTATTATCGATTACGTAGAGTGATTACTCCTGAAGGCGTGATTGCACAAAACTATGTATCCTGGCTTGCCCGACAGCGTTATCTGCAAATCAACGACAATCCTCGCTTGATTAGTGATATGAACCGCGCACGTCCGTTTTTCGCGGCAACGATTGGTAGTCGAATTGAACCCGAAGGGCCACAGCATCATCCGGATGTACCCGTTCACTTGGCATCGCCAGTGGGAAATTAAAGGTCCGTTGCGTTTCGATTAATTTTCACCAGTTCATTCCTTTTATAAGTCAAAACTTCAAACAGGACTTTAAGCATGGATGTCAAAGAAGTGAGTTCTGCTCAAGTTCACTCGATTCATAATCCGTTCAAACGTTTCTTTTTTGCGAAAGAAATTCCTTACGGGTTAGCTATCGTGCGAATGTTGATTCCACTTGTTTTGTTTGGAACGGTATGTACCCGATGGTCTTTTTCAAGAGAGTTATTTTCTGCTGATGGGGCGCCTGCGCCTCTGGCCGATATTTTTGGCTTTTATGATTTTCTGCCGCTTCTTCCAGGAACAGCGGCTGTTGCATTGTTTGCTGCATTGGGATTTTTTCTAGTCTGCAGTAGTCTAGGCTGGATGACCCGGTTTTCACTGATTGCTTCTGTGATACTTTATGTTTACTTCTGTTTCATGGATAGCATTAGTATGACGACGAAGTATTCTGCCATCGCTACCCATGTCTTATTTTTGCTTAGCCTTTCAAACTGTGGTGCTATCTGGTCAGTTGACAGTTGGTTGAAAGGCAGGCAGGCCAGGATATCGATACCGCAATATACAAAACATGAAAAACCTCGTTTTGAGATTTGGCCTCAACGACTGATACAGATTCTAATAGCCGTCATTTATTTCGGAGCTGGCATTACGAAGCTGCATACTCCCGGGTATCTCGAAGGCGATCAGATCAGCTACTGGGCGATGTCACGTTATAATAACCCACATCCCGTGGGCGACTTTTTAACAATGTATCCGATTATTTTATCAGTCATGTCATATATAGCCATTGTCTGGGAAATTGCTTTTGTCTTTTTCGTCTGGCAAAAATGGGGACGAATTATTGGGCTGGCAATGGGAACGGCATTTCATATTGGAACATTCTTCTCATTGGGGCTCTACATCTTTCCCATGATTTCAATTTCGATGTATTTCTGCTTTCTCACGGAGAAAGATGTGCAATGGATGTCAGCTCAATATCGTCGATTCTGCCGCAAGGGACACTGGTTGAGACAATATTCAGCTGCACTGAGTTTAGCTGTGGAACGATTGCGTCCACAAAAAGATGTTGGGTGGAAATCACCTGTCAGCTGGACGAGCGCCATCATGGCTGTTTTATTCCTGAGTGTTTATGTGGAGTATCAACAAGACTTATATGGTCTGAGACGGGCCGAGGGTCGAATGACATTACATGAAGTTGATCCAGAGCTGGTACAAAAGATGCTGGCGCCGGAACAGGTGATGCGACAAAAAGACAAGTTTCTTTCTGTTGATGTGGGAACGCAAATTGTGGGTGGACGGCTCACAAATCGTAAAACCGAGTTTATGGTTGGAGATTTGATTCTCGTACAATGTTGTCTTAATCCACCTCATGAAGATATCTGGATCGACTGCCACTTCTGTGAAGAGAATGGACGCATTGTGCATCGTTCAGGAAATATTGTTTCTCGGGAACATTTACGAAACACATTCCAGATTTATGCCAATGAAGTTCTTGAACCAGGGAAATACTATGTTTCCATCAAGTCAAAAGGAAAAGAAGTATTGCGACGTTCGGTTACTCTTCTCCCCAAACTTTCAGCGGTCGCTAATTGATCCATCAGGAATCTCAGTTTCTGAGTGGTAATTTATGCGGGTTAATCAATCAAGTACTTTAAAATCGGTATATTTTTACCAGATTGCCAAAAGTCTTTAATGAGTGTAACAGCTTCTACTTGCAACGTTGACCAGCTATTTGGTCTTCTCGGGTAATTCCATCATTCTAAATACCGATACGGAATCTCCCCTTGCCGATACTCTGAGTACCCCATTTTACGTTTCAGAGATTTGCAAAGGATTGCAATGTCGAAGTTCTATCAATATCTGGTTTGCCTTTTCAGCGAAAGAAATCGCCAGAGGCATTTTTTAGTATTTGATTTCATAGTTTCATTTTTGGTTTTTATGGGACTGGTATTCTGTTTATCCAGTTGTTCACAGTTTGAACAATACACCACAGTTGAACCAGAGAGTCTCCATTCTCCAAGTTCCATCACCGCGAAGCCGTTTGTTAAAAAAACGACGAATCAAAAACAATCTGATGAGTTATCAGAAGAGCTTCCGGCATTTGAACAGGCAGAATCTGAATTGCAGGCAATCGATTCCAGCGAGAGCGAGTTCAAGCATGAGCCTGTCATTAATCAAATTTCACTGAAGACTCCCCCCGTACCTCCTGCGCCATCAGGAAGTCAATCTACACTTGGGAGTCTTGGAAGCAAGAGCTATTCACTTGCCCAAATGGAAGAGATGGCCGGCCAATACAATCCGACTCTGGCACAGGCGTCTGCCGTTGTCGGTAAAGCCTGCGGTATTCAAACTCAGGTGGGGAAACGCCCCAATCCGATTGTAGGATATTTTGGTGATGAAATTGGGGATGGCGGCACTGCAGGCAGGCAGGGTGCTTTTATTTCTCAGACTTTTGTCACGGGAGATAAACTCAGGTTAAATGAACTGGTAGCAGAAAAAGACGTTCAGGAAACATCATGGAAGTATGAAGCACAACGAATGCGTGTTGAAAATGATGTCCGTTCACGACATTACGAAACGCTGGGCGCGCAAAGAAGAATTGAACTGACAACGGAATTACTCAAGATAGCTGAAGACGGGCTGAAAGTAACTCAGCAATTATTTAAAGCCCAACAGGCGAGTCGCGCTGATATCCTGCAAGCTAAAATTCAATTGAATCAGGTACAGATCATTCATCAAAATGCTGTACTGGCTTATCAAGCGTCATGGAAGCGGCTGGTGAATGTCGTGGGTGTTCCAGATTTAGAATCGGGACGTTTGACCGGTGATCTTAAAGATCAAATTGCAAAAGTTTCTGATTGGGATTCCAGTTATCAGACCCTGATTTCTAATAGCCCAGAGCTTCAGGCTGCTTATTATCGTGTCCAGCGAGCTCAGTCTCAAATTGAACGACAACAGGTTCAGGCAAAGCCTAACTTGCAGACACAAGTAGGAGTAGGGCACGATTACCAAACAGGTAATGAGATCGTGAATGCTCAGCTCGGCGTATATTTACCACTCTTTAATCGGAATGAAGGTAATATCACTGTTGCTTCTTCAGACTACCATCGTGCATTAAACGATGCCGAACGAATCCAGCTGTTGTTAAGGGACCAATTGGCGATCACTTATCGGAACTTTCAGCAGGCTTCTCAACAAGTTGAAAGATTTGAAAAAGAAATCATCCCTTCGGCAAAAGAAAACCTGGAGCTAACCAACGAAGGATATCGGCAGGGAGAATTTGAATTCCTGCGAGTTTTGACCGCACGTCGTACTTTTTTTGAATCAACTCAGTCGTATGTCACTTCACTCGTCGCAATGCGTCAGGCGGAAATTCAGATATCCGGCCTGTTGCTGACTGGAGGCTTGAATGAAGTAGGCGATATCAGTCAGGGAGCAGGTGGCACGAGCCAGCGTGGATCAGCTTTAAATGGACAATAGCATCAAAGATGATTCTCAGGGTTTACTTTGATGACTTTGGGGTGTTGAAGTCACCAGCTTTTCGATCACTTTCATGAGGACCGATTCAACTTCCGGAGCCACTCGACTGGCGCGAGGGCTTGATTCATATCCTCCTTGTGAATAAGCAATCTCCGTGCAAATATAACCGGGACCATAATCACCATAGGCAGCCATGAAGACGGTTTTGTCCGGCGCCAATTTCTGAGCTTGTAATTGATATTCGATGAATAATTCCCCCGGAAGATGCAAGATTGCTGCTGATTTCAAATGCAGACAGGTTATCGGTATTTGATGCCCTGCACTCGCGCGGCGGTACCAGACCAGTTGAAAGGCAGCCGAAGACCGCTCTCTCACATTTTTTTTGTGATCGTTGACGATCGCCAATAAGGTTTCAGGGTTCAGATGAGTAGAGACGGGTAAGGCTGTCAGTTCGGTTTTCCAGTTCAAGTCTGCGGAAGTGACTTCTTCCACTTTCTGGTTTTCAAATGCTTTTTTCATTGCCGATTCAATACGACTTGCAAGAATGGGTCGCATTTTTTTCGAGCCATTGTTGTATTTGCCAGCCGCAATATTTCCGGCTGCTCCATTGAAGTAGACATTGAGAGTGCCCGGCAATGCTTTATTTCTGGCTTCACGCGCCATGCCTGTAAATTCATAGTTCACATCACCTTGACCGTAATAGCTTTGTGGATGAGTGGCATAGTAACTAAGTACGGCAATAGGATGGTCCTGATTCCAGAAGCAGAGGGATCGCAGGAAGGGATCAATTGTACCTTCAGGAGCCTTTATCGCTTCAGGAGATTTAGATTTACTCCATCGCATCAATCGAACTTTGCCATTTTCGCCCAGCAGGCGTCGATTCGAGGCGACTTTTTCTACCTTCGCTTTCCCGATACCAAGATGAGTGATGGTTTGGGGAGCGTCCCACTTCGATTTGATCGCGCTTGCCACTTTCTGGATGCATTGTCTGTTGTATTCATTGTCGTAGCGTTTTCCACCAAGTCCTTGCTGTTCCATGATTTTCTCAGTCGCGAAGTCAAAGCGTGGCGCGTCATGCTGGTGCAGTGAATGAACGGCAACGCGATCCGCCGTTGTCTTCGCTGCCTCAGCCAATTTCGTTCGCCAGATGTCATATCCTTCATTTCCAATTCCAATGGCATCTACTGCGCACAATACAACCGGGCGCTCATCGGATATCAGCACAACTCCGCGTGCGTAAAGTGGAGTTACAATTTTTCTTGCAGGAGCATAAGCCACCGGAATTCCCAACTCGGGGGTGATATCTTCATTGAACGTAATGATCTTCAGGTCACCTGCGATCAGACTTTGGTTCAGTCCTGTCAATAAATAGAAACTTGACAGCGCTATCAATTTTAAAAACAAAGCTCGAAGAAGGTTATTTCGAAACATGTCGGCACGATTCCTGAATGGTGTTCTTCAATGAGAATGTAATGCGATTCCACTGGATTCAATTCAGCAAAACAAAACTTTAATGGCTTTTGTTTATGAAGCAAGCAGGAAACGCGGGAGCCATAATCCTGTGTGAAATATTGATTTGTGCACGCTTCTTGCTCCGGAAGATGTTTATCACTGCTTCCTGTATCGGTAAACCGATGTTTTTTTGAGATTTGCCAGACTGAGAAAAGCTTCCCTTATCACCTGATTCGTTTGAGAACAGCCCTTCAAACGTCTTGTTTTAGAGAGCGAGATTGACTGGAGCTTCTTGAATTGCGTAACAGATTTGTAGAAAAGTTTCGTTTTTTTCGCAATTTCACTAGTCTCACTTACGTCCAATCTTTCAGACAACGAGTGAAAAAAACTATACTGGACTCTGTAAACTCTTAATTTAACGCTTTTTACGCGATTGCCCTGTTTGCTGTCTATTCTCACATTATGGCAGGGTAATGAATAATGTACAAAAGGTGGATAATATGCGATATCTGAGATTCACACCTCGTTTCTTCCTTTTTTCGTTCATTGCCTCCCTGACTCTTGGGATTACCCAATTTTCGATGGCACAGGCACCGGTAGATGCAGGTAAGCCTGGAGTGAATGATCCGGAAAAAACTGCGAAAGAAGAGAATGACTGGGATCGCCTGATTTATGTCCCCTTTAAAAATATTAAGGAAGTATTCAACAAGTCCGATGCGACGATTTTCATGCCGTATCTGGAATATTTAAATCTCTGGTCTCAAGCGGCTGGAATCAATACCGATGGGGGTTTCCACTTTCCGGTCAAAGCCGTCGTTACAAATTCATCGTATACCGGAACGATTGAAGAAAATGTCGTCCGTATCAACTGTAACCTGACGGTTCAGGTGATGGGTGACCCCTGGGTGGAAGTTCCGCTAAGATTTGGAAAGGCCGCCATTGGAAAAGTAACTTCCGGGAAGTCCAAAGTCTTTTTGCGGGGAACAGGTAATGGTAGTTATGCACTACTGCTTTCCGAAAAAGGGGAACATCAGGTACAGATTGAGCTGTTAACGCGTGTGAAAAATTCACCTGAAGGCCGCAGTTTTCAGTTTGAATGTCCGACAGTGGGGATCACGACATTGGAATTGTCGATTCCGGAAGCGGACCAGACAGTAAAAATTACACCACAGTTAGTCAGGCTTCCCATCGAATCAACGAAAACCTCAACAATGGTCAAGTCGACTTTGGGGGCTACAAATCAAATCTCCGTTCTCTGGTACCCCCGTGAAAGCACTAAACCGGAAATGGATTTACTGGCTAGTGTCGAAAACTCCACTCTGGTTTCCATACGAGATGGTTTGATCCATACACAGGCGTCATTGAAATACGACGTTCTCAGAGGCGATATGCAGAGTGCGCGGATCGCGGTTCCTCTCAATGATCGTATTCTGGATCTCTCTTCCTCCAATACAAAAATTAAAAGTTGGAAAGTAGAGAAAGCAGAGAACAGGCAAGTCATCTCGGTGGAGTTCCTCAATAAGTTACAAAATGGTGCGATGATTCAAGTGCATACAGAAAAGGAAATCCCGGAAGAAGCATTTGAAATCTTAGGTTTCTCTGACGCAACCACGAATGGAATTCATGCACTGGATGTCATCAGGGAAAGTGGTCAGATTGCCATTGTTCCCGGAGAAACGATGACGTTTTCCGTTACCAGTTCCGAGGGAGTAACGCGCAGTGAAGCGACCGGGATGCCTGCAAGTATTCAAAGACCAAACGCAATCTATTACCGGTTCTTTAACCCTTCAGCAAAGTTGCAAATCAGCGTACAACCCCTGAAACCTCGTATATTTGTGAATCAACTGACGGAGTGCTTTTTTGGTGAAGATGAAATAAAACTGGGTGCCTTACTGGATTATGATATTCAACGGGCAGGCATATTTTCATTTCAACTGAAGGTCCCCGCTCAACTCGAAATCGACTCAGTCAATGTCGCGGGATTGAAAGAATATAACTTTGATAAAAAGTCTCGGCTGTTAACAATCTCATTACTGCAAAAGTATCAGGGGAAACTCAAACTACAGATTCGTGGTCATCAGGATTTCAATCAGGGAGAACAGGATTCAAAAATTAATGTTCCATTATTGGAACCCACGAACATCGAACGGGAAACGGGTCAGATTGCCGTTTTTGCGCCGGAATCAATGGAACTGATTATTAACAATCCCGACGTGATTGGTGCGCAGCCTGCTACCAATACAACGCGGTCACAGGCCGCCAACATGTCGTTGGCTTCACTTTGGGATTACAATCGTCGTCCGGTCATGATTCCGGTTCAGATTCGAATTAAGCCAACACGACTCGTAGCAGACGTGGCAACCAGTGTCGATGTCAAAGAACAAATTGCAGAAGTGACAACGAGAGTCAATTACCAGGTACAATACGCGGGCATAGATACTTTTCGATTTGCTGTACCCGAAGCAATCGCCGACTTGATTCAGATTCGATTATTGTCTGCAGCACCAGCTCCCTCGATCAAGCAGAAGAGCCGTTCCGAAAAGGCCGTCGATGGTGGTTGGGTTATCTGGACTGTTACTACGCAGCGGAATGTACAAGGGCCTTATTCGATTGAAGTTCGCTATGACATCACCCCGGGCATGTTAGCTTCTGTGCCAAAGCCCGTGAAAAAAGAAGTTGCCAAAGATGCGGAAGGTGATAAGGCAGAAGCGAAGGCTGACAACGAAAAGAAAGTGGCAAAGGAAAATGAAACAGAAGAACTTTCGCTGAAGAAAATCATTCTGCAGCCATTGAAAGTACTCGGTCTGGAAAAAACGGAAGATCAACAGCGATCTCGGTCTGTTCCGTTATCCAGGGTTTATGGAGAGATATCCGTCAGAAAATCGAAAACTCTTTCTGTTTCAACATCTCAATTGGACGAGCTGCTGGATCCGATCGATATTCGTGAGTTGAAGTATTTACCTCAGGAAGGTTTCCTGGCTTATCGCTACTATAATCAGCCAGTGACTCTGGAACTCGCATCTACACGACACAAAATTCAGGAAGTTGTGGAAACAATCATTTTGAAATCACTGGTAGAAGTGGTCGTGAGCAAGGAAGGGCATTCAACCTATCGTTGTCGATATTTAATGAAGTCTAGTGAACGTCAACAGCTAAAAGTGGCTTTGCCGGAAGGCATGGAGCCTCTCAGTGTTACTGTAGCCGGTCAACCAGTTCCTCTGGAAAAAGATGAGCAAGGCCAAAAGGAAGTGGGTTGGTCCACTTACTTTATAAATGTGGCGCGCGATCAAGCTTCAGATCAATCATTTTTGATTAGCCTGATTTTCAAGAAACCCGTGCCCCGGATCACTGATTCATGGGGTGGCAACTTGAAACTGCCACTACCTCGATTTGGTGGGACGACTGGCGAGAATGTGGTTGTTCAACAATTAAAGTCAGCAATCTGGGTTCCAGAGCAGTACGCTCTGGTGAGTGTCTCTGACGAGTTTGAACTCGCGGATCCACCTTCTCTTGCTGGCATCATTCCCAAACGGGGAGGGAAGAAGGTTTCAGGGAATGCCTTTGATTCATGGATTGGTGCCACAGCCGGTTCCTTGATCGACTTTCCCACTGAAGGCCGTGCATTTACTTTTACTCGTTTAGGCGACAGTAGTGAAATCGCTGTCTCATGGTGGAAACTCTCCAATGTTTCCTGGGTGCTGAGTTTTGCTTTGGTCGCGATTGCTTTTGTGATGCGAAAAAAATCATGGGTTAATAAAGTAGCTACCCTGATTTTCGTAGTATTTATTCTCGCGCTGGTCTCATTAAACAACGCTGACATAATCCTGTATGGTGTTTATGCAGCCCGCTTTGGAATATATACACTGCTGGTTTTATGGATTTTGTATGCGTTTTCCGGACAATCCTCTATATCAGGTAAGCCGCATGTTTTGTCTGATTCACAGAAACCAGCAATCAATGTCAGTGGTCATTCAACGGCTGTGATTCCGCCTCCGGGTGTATTTGATGATTTCCTGCAAGATCAATCAGATAACGAGTAGAGACAATTTGTGATGCCTGTTTTACCCAAGACAGGCATCGTTAATGTATGAATAAATAAGACAAATAGTGAGCGACAAACTTCAATGAGGTTCGCCATGATTCTGAATACGAAAAACTCTTGCCAGATCACAACCGATTCGCATCGGCTATTTCTTCATCATAAAGGCTTTTTGAGTTTTTTGATGTGTTTGGTAAGTTGCATTGCATGTCTGAGTTCATTTGATCTACAGCTTGTCTCTGCGCAGAAGACTGTTGCCAAAAAAAGTGCATCGAATCCCGAACCGAAAAAATGGCCTAAGACCGCCGTTTATATTCCAGTGGATCAGTTGGACGCCTTAATAAACCGCGATCGCAGTGGTGTGTTACTACCGCGGTCAAAATATGAAGCTTTAAAAAAACAAGCCAGGTTGAATTCCGGCGGTGTTGAGATACCACAGTCCAATGTCATTCTCCATGCTGCGACGTATCGGGCAGAAAGTTCGGATCGTCAGCTATTAATTGAAGCAACGATTTCGTTTCGACAATTTAAACAGAAGCTGACAATAATTAATCTGCCTTTAAATGGGTTAGCGGTTGAAGCGGTAACGTTGGATCAAAAACCAGCGATGATTGCACGCTCGACAGGGAAAACAACGATGTTGCAGTTGTTTAGTCAGCATCCGGGCGAACATCAACTTGTGTTAAAAATGTCAGCACCACTGAATACGGTAGGCAGCGATCAGGTTGCCCAGTTTCAACTCCTGCCTCGTATTCCCAGTCACTTCAAGATAGAAATTCCTTCAAACCAGCACCTTATCGTAAATGATTTAAAGGTAAGTTCGTCTGCTCCAGCTGATAAAAAAAGAGTCTACGACTTCCCTATTGGCGGCGAAGGTCAGGTGAGTTTAAAAATGACAGAGCAGGCTCGTCAACAATCAAATGATTCGCTGGTGTTTGCCCGGAGTGCGATCGGTGTTTCGGTGAGTCCCGGAAAAGTTGCCTGGCAGGCACAGTCGGCTCTCAATATCTACGGTCAGACTCTCGATCAAATTGTACTCAGTGTTCCTCAATCTCTGGAAATTGTCAGCGTGGAATCAACGGGCCTGGAATCCTGGATCTTAAACGACAGTATGAAAGATCGACGTCGAACTGAGATTACTCTGAATTATCGCCAACCCATTGAGGGTGAGCGAAAAATTCTCTGTCGCGGTGTGATGACAACTGAAACGGATCAAGCCTGGAAAGTCCCCGATCTCTACATTGATAAAGTAAACTCCCATGTGGGATCTGTATTAATTCGCTATCCGTTAGGCGTTCGTTTGCAGGTGGAGCAGGCCGATGGTGTCAGACGACAGGTTCTAGAAAAGAAACCAAAACGGAAAGGCACGCCCGTTCGCACTGCAGTGAATCCCGGTCTGGATTATGATTTCTGGCAGCCAAAATTCAGAATCACTCTGATTACGCAGGAAAAACGGTCTGAAGTGCAAATGGCTGCTTCCACTGTTGTTGAGATCAATGAGCAGGGTATGGATTTACGATTGGTCACAACGGTAGAAAGTCTGTTCGCGCCTCTATTCGAATTTCAAATGAAGATTCCAGCCGAATGGACGATACTGGGAGCAACTCTGCAAAACCAAAACATTGATTGGAAAGAATCGTCTCGAGAAGCCGGCAGTAAATTCATTCGACTCACCTTTCCCAAAGCGCTATCCGCAAATACGGAAGCCAAAGTAATGGTACTAGCCCATCGTGACCTGGAAAACTGGCCTCCGGAAGCGGACAGTCAGTTGCTGAAACTTCCTGAAATTGAATTGCCTCAGGCAAAAATTCTGGAAGGTTCGATTGTCATAAATGCCAATAGCGATTGGGATCTGATTCCCAGTGGGTTGACGAATCTGGAACCGATACAGGAACAGCTTCCCAGGATGCGCTTCGGATATCAGTATCAAGACGATAACTATGCGGGCAGTATGTCAGTCTCTAGAAAGCCACTTCAATTAGCCGCACACCATTTACAATATGTCAGATTGGATCAGACGACTCTGTTTTCTCATTTCGAAGCGACACTGAATGTGGAGCGTGGCAGTTATCGAACGTTAATGGTGGCACTTCCTGAAAGCGCGGGATCAGATCTACAATTTCGACTGATAAAAACATCAGGTAAAATTATCGAGCAAGTCGCCGACGAACCAATGAATGGAGTCCGCGTCTGGACGTTAAAAATGGATCGACGTTTAAGTGGGAAACAGATTCTGGCAGTGACGGTAGAACAGCTGCGGAAAGTGGGGGAGATCGTTAAAATTCCTCAACTGCAGATTATGTCTGCAGATCGTCAATATGGTGAAGTCGCGTTTGAAGCCGAGGGTGATCAGCGTTTGAAAATTCAAGCGACTGGTCTGCGCGGTCAGTCGCTGACATCCATTGACGCGGCCGAATTACAACAGCCTGTTTCTTACCAGCCACGAGAACGAATCGTAGCCGCTTACCGGTTTGTTGGAGTCGGGCACGAGATTCAGGCTGAGGAAACCCGTTTTGATCAGACAGCCGTGCCGACCGCAATTGCTCATCAACTGATCCTGAAAAGTGTATTAGGAAATGCAGGTGAAGTCCAAAACGAGGCACTCCTGGTTTTTTCTGCAGTGGGCATTCAATCTCTACGGGTCATTTTACCAGATCAATCTCAATTATTATCTGCCCTTGTGAATGAGAAACCTGTTGAAGTTCGTGATACCGGCCAGGCATTCATTGTTCCCGTTTCTGCGGACAGTCGAGCGGACGGCGCTCACACTTTGAAACTGTTGTATGATGCAAACCGGGCGCCGGTACATAAAACACGGCAATTTACACAAAGCCCGCCACAGGTTGCTGTCGTCGGTGGCACAGGTTTGATCCAACCCTTAAAGATTCTAAATCAATCATGGTCCATTCTGTATCCGAATGAAATATTCATTTCGGAGAGCACCGGAGATTTCGTACCAGATCAACCATTGACTCGTTTCGGTATGATTGAAACGATTCGTCAACAGGTTTCCCTGCTTTCAACGAGAGAAATTCTGGGTAGAGCCTTTGTTATCTTCTTTGTGTCTGTTGTGCTTTTGATTTGTACGTATGCGTTTCGCAGAGGAGGATTCACTGGCGCGGCTTCCTTGATCGGCGGTTTTTGTATCTTGGCTGTGCTGGTGGCATTAATGTTACCTGCAGTCCAACAATCACGTGAAGCTGCCAGCTTCCCCTCGTATGCGGAACTACCCTCTGCATATTATTTAAATGATGATGCGGACTTATCTGGTGGTGTCGACGATGTCTTCGAAGTTCAAGCGGAAATGGCCGCACCAGCGACGTCTCAACCATCAGCAGCTAGAGCGCCTGTCACAAAACCGGGTTTTACAGTTCCCCTGTCGCAAGCATTGTCATTGCCTGAAGAATCTCCTGCGAGTGAGAGTCTTTTTGGTGTGGAAAAAGAAAGGTTGATAGAAAGATCTAAGGGTGGATTTGGTGGTGACCAGACATTATCTCGTGGAGCACAAGGAGGGATGGGAGGAAGCAGGTTGAATGTTCCCGCGATACAAGCCGGAGAGTCTGCCAAAAAGGAAGCGACCGGAAAACTGGCTGAAGTACGTCCTGCAAAAGCGTTAGGCGGACGATTGTCAGTCGTGGCTCCTTTGCCGGAGCCAGATGGTTTTCGCATGCTGTCTTTTCAATATTATGGAGAACCTCAAAAAAAACCGTTGGCGCTGGCTTTCTCACTGCAGGAGAGACAGACGAGTCAGAGAATCTTCGTGGCAGTCATCGCGGCTGTGTTCTGGTTGTTCTGGCTCATGCGGGGAATGTCCTGTTTACGAAAACTGACTTTGGTTCTCATCGGTCTGCTGTTGCCATTCGCTTGCAGTGCACTGATTCCTGTCAAGTATCAGATAATTCTGGATGGCGTCTTTTGGGGTTCTATGCTGGCGGTTTGTTTCTGGATAGGAGAATGGATTGTCCGCAAGCTTAGTTCAGAGATTAAAGAATTATTTCCTTCGTCGAATCATAAAAAAGCAACGGTTGTGTCATTGATCTTGCTGGGTAGTTTACTGTTTGAATCAGCGTCTGTTTTTGCTCAAAAGAAGCCAACGTTTGAGCCACGGTTGCCTCAGAATCTAGTGGTACCCTATGAAGCAGGTACTGACCCTTTAAGTTCGCAGCGGGTTTTTCTGTCACGAAAAGAATTTACGAAACTCTGGAACGCAGCAAACCCTGATCAGCCAGTGAATCAGGCGACCGCGTCAGTCGGTGCCATCAGTCAGGCACTTTATGCTGCCAAACTACAGCCGGGGGCAGCAGCAGGTCAGGCAGTTGTGCATGTAACGGGACGTCTGGTGATTCACACGGTTGGCAATCAGCCTGTTACACTACCTTTACCATTAGGACAAGTCGCGATGAGCAGTGCACTGCTGGACGGGAAGACGGCAACGCTGCTGACCTATCCAAAGCAAAAAAACATCGCAAAAAAAGCAGTCGCAGCGCATTTTTATTCCATTGTCATACCCAAACCAGGTTTGCATCTGCTCGATCTGGAATTTGATCTTCCAGCACAACAAACGGGAATCGCAGGTAGTTTTCATATTGATCTGCAGGCGGTAGCCAGTGGCCGATTGACTTTGGAACTGCCTGATCCCAAATCGCAAATCAGTGTGACAGGCACCAGAGCCTCTTATCGCAAAAAGATGGTCGCAGGAAAAGCAGTTCTGGAACTTCCCATCGATCAGGGAGGCGATATTCAAATTGCCTGGCGGCCGGCAGAAGCCCGGGGCGCCATTCAGGGAGTCGTGCAATGTAAGTCAACTCTGGCAATGATCCTTCAAGACGCGGGTATGAAACTGCAGAGCGAACATAAATATCGCATCCGTCAAGGGGAAATGAATCAGGCTGATTTGAAAATTTCCGAAGCGTTACGCATTCAATCTGTCAGTGGACCAGACGTGGGGGGCTGGGAAATTGTAGGATCTGGTGAAGCACGCCGCATTAAGATATTTTTGCGACGTGATGTGAAAGATACAACTCAGGTCAATGTAGTCGCTTTTCAGCCTTTGTCGGTTGGCAAGCAATCACGCTCCGTCAACCTGCCTGAAATCGTGCCTGAAAATATCACAAATGAAACAGGCACCGTTGGGATCTATTTGGAGCCACAGTTTCAAGTTCGCCCGGAAGAGATCACAGGAGCGATTCAGATTGATTTGCGAAAATTTCAAAATCCGGGTACGTCTACACCCTTATTAAAAATAGCCGGGCAAACTCTGAGTCCACAATGGGCATATCGTTTTTCCAGGCGCCCTCTGTCACTTCAGTTTCTTGTGACGCGTCGACAGGCCGAAAAACAGGCGATTGCTGAACACGCTGTGTTGGTTTCTCAGCGGAAGATGAGCCTCTCCAGCAGGGTGCGTTATCAACTAAAGGGAATTCCAGAGTCCACATTTGTAGTGGAATTGCCCGAAACTTATCTGGTTTTGAACGTGAACGCAGCAGGCCTTGATGACTGGTATGTCATTGAACAGAACGCCGACGATATGCGGGTGCTGGTGTTTGAATTTAAGGAACTGAAAACAAATCAGGTGGAAGTTGTTTTTGATGGCGTGATTCCTCGCGAAGGGAATCAACGCGAAGCAGAAGTGATGATGCCTACGCCGTTGGGAGTTTCATCAGTTCGAAGTGATCTTGCCATCTGGTGTGATGAATCTCTGGTGGCTCGTGCGCCGGAATTAAAAGATTGGCGCGCAATTTCGGCTGATGATCTGTCTGCCGAGTTAAAAGGACAGCAATCCCGATTACCTCAGTTTGCATTTCGCTCGTCGGCCGAATTACCAGAGTGGGTAAAACTGGATATTTCTCCTGCACAGCCTGTAATTACAGCCAACTCGCTGGTAATGACAACCGTTGGAAATGTTTCTGTAAGTCATACCGTCGGAATTCGCTGGTCCATTCAGGGGGCTGCGACTGACAAATTCTCGTTTACGACACCTGCCTGGTTAGGCGAGCATCTTGATTTTCGTGGAGAATCGATTCGTCAGGTGGATAAACGAGTGATTGGTGGAACCATTGTGCAATGGACGGTTTCTCTGCAGGATTCCGTCGAAGGTTCTTACTTCATCACGGCTGAATCGACTCTGTCACCGCCAACTTCCGGTCAGATCGAAATTCCACAAGTGCGAGTCATGGATACCAGTGGAAAAGTTGATCCACAGACTACCGAATTAGAAATTCAACAACACTTTCTAATGCTTGTAAATCATTCATGGGCACGTCTTTCTTTGATGAATCCGGAAAGTATCGCAAGCATCGATCGTCAGGAAATGCCTTTGAAAATTAATGATTCGTTGGCAAATCAGGCGATGGAGTTGGCACGTATCATTCAGAATGGCAAACCGCCAACCTATCAGATTCAACAGTTTCAGGCCGATCAGGGAGCAGCCGCTGCCGTCAATTTGTCAGAATTGACGACGGTACTGGCAAATGACGGCAGCTGGAAAACACATGCAGACTATCGATTACGAAATCGTTCACGACAATTTCTGGCAGTTCGACTTCCAGAAAATACTCAGGTACTAAGCGCTTTCGTCAAAGATGTACCCACGGCTCCCGTCGTGTTAAAAGATGATGCAAAACTAAAGAATAAAAACGAGGTCATTTACCTGATTGCATTACCCAAAGGGAGTGCAGCCGATCTCTCGTTTTCAGTAAATTTAATATTGGCAGGTCGCCTGACATCTCCCTTGCCGAAAGGGGCTTTCCGGTGGTCAGCAGAAGCAATTGATTTACAGCCTCCCCAGATTGTCATTCCTGCTGAAGATGCCGATTATGGAATTCCAGTCGCTCAGACAAAGTGGACCGTTTATGTTCCCGATGAATATTCCGCGACAGCATTGCTCGATGATCCGCGGACGAATATGACTCCCGTTGAAAGTATTGACGATGAGGGTTTGAGCATCTCCAACCTGAACAACGATGTGAAAAACTTATACTCCGTTTACACTGGAAGTAAAAGTGATCGCGTTCGCGGCCGGGTAGTTAGAAATCTCAAACAGTTGGAACAGAAACTGGAACGGGCTGCGAACCCGACTAACAGCCGGGAAGGAAAACAGATTAAGCAGCAGATCAGCGAAATCCAATTGAAGGAGCAGCAACGGCAGGAACAACGAAAAAAAATACTTGGATTTTCTAAAGATAAAGATGGGCAGGCCGATTTTGATTCTGAAGAAACTTTTAATCAGTTAGTCATCGGAAATAATACGGACCTGTACAATGCAAATGGCCGACCTCGTCTTCAAACGAAACAGAATACACTTGCTCAAGCTCATGCAGGAACTCCCATTGGAAAACCAGGAGTTCCACATGAAATCACAGATTCCAAATCTCAACTGAAAGGCTTCTTCTATTCAGCAGGAAAAGGCAAATCAGATGCGAAAAAGCAAAAAGGGGGCAAATCCCAATCGGCTGACGGTCGCGCTCTCAGAAGGCAGCAAAGCTTACTGAATGCGAACGAGCAGATTCAATCTAATCTGAGCACACAACAACTAGGTCAAATGCCAAAAAATTCACCATTCGGCCTCAATGAAAAACTGAGCTTGGGAAAAAATCCAAATGCATCTGCTGGTGATGAGCAAACACGTAAGTGGAAATTACAATTTAAGAATCGAGAAGGCAGAAATCAGGCGATACAAAAAGAAAAAAATGTATGGTATCAGTTGAATGATATTGAAGAAGCACCAAACCTGCCGCTAGGCGGGCCTGCATCGCTTAAGTCACATACAATTCGCAATTCTGATAGTAGTAAACGACCTTATTCTGGTAATCACTTCATAGTCGATGTTGGAAAAGGAAGAGGTGACCAGCAAACGGCTTGGACACAGGCGGGGGGAATTTCGCTCAAGTTTGAGATTCCCTTGAAAGGTCACAAACTCGTGTTCTCGAAAATTAACGGCCAACCGAAGCTGGCCTTGAATGTACGATCCGAAAATACGTATAAGATGGGTTCCGCGGTGCTCTGGACTTTATTTTGGAGCGTTATCTTAATCGGGTTAGTCTGGTCTGTATCCCGCTGTCCTCAATCTGCATCAGCTCAAAAAGGGCTGGGAGCGATTATGATTTTCATCGGTCTGGCAGGCTGGTTATTACTGAGTGGAGGGATTGCGGCTTTCGCAATGGTTTGTTTTGTCAGCGGGGTAATCTGTTTTGCCTATCGATATGTGAAGCAAACTGCTTGAAATAGATTGACGATTTGTTGTATCTTGCAGATGTGTAACTTGAGTCAACTTCTTCTCTCACCCTCAGAGGCAAACATGGGAACGAATATTACCTGGCTGGGACATTCCACCTTTCAAATTGAAACCGCCGGTAAAATAATCATCTTGGATCCCTTTTTTACAGGGAATCCAAATGCATCGATTTCAGCGAACGAGGCGAAAACTGATGCAATTATCGTCAGTCATGGACATGGCGATCATGTCGGAGATACGGTCGAAATTGCGAAGCGGACCAATGCGCTGGTGATTGCGAATTATGAAATCATTGAGTGGATGGGAAAGCAGGGTGTGGAAAATGTGCATCCGCAGCATATAGGTGGCGCACACAAATACGATTTCGGAACAGTGAAACTCACAATTGCGCATCACGGTTCAATGCTTCCCGACGGAAGTAATGGAGGCAGTCCTTGTGGAATTCTGCTGAAATTAGAAGAGGGAACAATTTATTTTGCTGCAGATACTGGTCTGTTTTCCGATATGAGACTGATCGGTGAGGAAGGTGTGGATCTCGCAATCCTACCCATTGGAGATAATTTTACAATGGGCCCTGATGACTCAGTCAAAGCAACCAGCATGATCGCCCCGAAACGCGTAATGCCCATGCATTATAATACCTGGCCTCTGATTGAACAGGATGCAGCCGCGTGGGCTGATCAAATTCGAAACCAGACATCGGCTGAACCCATCGTATTGGAGCCGGGAGAGTCATTTCAACTCTGAGTTTCTCGGGTTTCTGATTCTTCGGGAGGGAGTTCCAGTCCCACTTGGATCTCATCACCTTCAATACGAATCGGGTACACGGGAACCTGTAGTTTTGACCTGGGATTATCGAGCCAGGTTCCTTCTTTGATACAGAATCGCCAGGCATGCCACGGACAGGTGACCGCCCCCTCATCATCAACATATCCGGTAGAAAGCGGTGCCCCCTGATGCGGGCAGAAGTCATTGATGGCTGTGTAAGCCCCCTCTTTAAGGAAGACGGCAACCATCTGTCCTTCTACATGGAATGCGCGGCCTTCCCCTTCTGGAATGTCTCCTACTTTGGCAATAGAAAAATATGTGAGCACTGAAATGCTTTCGTTATTTAATCCTGGAACTGCCAGGTTGAGCTGCTTGACGAATTTTTGACAATTTACGAATCAAATCACCCAATTGTTGACGAGTCACTTTTTCCGATTTCGAGAGTTTCGCCGCCTGTTTCAGAAAAGACTTCACTTTTTGAGGGTCTTCATTCAAGCGCCGGGCAATGGGGTCAATCACCCTGTGTTCTTCTCCCCGAAATCGTCTGAGATTTAATTCCGTGAACAACTGTTTGACATAAGCATAGAGTAAAGCACGACCATTTCCGTTTTTATAGTGTAAATTCCCGACATTGTCAGTGTGAGACACAATGTTATGCCGGGGAAGTATGTGGGACGAAAGGATCGGGCCGAACCGCGTACTGCGCCACCAGCCAAATACCAGCAGGGTAATCAGGAGCTGGATCGTCAATGGCCGAAAGGTAGGGTCAATTAACAATGCCACCACCTTTGAAGTGCCCGATGCATTTAACGATTCATCAATGACAATATAATCAGCTTCGCCCACCGATTCAATCAGTCGATATGCGGGAACACTTCCGCCATCAACCATCGATTGATTGGAAAAAATTTCAGATGAAGCGGCAACAACTATTTCCCCAAAGCCGTGTTTCATTCGCACCGCCTGTTTAGTCTCTCCTAACGAAATAAGTGTTTGTCCGGTTTTTGATTTCACCTGGGCGTTGGTCTCCCAGACGATAGAGGGGGCGTCAGGAAAGACTGTTGTGGCCTTGCCTTCTAACAGGCTATGTTCTTTTTTTAATGATATCGAGAGAGAGCTCTCTTCTTTCTTTTCTGAATTTGGCTCAGCAATTGGTATGTTTTCACGGTCCGTTTCATCGAGATAATTCACGCTGATTTTTAATGGTTCAATTTTAAATTCCGGGTGTTCGTGATTCGCAGAAACGATCAGATGCCCTCCCTCTTTTACCCATGCAAGCAGGGAAGACCACTCCAACGGACTCGGGTATCTGGCCGGCCCCAGGAGACATAGTGAATCGTCATAGTCCAAAGAAGAAATTGCGACTGTTAAGGGGACACGATTCCGTTCTGCGCCAAATGATTCGTAATCCATTAACAGATAGAACGCTTTTTTCCCACCAGCAGAAGAACTATAGGAATCGTCGAACGCTCCCGTGCCAAACTCTGGAAACCAGAGGTGGAGAGAGAGTAATGCGCAGAGGAACATCAGCCAGATCCAGCCGGCGTTCCTGCGTTCACGCTTTTTTCTGGAAGGCGGCTTCATAATGACTAAGTGTACTTTCAAAATGTTCTCTGGTGGCTTCCCGGCGGCCGAACCCCAATGGTTCATAGGTTCGAATCATCTGACGTAATGAATCGCAGGGCAAGCCGTGAGGTCGCGTTGCGCGGAGATAATCCCGATACGTTAATCCTTTGCGAAAGCGAATCCAGCCCGATCGTTCAATAAAACTCATTGATCCATATAACAACTGAATGATGGCATTGTGGTAGTCCCCGGTCAGGGCCAACTCTTTTGCTCTCTGCAGATATGTTGATGCCTCGCTTTCAGCAGGAGAAAGAATCTCTTCCAATGTCAATTCGCCTTGTAATTGATCTGGGGGTGATTTGTCTTTTATTTTGTCTGAAAACCTGAAGCCAGAGAGAGACCGATAGAGCAGATACACTATTAAACCGCAGGCGCAGACAATACCAACATAGGAAAATAACATGATGATAGATCCCGCAAAGGCGGCTATGAAGGAATCGTTGGTAGCGGTGTTTGTTTCTGGCTCTTCTTTGATGAGTTCTTCGAGGTCAAATGGTGAATCTGTGGCTATCTGTCGTTCTCGCGTCAGATGGCGAAATTCAGGACGATTGAGAATTTCTTTTGTATCCTGTTCAATCATTGCCCGATCAGGCGCATTGTTATCGAATGGCGCGTTCTTTGTAGACTGTGAAAAAGCGGTCGCTGTCATCAGGGACAGGCTGGCTGTCACAAACAGTATGAATTTTAATTTATGAATAAAACCCTGTTGGGAGTAACACGTCATTATGTTGCCTCTCCAGGATTCAGTTTTTGCGAAAGTTCCGCCATACGTAATTCCATGTCCCAGCAATCGAGACGAACCCGTAGATCGATGTAAGTAAAGAACCAGGCGATTCGACCAATGGGATAAACAAGTAAAATGAAACCCGTCAAAAATGTTAAAACTCTTGGGTCTGATGTCATCAGAAGTATGATATTAGTCAGGGACTGGTCTATCGATTCAGGATCGAAAACATAAGGAATTTGGCCCATTAATATTGGATATTCCAGCAACGTATAGGAAAGATAATCAAAGGTGATAAAGAGTACGAATGTTATTAGATAGCAGAAAAAGAATGTCATGGCACCTCGAAAAAATAGTGTCCCAAAATCATGTGAAATTAAATCTTTCGTACGATGATCGTGGGATGTTCCCTGTGATGAAGCGATGCCGGCATAACGGAGCGAAGACTGTTCCACTCGAAATCCGTTCCGTAATGCCAACCAGATTCCCGGAAACAGAAGATAAATGAAACCCAGCATAATAAAAATATTACCGGAGAAAAAAATTAATGCGGGTCCGAGAAATAAAACAGTTCTGTCAAACAGACAACGAATGATTAACGAAATCAATTTTGGATTCAATTGGCGCTTTAAACTTGGGAACCCCTTTGAATTTCCAAAAGTAAATAATGCTGTATTCCAGGTAAGCAAAACTCCCAGAGGTGATGTTGTAAAATAAGCGATTGTGATTGCGATTCTAAGATCTACCAGAAAATAGTAGCTGAGCAGATAGACCAGCGTACAAGCGGGAATGGCAAACATCGCCCAGAGCTTGAGAATGGAGACTAGAAAGCGACCATAGAACATAATCGCCAAATCCAGACAATTGGCTGAATTACGAGGAACAAAGGCAATATTGACATGCTCAAATCTCATCGTTGCTGTTTCCCACTATGGTCCGATTTATGAGATCTGGTTCGCTCCTTGTTTCTCACTGAAACTAACCGAGAATCAGATTGCAGTCCCGCTAATCCCAGATATAAAAAGACCAGTAACCAGAGTCCGCTTCCCACGACGTATTTTACGAGATTCGGAATGTCAGACGGGGACCAGAATGCTTCTATAAACGCAGCCACAACCAGCATTACGGCGGCACCTCCTGCAATCTGAACCGCTTCGAGTCCGCGAACCTGCAATGATTCGAACCGTTTTCTCTGACCGGGATGAATCAGGGCATTGCCCAGCATGAGACCGGCGCCTCCTGCAACGGCAATCGCCGTCAATTCAAAAGAGCCATGTGAAATGACAAAGCTTAAAAAACGATCTCCGTTGCCCTGGCTGACAATATATCCAGATACGGCACCCAGAAAGATACCATTGAATAACAGAGTGTAAACAGTACCAATTCCCAACAGAATTCCTAATGCAAAACACTTCAATGCGATTCCCACATTGTTGTTAATGTAAAAACCAGCCATCGTTGCTCGTTGATCACCAAAGCTACCGAAGCTGGTGTCCTCGGACGAATCTGTTTCTTCTTCTTGATCCTCGGTTTTTTTCTCTTCTGAGTTAAGTGGGCTCTCTGTTCCATACATCGTATCAAATCTAGACATGAGTTCTTCGGGTATGACCCTGTTTGCCAGACTGGGGTTGTTTTGAACAACATACCAGCTGATTCCCAGTGGCAGAAAAAATAAGAGACAGGCTGTGAGAAAATAGCCGAAGTTGGCACGAAACAGACGGGGGAAATCAATCGCCAGATAACGGTAGAGGCCAGCAAAATTAGTAGGAGGAGCACTATAAAACAGATTATGTCCACGGGCGACCAGATCATTTAAATACGATATCAAATCATGGCCCCACCCACGCGATCGTATCGTAGCTAAATCATGTGAAACCTCACGTAATTGTTGAGAAATATTCGAAATATCTTCTGCAGGAAGTTTGGAGAGCGAAGATCTTGAAGCATCCCTGAGAGTTTCTTCAAACTGTTTCCAGTGTGGTCGCCTTTGTTCAATAAATTTGTGTTTATTCAAGGTTCACCTCCGCAGTCTGATTTCGGGGATG
This sequence comes from uncultured Gimesia sp., assembly GCF_937910335.1. Taxonomy (GTDB): domain Bacteria; phylum Planctomycetota; class Planctomycetia; order Planctomycetales; family Planctomycetaceae; genus Gimesia. Next base: position 913 of record NZ_CALEMX010000487.1, on the reverse strand, counting down.
ATAAGCAGAGACAAACTCCTGTTCTTCCTCCTCCTGGGAAAAGCTGAATGTTTTGTAGACTGAAGCCAGAAATGCCATCGGGTATTGGGTTAACTTTTTGGGATCACCCGAGTAATTCAATCGCTCCGCTAGATTATTGGCTAAAACCGCAGCCAGGGCATGTCCGCGATCATAAGTGAGTACATGCCTGCGACCAATAAACTCGTCGATCAATGAGAGGATTTCATCGCGTGGTAAAAAACTACCGATTTCATTTTTATTCAAAGGTTGAATTTTATCGAGAATAACAGGCTTTCTCGGCAGCGATAGAGTTCGTTCCTGAATAACGACCGTTCCCGCCACTAGATCGCCGAGCCTTTGGAAGCGACGTGTAAGTAACATACTTGTAAAACCAACACCATAAAAAATAATCGCGTCTGCACTTCGCACGAGGTTTCTTAGTAGTGCTGGCCAGAAAGTAATGGGATATCCACCGTCACGAATCACACGTATTCCACAGATATGTTTACCAATGGATTGTCCTTTGAAAAACCCTTCTGAAATCGTGTAGTAGCCCCAGGTATTTAAGAACATCAAGACGAGCAGGATTCCCATTGCGGTTCCCGGCAAGACGATACCCAGTATCGGAACGACAATCCACATGCCTAGCGTTAGTGCCATACGAATAGCCAGATCAATCATATAAGCAAGATATCTCTTTGCCGGACCGGCAAGCTGGTACGTCAAAATAACATTTTCGGGCGTCTCAATCAGCATCTCCAGGCCAAGGACTTCGCGCCGGGTAGAGTTTTCCGGCGGAGAAATAACTGCTGGAGTTGTGTTTGTCTCACCGATGGTGGTTGATATCATGAAACACAGACTCTGGCATATAAAGGAAAGGTTCGAGGCATAAAGCACTTATGAATGCTGTCAT
>NZ_CALEMX010000486.1 GCF_937910335.1 uncultured Gimesia sp. | reverse complement strand
TTTTTCTTCGCCTCCGTTTCAAGAGTAGAATTCCATTGCGGGACAGATTCTTGAATAACCGTCTGATGGTTTTCAAAGGAATCCTCTGGTATCTCTGTAATTGTGTCTCGTTGAAAGAGGGCGCGCTCAAACGCCTGTTTGAATATTTTGATATCCGTGAATCGTTTTTGAGGGTCTTTTTCCAGGGCACGACCTACGACGGCACGCAAATGAGCGGGCAGACGATTCAAGTCTGGTTTTTCGGAAAGATGTTTCATCAGGATTTCCGCCGTCGATTCACCATCGAAGGGAACGACACCAGTAATCATTTCGTAAACCATGACCCCCATAGCGTACACGTCAACTTCTTTTCCGTAACGTCCTCGTGCCACTTCAGGCGCCATGTAATAGACGGTCCCCACACTCTGTGTATTGGCACTACGGCGGCTATGGGTGATAAACTTGGATAATCCCACATCACCGATCTTAATAATTTCTCCATCACGAAATACATTCGAAGGTTTCAGATCCCGGTGAACCAGACCGCGACTATGCAGGTACGAGAGTCCTTCCGAAATGCCTGACAGCCAATACCGAACCTGTTCCATCGGCATCCCGTTCGGATTTTGATGTAAGGCTTTATCAAGCCCCTGGCCGGAGACATATTCCATCACCACCCAATGTTCACCATCTCGGTCTGTCTTCACGTCAAAGATTGTGACCAGATTTGGATGACTCAGATTCAAACATTGGGTTACGCCGCGTAATTCAATGTCCATATTCTGTTGCAGCAGTTTTAACGCGACCTCTTTGCCGGAATCGCTCAGTGCATAATACACTTCACCAAAGCCGCCCCGATCTATGGCGCGTTTGATCGTAAATCCTTCTAAAGGTTTCGATTCTGGTGCAAAGGTGAATTTCATGACCCATTCCATCCGTTAAACAACGTAGCTGTTATACGGTTAACAATTAAGAGCTATATTTTGAAAGCATGTATTTCCATACACACCAAGCATGATCAATGACTATATTTTAACAACGTTAGAAAAGTCGCCTTGGATCTTTTTATTTTCTCGATTCTACTGTCCTGTTTGTTTAATTCGTTCCGGGCGACGTATGAAGTAATACAACAAAGCTCCAATGCCAGTGAACAGCATCACCAAAGCCCAGATGATTTTATCGTTGCCCGTCGATGGTTCGTTCTTGAGACAGTCGATAAGCATCCAGACCCAAAACACAAAACATAAAATACTAAAAACAGCCGAAATTAATAAAAACAATAATCCAATTATTCCACCCATAATTCCAATTTCCATAATTCCTGATTCTAATTTGCGCGAGAATACCCCAACTTGTTTAAGTAACAACCTCCCAGCGAAAACGTAGCTCAGGACCATTGACCAGAGAACCCGGGGTTAAAACGGCTCCCTGCGATGCAGCTTCCTGATTCGCAAATATTTCCAGTTTCGAACGACATAAAATCTGATCACCCTGCCGATACAAAATGACCGTACCCGGCCAGTTGTGACACACAATATGATTTTCGCTTGAAGGACCGAGCAAACAAGTCTCCGCCATCAAAACGATTCCATCAAGACGCTGTTGCGGCTGATGATGGCTTGTTAACTCTAAACAGGCAGAAGCACTTAATACTGTCGGTTGCCTGAATGTTATGATTGTTTGTGCATTCAGTCTAAGCTCTGCCTGATCGCTCAGCAAGACGCGATCGTTAACAGAACGCTGATTACAAAATATGGGGGCTTTCGCTTCTAGAAAATAACTTTCGCCTGAACGCGTTATTGAAGCATGATGCCGTGAGAGATTAGCCAGTAACGATAAATCGGCCCATGCGGACCCCAAGCCTCCTACGGTGCCGGGTTCTCCCGGGCCACCAATTTTCATGGTCTCCTGTAGATAAACCAGATAGGTTCCCACACCATCAATCCACAGCAGATAACTCGAACCAACGACGGGTTTTGTCGCTGGAATCTGCCTTTGATCGTTTGATGATGAAGTGAAGAAACCCAAGGTCTTTCTCCTGAGTACTCATGACAAGGAAGACAAAGCTGTAGACGTTTTAACTCTTTATTTTAACGTATGATTCCGGGAATTGGTCTAAAAGAATCTGTTTTTTCCTTGATGATCTTACTGATTATGATCAATTGATAATCTGGCACGGGGCAGGCAGCCTCGCTTGAAGGCGAAAACTACCTGCCACCACTCGCGCCAATGCTTCATATCCATACCTGAATGATTACTGAGCAGCGACTCGGTCGCCAGTCTTCAATTTGAAGTATTCATCCATTTGCTTTACCACATCCCGTTTTTCCTCAGATTTTGTATCAACGGGAATCAAGCCTGTAAACTTCCCTTCAGCATCCAGAAGCTTTTCTTTGACATCAAGCTGTTTGTTCAAGTCTTTGATCAGACTCTTGGCTCGCGTTAACTGCGAATTATCAATTTCCAGATTACTGACCGTTTCGGCAGCCTGGACAGATTTCAAACGCGCTTCCAGTTGTTCGATTTGCACTTCCATGTCCATCTTGGCAGACAGCATATTTTCAAGCTTCTCGCGATTGGCATCCAATGCTTTTTCACGTGCTTTCAAAATCTGTGTATTTCGTTTGACTGTGTCCGTCGCAATTTTAAAACGGTCAAACCGCTGTGACAAATCGTTGCGAATTTCGTCTTTGGAGTATGTTCGACTTGCATACACAAATTCAGTGTCATTGGAGTCCAAATCGGAACGTAGCGTAAACATTGCTTCTTTTTGTTGCTTCATCGCCAGTTCAGATTCATGAATCTCATTTTGCAGCGATTCCACATCAACCTGCTGTTCGGCAATCACATGCATACAACGTCGGATATCAGGAACTAGATTCTCTACCATCTTTCGTGCTCGCTCTACTTCGAAATCAACAGGGACCTCCGCTTTGACTGCATCCCTCACTGAGCTTCCAGCTGTTTTCATATAGCTCACAACATCTCGGCCAAACACGAAGGTACCCAGCGTGGCCAGCACTGCCGCACCTATCACAAATTTCTTACAGAAAAATACCATTGTCCACACTCCCTCAACAAATATTCGATTCGGAACAGTAGGCCAAACCGATCGGCCACGTCACTGTCAGTTATTCGCCAGGGGATGTGTTATATTGAAACATTTTCAAAAAGATTTTCCATAAAACAAAAAACGCCGTATCCCATTGATTTACAATGAGATACGGCGTCCTCTATTTTATTCTGACCAGGCAATATTAAGTTGATTGAGCCGGTAATGCCTCGATAAAGAAATCGATAAAATTCTGAGACATGATGCCTTTGATATCCTCTGAACTGTAGCCACGTTTTTCGAGAATCGTTGCAAACATTTCCAGGTCGGCAATCGTATCCAGATCGTGGGGGGTCTGTTCCTTCCCGAATCCACCATCCAGGTCTGTTCCCATCCCACAATGTTTTGCATTACCGGCCAACTGACAAATGTGATCGGTATGGTTGGCAATATCTTCAACAGAGGTTGTCTCCGGATCGGAAACGCCAATGGTCCACCCCGGTTTAATCATCCAGTTATCAAAGGCACAACCAATGACGGCTCCCCGTTCAATCAAGGCTTTGATTTGCTCATCCGTCAATTGACGATCTGCATCGACCAGCGCCCGGCAATTATGATGGCTGGCTAAAACAGGCCCCTGATAAACATCCAGCGCTTCCCAGAACGATTGATCTGCCAAATGAGTTACATCCAGTATCATGCCGACCCGGTCCATCTCTTTCAATAAAGCCGGCCCCTGCTCTTTGAGTCCCCCTTCACTGCCCGTACCATAACAATAAGGAGCGGGACCATAATGTGCAGGTCCTAAAATTCGCAGACCCGCATCAAACCAATGCTCAATCTGTTCGGGCGAGAGAATTGGAGGAGAACCTTCCATACTAACAATAAATCCTATCGGTATAGAACTCCCTTCAGCACGTGCAGAATCTTCATTGGTTTCCCATTCCGCAACATGACTTTGCAACTTGCTACTATCGGAAATTTCTCTTAATACACCTTTTTCTGCCATCGCGCGGTAATAGGCCAGTTGTCCCATCGCTACACCGTAGGCGGCTTCTCTTGATTGATAATGACTTAACGGAGCATCTTTACGATTTAATCGAGGAAGCAGTGTCGATATCGTGACTCCAACGCCCCCTTTGCGTAAAGCATGCCAGGAGACCGTGGCTTCGCCGGGGTTAATGTTTTCAAACTGCCTTTCAAATTTACGAATTTCACTGACGGGTAATTCCAGATCCCGGTTCCATTCACAGGCATTCCAGGCCATATCGAGGTGTGCATCAAAAATCAGCATGAGTTCATCAATCCTGAAGTAAGGGAGGTTTGATCGTTTAAGATCATTTCATTAATTAAAAGCCAAGAAATATTGGCATCATGTTGAGGAAGGAGTTTCTGGCCCGGTAATCATATCGGACGAACCACAGGAACAGATCCCTGCAGCAAGTGTAAACCAGCCCACAATAAACAGCGTCCCTCCAATCGGGGCGATCGCTCCCCAGAAAGTCTGACCGCTTAATGTTAAAACGTAAAGACTGCCGGAGAAAAAAATAATCCCCAGCAGAAAACACCAGCCAGCAATGTTCAAACATTTTTTCTTTCGTGAAGTCAGTCCAAAAAAACCGACGAACAGCAAAGCCAATGCATGATACATTTGATATTGGGCACCGGTTTTAAAGTCATTCAGATATTTCTGGGCTGCCGGAACTTCGTTACCCGCCACAATTTTGACCTGTCCATCATATTTCTCTGCAAAATAGCCATCGAAGAAATGAGCGGCAAACGCTCCCAATATCACAGCGAAGCCTGCCAGAACCGCTCCGATGGTAGACCAGTTGAATGAGCAGCAAGACATCAGTGTATCTCCAAATTCAGAACAGAATTAACAAATCAAAATCCGTGTCTTTACAGTTCGATTTTCGTTCCCAGCACATCCAAAAATGCTGCCAACCACTGGGGATGGGCAGGCCAGGCGGGTGCAGATACAAGATTTCCATCTACATGCACACCATCGATGGGTGTCTCGACATAAGTACCACCAGACAGAATGACTTCCGGGGCACAGGCGGGATATGCGGTACAGCTTTTTCCTTTCAGAATTCCGGCTGCTGCCAACAACTGCAAACCATGACAGATGGCAGCAATGGGTTTATCGTCTTCGGAAAACTGTCGCGCGATTTCCAATACACGTTCATTCAGACGGATATATTCCGGAGCACGTCCACCGGGAATCAACAAGCCTGTATAATCATCCGGATTCACATCAGAAAATGTCGCATTCAGGGTAAAATTGTGTCCCCGTTTTTCGGAATAGGTCTGATCCCCTTCGAAATCATGTACCGAAGTCCGAATAATTTCACCAGATTTTTTATCGGGACAAACTACATCTACCTGATAACCCACCATCTGTAACGCTTGAAAAGGGACCATGATTTCATAGTCCTCTACGTAATCTCCTGTCATAAACAGGATTGATTTCATTGCCATTATGCCTTCTCCCTCCTGTGATGCTTTATCCGGCCAGCAGAAAGACCAGACGGGTTCCAATCATAAGAGCCACCGACAGTAATAACCAGCCTAACTGTTTCCTTAACTGCAAGCCTTTTAGTCGAGCATTCAAATCAGAACCTAAGCGGGCTCCTACCGTCCCGCCCAACAGCAAAGCGATCACAATAATGATACTGATATTTCCATGCCAGGCGTGCGCTATCGTTGACTGAAAAGCCACAATCCAGACAATGACCAGGCTACAGGTTATAGCACGATGTGTAGTAATTCCCAGCCCTAGAATCAAAGTGGGTAATAACAGAATTCCACCGCTGATACCTAATAAACCCGATACGAAACCGAGCCCCAGTCCAAACCAGGCAATCAGGGGTATCGAAAGTTTCCCATCAAATAATTCGGGAAACCGCGCCAGAGGGGGAAGCTGAAAACGGTCTTTAAAAACCGCTCCAGTAAGTTCAGCATCAGAATGATGGGTACTTCGTAATGAAAGTACTCCCAGTCCCAGCAACATTAAAAAATAGAAAATCAAGACAACCAGATCAGCTACGATGATTGTCTTCCCATTGATGCTGATAGCCGCCAGTTCTTTGGCATGCTCTAGAATGCTCGTGCCAGCGATGACCCCTAGTAACAAGCCACCGGTGATTACCAGTGGAAACGATAAATTACGGACTTTAATTTTACGCGCCAGCAGCGATGTCGTTGCTGGTCCCAGAACCTGACAGGCACTGGCTCCTACTGCCAATTCCATCGGAATGCCCAATACAATATTTAGTATGGGGACTAATAAAAATCCGCCACCAACACCAAACATTCCCGCCAGGAAACCTATCAGGCCTCCGGCTAAAGAAATCGTAATAAAATCGATTAATCCGAAGCCCATTCTCTCGTCGCCTCAGATTTGATAGTCGGGGAAAATATAGTCATCATCAGAGCGATCTGAAGAGCGATCCTGCCACAAATTAAAAAGCCAGTTAACAATTACTCCCCATAAAACGGGAATAATAATGCAGGCAATGATAAAGAAAATCTTGTCTAGCATTCGTTTGGCCTTTGCAGAGTTAAGGTTGGTGTGCCTTGTGTTTAGAGGCTGACCGCCATTGCTGTCAAGCGTTAGAACCCGCTTCCCTGAGATTGGCCTCTGATCTTAGTTGTTTTTTCACGACTTTTATGAGAGCATGTACGTTCGTGGATCATTTTCTTTTTACGTGAAACCAGCAGAGGAATATGAGCGGATGGGGGAATCGTTGTCTGAAGCGGATCAAAAACTTCTCGACCAGATTCAATTGAATCTCATTCAAGGTGTGGGTCCGCGCATCCGTCGTAATTTACAAGAGCATCTCGGTTCCGCTTCTCAAATCCTGAAAACACCCCGTCAAGAACTTTTAAATATTCCCGGCATCGGCACGAAACTCGCTAATGCAATTATTTATCGATCAGCTAAGTCGACCGCTGAAGAGGAATTAAAACGTTGTCGAGAGAACGGGTACCAGATTCTCTCTGAAGAGCAGGATCATTACCCATCATTGTTGAGAGAAATGCCTGACCCACCTTCACTACTTTATTGTAAAGGAAGCCTGTTGCCGGAAGACGAATTGGCGGTTGCCATTGTCGGTTCGCGAAAATGCACGATCTATGGATTACAACAGGCAGAAAAAATAGCGGGGGCTCTGGCACGCGCCGGAATCACGGTTGTAAGCGGACTGGCACGAGGCATCGATAAGGCCGCACACCAGGGTGCACTCAAAGCAGGTGGGAGAACCATCGCAGTCATGGCAACCGGGCTTTCACATATTTACCCTCCCGAACATCAAGATCTTTCGGAGGAAGTTGTCAACCATGGTGCGCTCGTCACTGAATTTCCCCTTGATCAAGCCCCGGTTGCGGGCCTGTTTCCTCAACGAAATCGTATCATTAGTGGTCTCTCAATGGGCGTCGTTCTCATCGAAGCAGGTCGCAAAAGTGGTGCGCTCCATACCGCACGTCATGCTCACGAACAGGGCCGGGAAGTCTTCGCTGTTCCCGGTCGCATCGACCATCCGGCCAGTGCCGGCTGTCATGACCTCATTCGCGATGGCGCCATGCTTGTACGAAGTGTTGAAGATATTCTGGAAGGCCTCGGCCCGGCGAAGACACCCGTGATGACGGCCCAAAACCGGGAGGTTCATACTCCACGTGAACTCTCATTGAGCGAATTTGAACGGGACATCCTGAATCTGGTGACGCTGGAACCGCAGCATCTCAACGAAATTGTTCAATCCAGTAGTTTTGATTCTTCACGCATCCTTTCTACACTCACAATTCTGGAAATGCGAAAGGTGGTCAAACGGCTGCCCGGTGGTTATCTGGTGAGAACCACCAACTAATCGAATTCTATATACAAACCATAAAAATATTGAACTCGCCTATTATCATGAATTTTACCTCTGAAGAGTGCATCGCTGGTCAGGCGGTTTACTCAAAAAAAATGTTATCTGTGTACGATCTCTGGGTGCTAGGCATCTCCAATTCTCTCATCTGGAAATGCCGCACAAAAAATATTCTGCGATGGTTGAATCAAAGCCTGACTGCCAATCATCTGGACGTCGGCGTAGGAACCGGTTATTACCTCGACCGCTGCTCGTTCCCGGATTCCAAAGTCAGACTCGGCTTGCTTGATTTGAATCCCAATAGCCTGGAAGCAACGGCCAAACGCGTCAGCCGCTACTCACCGGAAATTTATCAAGCAGATATCCTGCAACCACTGCCCGAGCAATCTCAGCGGTTTGACTCAGTCAGTCTGAATTATCTGCTGCATTGCCTGCCCGGAAATTTGACATCAAAGTCAATACTGTTTGACCAATTGAAATCCTGGTTGAATCCGGGCGCCATTATTTCCGGCTCGACCATTTTACATGCAGGTGTGCCCCGAGGTCTCTCTGCCCGGCGTTTAATGAAGTTTTACAATCAAAAGCAAATATTCAGTAATACCTTTGATAGTCTGGATGAATTACAATCTCAACTGACAAGTCGATATACTGATGTGGAAATCAAAGTCATTGGCTGCGTCGCGCTCTTCCGAGCGTCATACAACCCCACAGCATCGAATAATGAGTAATATGGAAATTCGCGAATTTGCAGAACGAGTCCTGCTCAGTGACTCACTGGAAGAAAAGCTGTCGTCTGCCCCCGAGCCATTCACGGACGAGCGGCCAGGTGAACCACTGCGTATTAAAGAACCAATTCGACCGGCAAATCTTCAGTTCGCACCTCCGCGCACCGCGCCTGCCATGCCAAAGCCTTCTGCGTTAAAGGAACAGGAGAAACGAGCTCTTGCACATCACATTATGGCCAATCATGAATTACAGGCGCTGGAAGTGATGGCCTATATCCTGTGTGCTTTCCCCGATGCGCCGACAGAATTCCGCCAGGGAATGTGCAAAATCATGGCAGACGAACAACGCCATACCCGCATGCATAAAGAACGCGCCTCGGTTCTCGGACTGGAGTTTGGCAGCCTGCCCGTCAACTGTTACATCTGGAAGAAAGCGCTCAGCTATGAAAGTGTGCTCGACTATTTAGCCGGGCTCCCGCTCACCTTTGAAGGGCGCAACCTGGACCACGCCCTTGAATTCGAAAAATACTTTCTCGACGCTGGTGATCAACGCAGTGCCGCTTTAATGAAGGTCGTCTATCGAGATGAGATCCAACATGTCGCGTTCGGCTTACACTGGCTCCGTACTCTAAAGCCAGATCACCTCTCGGACTGGGAAGCCTACGAACAACACCTGCATTGGCCTATACGGGCGGCCCTCTCAGTCGGTGATTCCTTCAACCGTGAAGGACGCAAGCAAACCGGTATGAGTGACGAATTCATCGAGCAACTCTATCAAGCGGCACAAACCGATGAGCCACCCAATCAGAAACCAAAAAATCTGGATCAGAAAACCAAGTGATGAATCGGAGATAGCACTATGATCCAACCAGTACTGCCGCTGTGGGACAAAGTGATCTTCGTCGACTGGCATGGCGTCTTATCACGAGATCCGTTTTGGATGTCAATTCTCAATAGACGGCAGCATCCCCTTCATCAACAACTGTCCGAGTCAGTGGAAAAACTCTTTTCTCAAAATGATGCTCTTATCTGTGACTGGATGCGAGGCAACGTTAATGCAAGTCAAGTCATAGATTCCATGGAGATTGTGCTCAACAAATCGTACAATTCCGACTATCTCGTGCGCAAATTGGTTGAGGATTGCCGACTCATGCGCACGAATACTGCCTTTATCAATATTCTGCGAAAAGTACAAAATAATGGCGCATTCATTGTTCTGGCAACCGACAATATGGACTGTTTCTTCGAACAGATGCAACGCTCTAAGAACCGACGTAGAAGTTATCGAAAATCAATTGATCTTTCAAAAAACCAAACCTTGCCCATGGCGGAAACAGTCAATTTGTTCGATGACGTTCTCTGCTCAAGTGAGCTAGGTGTCCTTAAAAGAGAAGACCCCACACGTTTTTTTGGGAACTGGCTGGATAAGCAGTCGCTCGATTTTACGAATGCCTTATTGCTGGACGACCTTAAAGATAATTGCTCGACCTTTCGCGCCGCTGGAGGGACGGCGATTACCGTTACAACCGAGTCATTTGAAAATGGCTCGAATATCATACAATCCAAAATCTGTAATTGGCTTCAAATCACCTCATAAATAAAATGATTCTGAACGACATCCTAATTCACACAGGAAACCGTTAGCTGCATGTGGCCTTTTTCGAAACTAAAACGCAATCCTGTCGAGCCCGTCTTTAATGGCTACTGCCCTAATTGCGGTCGCGAACTTGATTCAGTTCGCCCGACATGTACCAATGAACTTCCCATTCTCACCTGTAAGCCATGCGATAAAACCTTTGATTATTCTTATAATCCAAGTCGCGTGTTTTTTGAAGTTCAATGGCAACGTAGAAACTGTCACTACTCGGCTATGAAACAACTGCTACGTGAATCTCAGATGCCAGAACCAAAATACATTCGCGAACGCAACTGGGCCGTCTATGAATTACCAGATGGTTCAACTTTTTTTTACAACAGTGCCGACAAGATATATGATGTGCAAATGGCAGGCAAATCTCCCATTACCATCGGCAACATTCAGCAAGTCATTGATTATCTGACTGACAAAGTAATTCCCTCGACATAATATCTATCCAGAGGAATGCAAGCTTACTTCGTCTGCTTCTTTTTCACACGTTTTTTCCGTTTCACTTCCCGACTCGGATGCTTCGGGCCACCTCCTAAGTAGGGGTGCTTTTCCAGTTCGGCCCCCTGCCCTGACTCGCGGGGATCGTGTGTGGCTGCTAACTTTTTCTTTAATTTTTCAGCCAGCTTTTGTTTGGTGGTTAAATACATCGGTTGCTGAGCAACGTTCTTGAGTTGATCAGGGTCACTACGGAGGTCATACAATTCTTCAGCGGGTAATTTGCCAAATGACAATTCGTAGAGTCGGCGGTGATTCGCGTCTTTATCTTTGTTCTGGACCATATAAGTTTTGGTTGGCCCGTTATCACAATCACCGTACCATGTTCCGGGAAACGCGGCCTTTTGATAATGAGGTGTACCGGCTGGCCAACGATCGGGACGGTAGTTACGGATATAGAGAAAATCATCGTTTCGAATCGCGCGGCACGGATAACCGCCCATGTCGGGTGCTTCCTGTGAAGGCACGTGCCGTTCTTTTCCAAAATAGATCTCGCTTCGATCAGAGCTCACACGCCCCGATTTTGAACCCGACAACAATTGTATCAGACTCCGCCCCGTCACATCAGTGGGAATCGTAATTCCAGCGGCTTCATAAAACGTCGGCGCTAAATCGATTAGACTTACAAAATCGGTTACTTTCCGGCCGGCTTGTATTTTGGCAGGCCAGCGCGCCGCCAGAGGCACACGCGTTCCGGTATCGTACAGGCAACTTTTACTGCGCGGGAAAGGCATACCATGATCGCCGGTCATGAAGATAATCGTGTTATCCAATTCCCCTTTTTGCTCCAATAATGCCAGTGCGTCTCCCACCAGTTTATCAAACCGCTGGACTTCCCAATAATAGTCGGCTACATCACTGCGCACTTCAGGAGCATCGGGGAAACAGGCGGGTAGCTTGATTTTGGAGAGATCCATTCCACTCTTCAGACCGGAACCGGGTTCATATGGTCGATGGGGATCGCTGCTCCCCAACCAGAAACAGAATGGTGCTCCCTCTTCCTGTTTACCGAGAAACTCCTCAAAGTTTTTAAATCGTTTGCCCGCAATTTCTCGAGAACGCGTTTCCGTTCTCCCAGGCCCCCAGGCTTTTCCGGTATGCCCCACACGATAACCGTGCGCTTTGAGAATCTCCGGATACGTTTGAAACTTGTCGGGAAAAATGCAGTGCAGGTTCGCGCCGGCTTCCAGCTGCCAATGGTATTTTCCCGTTAGAATCGCGCCCCGAGAGGGCGTGCAGGAAGGAGAAGAAACATACGCATGCTGAAACAGAACCCCTTCGCGTGCCAGTCGGTCAAAGGTAGGAGTTTTCACAACCGGGTCACCATAAGCGCCCGCATGAGGCCAGCCCCAGTCGTCGGCAATCGCAAACAGAATATTGGGTCTCTGTTTCTGTTCAGCAGCCTGCGTTTCCATTTGAATAAATAGATTTGCCGCCAGAATGAGACAGAACAACAGACGTAATACAATAGAACGACCCGGCATAGCGCAACCTTTAACGGTAAGGAAAATTCAGAAAAATTTCTGATTCCACTTTACTTACGGTTCTGCAGGTAAGCAAGCAAATCACGAATTTCCTGGCGAGATAAACGCTGCTCAAGCCCTTTGGGCATGATCGAAGTGGGCGATTCTTTCATCACTTCTATTTCATCTCGGGCAATCCTGACTTCCGACAGATCGGCTGTTCTCAGGTAAACCGTATCGGTCGATTCACGACTGATCACGCCGGTATAGATCCTCCCTGCATCATTCACCACCAGATAGGAACGATACCCGCGAGCAAAACTCGCACTGGGCAAAGCAATCGCTTCCAGTAAATCGGTCCCTGTACGGATCGCACCAATCTTCGTCAGGTCGGGACCCACTTTACCGCCTAGATCCTCCACAGCATGACATCCTGAGCAGGCAGCTTTCTTGCCAAAGAAGATCTTTTTACCTTCTTCTAACCGGCCTTCTGTTAACAAAGGCTTGAGTGATTCCAGATGTGCTTTCTGTTGCGCCAGATCTACACCCAGTTTTTTCAACAGCGGCGAGGCTGCTTTCTGAACGGATTCAGGATATTTCTTCAACAAACTCGCCAATTCGTCAGCTGACAGGTCCGTAGCGGCAGAGGAACTATTGAGGCCTTTGATTAAAGCAAGTCCCACAGCCTCATCAGTACCCTTGGAGTAGGCTCTCAATAAAACAGGTAAAGCCAGCGGCCCCGGTGCATCCAACTGTTGGGATAGTTGATTCAATTGCGCGTTGGAGTGAGGCAGTCCGGCTAGTGCTCGTGCTGCCGCCAACCGATCCAAAGGCGGATAGTCTTCATTCATTCGCGACATTACAAAATCAAAAGTATTCTGATCAACCTGATTTAATTTTGAACCGATGGCTGACAACGATTCAATCCGCAGTGAGGCAGGCTGCTTCGTATCCAGAGCCAATGATTTTAACAGTTCACTTAGATCAGGCAAATCATGTGTCTGCGCAATTCGTACGACTAAAATTTTTAAATCAGAATTCGTTGATTTCAGCGTCTGCTCTAATGCAGATCGCCAGGTAACCGGAAATTCTTTTAATGAGGAACGTTGAATCACTTCCAATAAAATACTCTTAGCTGGTACCGATGTTTTGGGACTAGTCAAAGACTGAGCGATCAAAGATTGAACATCCTGATCAGCCGACTGGGCGACCAAAAAACCACGCAAAACCGCGGCCCGTTCTTGACTCAGGTTCTCTTCACTCAACCATGTTTTCAATAATGTAAGAGTTTCGCCAGCCCAGCCTTCATGTTCACCGATAATTGTCAACGCTTCTTTCTGTAGCTCAGGATCATCCGTATCTAATAACGGAGTCACCAAATCGCGTGTCAAGTTACCTGAATCCATTTGATCCAGGGCAATCAAAGCAGCACGACGAACAGCAGGACTGGAATCACTTAAACCGGTCAGAACCAGATCACGCTGATCAATGCGAATCATTGCGTATATTAAAGCGTGTTCGAGAGTTCGATCTGGCGATCCTGATTTCATTGCATGGAACAGCGATTCCATCACGGGTTTCAATTCTTTCTCTGAAACAGAACCACGACGACCGGCTTCGCAAATGCGCCCTAAAGCGGTAGCCGCGGTACGCTGGACCGCGGGTTTTCCCTTTTTGACCATCTGAGATAATTGCGAAATCGAATTTGCATCACGCAATGTTCCTAAACTTTTGGTGGCAGTCATCTGCACGGTCTCGGAGGAATTGAGCCCCCCCTGAATTGCAGAACGGGCTTTGGCACTACCGATACGTGTCAATGTCCAGATTGCATTCCGCTTACTCGTATCATTATAAAACGAACCTGAAGGAGAACCCACTACCCTAGCAAGCAAAGGTACTACACTATCACCCGATTTGGCTAACTGATCAATGGACTTTTGTTGTACGAAAGGACGCGAATCATTTAATAACTGAAGTAGCCGATGAGGCGAAAGTGATTTCCAATCCAGTATCAATCCATAAGGATCTTGTAAGGTGGGTGTCCCTGTTTTTCGAATCCGATAGATGGCACCATGAATATCTGGCTTGGAAATCTGAGATTGCGGACACCCAATACGGAACCAGCCTCCCGTATTAATCACAAGCAAACTTCCATCTGCATCTTCAATAATATCGGTCGGGTGAAAATCGGGGTCATCTGAAACGAGAAAATCTTCTTCTTTGGTTTCAAAGGTCGCTCCACTACGAACAAGTTGCGAACGAATCACTTTGTGGGTATTGAAAATGGATGTAAAGATATTTCCCTGATACTCGTGGCCGAATTGCGTGGATCGATAACGCAACATTCCGGAAACAGCAACATGACCAAATCGAGTGATCGGCCCGAGCAAGTCACCCGTGCGCTTAAATTCCGAAACACAGTCTCCAAAATGAGGATAAACTCCCCCTTCCATCCAATGCACAAGACAGTCTACGCGGGGGCGCGTCATCAAAATATTCACAGAGCCAATCATTTCTCCTTCGGGAGTGAAATCAATCTCCACGGGATTATCCATACCGCCGCCACAATGCACTTCAATATCGGAACCATCAGGCTTACAAGAGAAAATCCGAGCGGCTAAACCTTTGCTGGTCACTTTTCCGGATTTATCTTTAAACTCATGGCCGTGTCTGCCATCACACCAATACAGCCGCCCCTCTGGTCCACGAAAACAACCGTGAATACTGGCAGCGTTACCAGAAAACCCAAAGGAATCGATGATAATTTTCCGCTCATCAGCCACACCATCATCATCGTGATCTGTTAAACGCCAGATATTCGGGGGGCTGGCAACATACAAAGAACCATCGTGCCAGAGCGCTCCCATTGGAAGTGTCAACTTATCCGCGAAGACAGTGCTCTTATCAAATCGCCCGTCGCCGTCCCGATCTTCGAGCATACGGATCATACTTTTTGGCTCCTTGATTAACTGAGGAGCACGCGTATTTTCTCCGGAACTTTCGGCAATGAACAGTCGGCCTCGATCATCAAAACCTGCCATCATCGGATATTTAGTCAATTCACTGTTTGTCACCCGTTCGATGCTGAAACCTTTGGGAACGCGCGGCAGATTTTCTGCCTGCAGCAAATCGGTGAAAGTGAAACACAACAGAAAAATGAAAAACGAGCAACCAGAAACGGTAATACGAGGCAGTTGTTGGTTCACAGCTATTACCTTTATTGGAAAGAAACAAAAAGACCATGTGACTTAAGTAAATGGAGTACTGAAGCCTGAGGATCTTACATTGTAAACAAAGTAAAGATTGTTCTCAAATGGGATTTAGAAGAATTCCCTGTTTCCTGTCCTGAATTTCCATACGAATGCGATCCCAATTGACATGCTGATTCTGCAACTACTTTCATAGTCTTTTCACATGTCCTGCGCCCGTTTGGTTTTCGCACGCTGAAAAAAATAAAAAAACTCATCTTTTATTGGAACCAATCAACGGAATACTTCGCCGAAATTCCGCAATTCGCGGCTAAAGGCGGCATTCGTCTTTTCACTATTTTGAGGCACATCATGCAAAAAAGAGATCGCATATTTCCCGTTATAATTCTCACGTAACGCACATCAAATCACTTCATTACAGGAATCGAAAAAATGAAAAGCACAGATAAATCCACCAGACAGAAACTGACTGAGAAACAACACGCCATTTATACATTCATAAAACAGGAAATTATTGAACAACGCCTTTCACCAACAGTTCGGGAGATCGCCGAACAATTTGGAATCCGTTCTTCCAATGGCGTCATGTGTCATTTACGTGCACTGGAACGTAAAGGATGGATCAAGCGCGATCACTATTTATCACGAGGCATTACTTTAATTGCAGAGCCAGCCACTCAGATTTTTACACTCACACCTGGTAAAGCTGCCACTATAGGCGAAGTCTATATCGGCTGTGTCGGAGTTGAAAATCGTGGTGTGACGCTCGAACTGATCGCTCCTGACACAATGGGCGAAATTCGCAAGGACATCTGAGGGAGGTTACACACGAGCGTGAGACTTCACTCACACCAACACTCATAAGATGCGATCCAAATTTCATCAAACATAAAACAAACGGGAATATCAGGAATGGAACACGTACCTGAAAATAATGAGAACCAAAGCCTGTTACCTTTTTCAACTCCATCGGGAAGTGCTTCAGAATTGGTGCCCGGTTCCGAGCTATCAGAACTTGAATTTCCTGAAGTGTTGAAAAACAGCTATTCAAATTTACTGACAATTGAAGATGAATATGAAGGCTTGACAGCAACAGAAGCAGGCACAGATGTCAAACAATGTAACAAGCTACTTCACGAACAGGAACAAGAGATTAACAGCTTGTTTCGCAAATTGAATCAGGAAAAATCGAACCGCGAACGAATGCTAGGAGACCTGGAAGAAGCGGAAGTTTGTTTATCGATGGCCGAATCGTTTGCAGCGGCCATCGCTGGTTGGCGGGATACGATTCAAATTATTGAATCACTACATCGGACCACAATCAACAGGCAAAAACCATTCTCTCTGGCCGAACAAGCCTGGGAAGATTTGAAACATGCGGAGCAGCAAGCTCTCGCCGAACTGAATCTTGCAACGACCAACGATGTAATAGACGCCCCCTATGGATCAATGTCTGTTCAAAAAAAGGAAGCCAGACTTCCTGAAAAAGTCTCTATCGAAATTCTTGGTGATTATCTACCGGTTTCCATTATGACGGAGGGTGCCCAGCTCGCTTTAACACTCTGCCAACAGGGAACCGCGACTTATACAGTCAACGGTTAATAACGACAGCGTCATTAACCGTCTGAATCTCACTTAAAAACATTCCTTTCAAAACATAAGGAGATTACGTCTATGGAAAACCAGACAGCACAACCGAATCAAGTTACTGATGAATGCCGTATTGTTAGTGGTCAACTTGCCGAATGGGGTATCGAATTCAGTCAGGACCGGGTTTTACAATTAACAAAAGCGCAACGCAATGTGCTCCAGAACTGGATCAATGCCGGCGTAGATGCTGATGAAGCCAATCAGGAACTGTTTGAATCGTTACCCGAATTTATGGAAAATGAGTTACTGGAAATGAGCGGTAAGATATCGTCAGAACCTCAAGAATTGATTATTGAACAAGCCATCAACGCATATGAAGCAGAGGCATCTATAACCAGTAATCCTTATCTATTTGACACAAACAACTGGCACCTCTGGAGAAAAGCCTACTGTCATTGGCATCGTGGCGAAACATTAAATTTTTCTGAAGAAATAAAATTCGATTCGCCAACCATTGAAGACCAGCAATCGGTCATGGATTTCAATCAGCAGTTAGTACAACTCTCTCCCCAATTAATCCAGGCAGATCAATCACTGAAAAAACTCCGAAGTCAGTTGAAGAAAACGAAACGTCAAAGAAAAACGATTCGTAAGCAACAATCACAATTGTTATACAAATTATGTGACTCATTCAGTTCTGCAATAAAAACTCCTCTCAAGAATGAATGCGAAGAGACAAAACAGCCCCCTTGTCCAACCACGACGGGAAGCCAGACTCAAATCATTCGTATTCCGGTCACAGGACCCGATACAAATCGAGTGGAAGTCCACTTACTACAGGATCGTACTGGCGCGTGGCGGGCCGGACATCTCTGGTCTGTCGATGGAGATGCGCGAACAGGACAATTATCGCGTGGCAGCAGAAAACCCGATCAGAGACAGACCACATTCTCAACCGAAACGGAAGCATTGATGAATGAACTCCTTGATCTCAGCCGGGGAATCATAGGCGTCGCCGAAATTGAAAGCCAAATCATCGACTATCTAAACCTGCTGGAAGAATATCCTGGTCAAATTGCAGTCTGCGGCTTTTGTCATCGCCACTATATTAATGAGGAAATCGATCCACATGACGCTTGCCCTGAATGTTCTGCTGAACTGGTTGATTAAACCGTACTGAGATCCGCCTTGATTTTCCGCGAGTCGTTCATTTTGTCTTGCTAAGCCCTTCGAATCTTGCCATAGTTTAATATAGTTAAACAATCTGATACAACACTTGATGGCAATTTTAATATTCCTGACGTGGAGGGTTCGCTGTGCAAGATCAAACTGGCCATTCAGACAAAACTCATTCTTCAATCAACCGCAGAAAATTTCTGGCAACATCTGCTTCCGCCGCTGCTGCTGTCGGCTTTGGTGCTCCTGCCATTGTTCGAGGTAGAAATCTCAATGAAAAACTCAATATCGCCATCATTGGTTCCGGAGGACGTGGTGGTAGTAACCTGAGGTCTGTCTCGTCCGAAAATATTACTGTCCTCTGTGATGTGAACGAACAAAATTTATTCCGCGCAGGACAGAGTCACCCGAAAGCAAAACAGTTCCGCGATTTTCGCAAGGTCTACGATCACGCCGACAAATTCGACGCAGTTGTCGTCAGCACCTGTGAGCATACACACGCTTTTGCAACACTGCCGGCGCTTCAATTAAAAAAACATGTTTACTGTGAAAAGCCACTGACTCATAGTGTCTGGGAAGCCCGTGTCATTCGGGAAGCAGCACGAAAGGCAAATGTTGCCACGCAAATGGGAACACAGATTCATGCCACCGATAATTATCGTCGAGTGGTCGAGCTGATTCAATCCGGAGCAATCGGCGATGTGCAGGAAGCGCATGTATGGGTCTCTCGTGCATGGGGTTGGCATCCTTCAGAAGCAGAAGCCCGTAAAGCTAAAGACATTGTCTATTCTGCAAAACGCCCGAGCCACTCCGATCCCATTCCTAAAAACCTGGATTGGGATCTTTGGCTGGGACCTGCACCGGCGCGTCCTTTCAACAACATTTATTTCCCGGGCCCCAAATGGTACCGCTGGTGGGATTTCGGAAACGGAACGATGTCAGACTTAGGCAGCCACTGGATCGATTTACCTTTCTGGGCGTTAAAGCTGGATTACCCGCTGACCATTGAAGCGGAAGGCCCACCCATTCAAAAAGAAATCGCACCCGCATCCATGCAGGCTATCTATGAATACGGTCAGCGCGGCGATTTACCCCCAGTCACCGTAGGTTGGTATCAAGGCACTAATAAACCTAAACTCTGGAAAGAAGGCAAGATACCTCAGTGGGGTAATGGTGTGTTATTTATTGGCGAGAAAGGTATGCTGCTTTCAGATTACAATAAACATGTTTTACTGCCGGAAAAAGAATTTGCGGACTTCAAACCACCGGCACCATCTATTCCCAAATCTTTGGGACATCACGCGGAGTGGATTCATGCCAGTAAAACCGGCGAACCCACCACCTGTAACTTCGAGTACGCAGGTTTGCTCACCGAAGCCAACCACCTGGGTAACGTGGCTTATCGCACGGGTAAAAAACTGCACTGGGATACTCAGGCAATGAAGGCAACAAACGCTCCGGAATCGGATCAGTACATCCGCCGTGAATATCGTAAAGGCTGGAAACTGATATAAGTTGATGTGAGGAACTTAATCCACCGATTTTGAAAGAATCAAAACGCCGGAGATCTCTATGCTCCTGAAGTGCGAGGACGCTGGGATTGATCCGTTGCGAACTTGGAGAAGGCGATCACTACAGGGTCGTGATGACATCGTTTTACTTGTGATTTACAACGCCAAGCTGGACAGAGTTTTGAATGTTTCGAAATCATCCAGGATGTGATCCGTCACTTTCAGCAGACCACACGCGACTGCCACCCGGCAAATTTGGAATCAGATAATACTGCACTTCCACTGCATCAAAAATGAACGCATAGTCAATGTAAATGGATTAAATTTTTCTCCTTTTCCCAAATTTGACCAGCGGTTCTTAATATGCAGATGCACTCAGAAAAGATGTCCCCTGATGTCAAAATGGGTCAGTTCATACAGAGTAAGGCCACTTTTAGTTTCTGCTTATACTTGATCATTCCCATTTTTCTCATCGTCAAAACGGCCAAACAACTCATCCAGATAGGGGGCAGACTGTTGAATCCTCAACATAGTCAATGCGTCCCAGAATTGAAGGGTAAACGTTTCTTCAAATCGTGAATGTAGATACTGTAAAGTGTCTTCAGCATCTTTAACGCGCATGTCGGCTGTTGAGATATTATTTAGTAGCTTTTCAATGAAATCTTGAATTTCTTCATCAGTCTGCTTTTCGTCTCGTTGTGAGACTGGCAGTGTGAGCTGATGTTCTAATTTGTCTATTAGCTGTCGAAAGGCAGCGACATTGGAATCAGAGGATCCTTGGTCTGACCATCTGGCGAAATGATATTCGACAAATGATATGGCACCTTTTACTGCAAATATTTCATCCAATCCGACCTTTTCGACAAGATACACAAGTCTGTCGTAAAGATCTTTCGTCTCATGATCCCAGTATAAATGTCGTATTTTACGATCCGGTGATACTTCAATCCCAGTGGGATCGGGAAATTTCCCAAGAGCGCTGCATGTAAACGTGAGGGTCGTACGTCGACTGCTTTCGGGTAGGTCAGAGATAATGCTACAGAAGAGAGAAATTGCTGGGTAAGGTGGTAGTTCCATTTTATTGCTCATTGCGGACAAAATTTGTATAGGAAGTTGGTA
>NZ_CALEMX010000485.1 GCF_937910335.1 uncultured Gimesia sp. | reverse complement strand
TGCGCCGCCGCGAGTATTACGAAAAGCCAAGTGATGAAAACCGAAGAAACCGCCGCCGCGCCGAACGCCGCGCCCGACTGACTCGCCTGCAGGGCAATCAGTAATCACCGGACATCTTTCGAGATAATATAACGCACTCGAATCACGAGTGCGTTTTTTTATGCGCGGTGTGAAGTGGTGTGTGGTTTCAAATCACTGTCGGGCTATACTAGTAGCCGACTGTGCCACCCGGCCGCTTCGCGGTAGAAACTCTTTGCGATCTCAGTATCGAGTGAAAACTTTTTTCAAAGCAGTGCTGATTGTTCAGACTACTTCTCGAATAACTTGGAAAAAGTCACCTGGGGTGAAGCCTGTCATCCAGGTACGAATGTCACTTGGTCCGACGTAGTCGAATCTGGATGGCACGACTCCCGAATCGCCGTAATCAGTAAACGCTACGAACAACTGCAAGTCGGCACAAATTTCCAAGGAGCGTTCAAGAAAGGCCGCAAGTTCCCTTCGGGCAGATTCAGCCTCGTCGTAGTCGCCTGAGAAGCCGCAAGCGTCACCAGTATGCCGAGTGCTGATGTAATATAGGAAGCGTGTCGAAAAGATGACTTGAGAGTCGTAGGACGCGGCTTTGTCGAGAGAATCAACGTATATATGCCCATCGGTTTCGTCATGTCTGTCTGGCGTGTATTGTAAGATAGGCAGTGGCTCTACCGAACCGAGAACGAGAGGATGGCACATGAATTCTCCATTGGACTGACTATCGGACTATGTCACCAGCTAGACACAAAGAACGCTATCTGGTTCGCCCTGCAAACCCTCAGAGAGGAGAAAGCGAATTCTACTTTCTCAAGAGGCTTAAAAAGGATCAGATCCCGATATAGTCTTTCGAATCAATTCAGGAGGCAGTAAAACGGTTCCGTAAGATTGTAGAGCACGCTGGCATTAAAAAAGAAATGCGCCGCCGCGAGTATTACGAAAAGCCAAGTGATGAAAACCGAAGTAACCGCCGTCGCGCCCGCTTGACCCGTTTGCAGGGCAACCAGTAATCATCGGACATCTTTTGAGATAATATAACGCACTCCAATAACGAGTGCGTTTTTTATGCGCGGGGTGAAGTTGGGGATATTTCAAATCAGTGTCGGACGAGCAATTCGACAGTGGTCGCCGGTTCTGCGCCTTAGTAAAATCTCTTTGCCGTGGCGGTCGATGCAACCGCCGGCATACTACACAAGGAGTTGCTGCGATAGCTAAAGGTCCGTTCTGCGTCGTGTCAGTCATCGGTTTGTGGATGAGCCGATGTTTGTGGGGTGAAGTTCGAGTTTGGGGGTAATTCGCGGCTTGGTGGATTGACAAATTTTGGTTGGTGCCCCATGGTTGGTTACTCTCAACAGTTCTTCCTTTACTGGAACCTCGTATGCAAAACCTCGATCGGCAATCATCGTCTCTTCGTCGGTCCATCTCGCTCCTCGCACTGATTGTGGCAGGCGAAGCGGCCTTCTTTCTGCCGTTTGTGCTTCCCCGCATATTTCGACCGACATTGTTGGAAGTGTTCCATCTGACCAACTTAGAACTGGGGGTCGCCTTTTCGGTGTACGGCGTAGTCGCAATGCTGGCGTACTTTCCGGGTGGGCCCCTTGCGGATCGGTTTTCGGCTCGGAAGCTCATGGCTTTCGCGTTGCTCGCTACCTCAATTGGTGGTCTGGTACTGGCATCAATACCGTCGCTGGCGGAACTCAAAGTGCTGTATGGTTTCTGGGGTGTCACGACGATTTTATTGTTTTGGGCACCCCTTATTCGAGCCACGCGTGCGTGGGGCGGGGCCAATCTACCTGGTCGCGCCTTTGGAATGCTCGACGGAGGACGTGGACTGGTTGCTGCTGTCATTGGCAGTGGTGCGGTGGTGTTATTCGCCTTCTTCATGCCCGAGGAAGTGCAAAGTGCTACACCTGACCAGCGGGCTAACGCCTTTCGGCAAGTCATCTTTTTGTTCTCGGGGATCACGTTTGGCGCTGCTGTATTCGTATGGTTTGCTTTACCAAGGTGGCGCGAACCGTCTGATGACTTACCGTCCGATGACTTACAGAACAAGCTCCAGCCAAAAGGAGTCGGGCGTTTGTTGCGAATGCCGACGGTGTGGCTGCAAGCAGTCGTTGTTGTCTGCGCGTATGTAGGATACAAGGGTTTGGACGATATTTCGCTGTACGCCTTCGACGTGTTGGATTTCGACGAAATTCAAGCGGCCCGGGTCGGCACACTTTCGATGTGGGTTCGGCCTTTCGCGGCGATTGCTGCGGGTTTTCTGGCCGATCGCTTTGGCGTTACGCGGATGGCGATGTTGAGTATGCTGGTGTTTGGAATGGGCAGCGCTGTGATTGCCTCCGGTGCATTTCGTCCCGGCATGATTGCGTTTTTCTTTGTGATCATGATCGCTACCAGCGCAGCGGTGTTCGCTTTGCGAGGGCTGTATTATGCGATCATGGAAGAAGGACGCGTGCCGTTTGGTGATACCGGCGCCGCAGTGGGTATCGTCTCGGTGGTCGGATACACGCCCGATATCTTCATGGGACCATTGATGGGTGTTTTGCTGGATCGATGGCCGGGTGAGTTGGGACATCAATACGTGTTCGCAGTACTTACCGGCTCTGCGATGATTGGTCTGGTGGCGTTGATCTTTTTCTGGCGGATCGTGCGACGCTCGATGTGAACGCGAAGCTGATCGGCAGGATTGCCTTAGTCCTCGATACCATATTGTTCGAGAAAACCTTCGGGGATCGAGGCCGTCAAGCGTCCTACCAGTGCATAGTAGAACAGCTGCGTGCCTTCCATCGAAAGGCGGTGTCGGTAACGTTCGAGATGATAAATATCCAGGTACTTCGAGAAGATCAATTCGCGGACGAGACGCGAAAATCCTGTTTGCTCGGTGTGATCGAGAAACGTTTCCTTGATATTGAAAGCCAGCCAGCCGTCGGTTCGAATGAGCTTTACGGCATTGAAGAAGGCGCGTGGGGGAATGTCACCAAAACCGAGCGCTGCGACGCAGGTTAAGCAGTTAAAACGCCATTCGCGGAGTTCTTCAAGCACGTCGTTGTCCAGGTTTGTAAAGTCTTTGATATAGTAGTCGTCGTAGACGGTAGATCGGTCTCGGAAAGCCGCCTCGCGTGCTTCGGGGATGATATCCGCGCCCACCAGCCTGGCAACGCCGTTGCGTTTGAGGACTTCGCCCATCATTCCGTTGCCAGCCCCCAAGTCGATAACGCGCAATTCGGTAACAGGTTCGCGGACGGTATCAAGCGCACGTTGCAGGAGATCGGCTACTTTTTCAGGTGAGTTACAACCAAGTCGCTCGTAAAAGAGCTGCTCATACAAGCCAGGCCGCTTGTAGATCTCGTCGTAATCGTGGAATCTTAAACGCTTCTCTTCACCATTCTCAATGAGAGTAAAGAAGATTTCATCTTGCTCTAGTTTCTCAGAGTCGGATGGTGGAAATTGAATTCGGTATCGATTAGGCATAGCATGTAGCTTAGCAGTGTCAGGGTATACGTGCAACGGACTCTGTTTCCTTTGCATCTCGCCGCACTCTTTCCTTTCTCAGTAAGGAGTAAAAACTGTCAGGCTTGTGTTGCGCGAAAACGAGATGCGTTTTTTAATCGCGGTATGAAGTTGAGGGCGGTTACTCATCACTGTCGGGCAAGCCGACTGTGCCATCCGGTGAATTGCGATTGGTAAGAAATCATGCTTGTTTGAGCGGTACGGCGCTACCCGCTGTTGCTCTGATTTCTATAATGGCGGCCAGATCGTGTTTCTTATTTCCAATAGTTCTTTGCAACTTGTGAGGGACCGTGGCTAACGCCATTCGGCTAATGATCAAAAACAAGATCAGCCGCAAGGCATTAGCGGCGGTTAATACCGATCTCGTTAAAGGTGACTTTCCTAAGAATGATCCTCAAAACGATTAAATAAACACCACCTGACGCCGACCCGCTCAGATATTCAGTTAGGGCTGGTTGTTGATATCGGATGGCATTTTTGTGCGTGGGTTGATTGCACTGACGTCATTGTTGATTATTTTCTACCACGAAAAGCACGAAAGACACGAAACGATTTGTTGTTGCGATTTCTGCTCTCGCGGGAGGACACATGGGTTCTCCCCTACGCTTACTTGAGGTTGGCTTTACATGATTAGCTTGCTCTCGTTTTCATTTCTGTTTTTGTTGCTAACGGCGGTCAGGTCGTGTTTCTTATTTCCAATAGTTCTTTGCAACTTGTGAGGGACCGTGGCTAACGCCATTCGGCTAATGATCAAAAACAAGATCAGCCGCAAGGCATTAGTGGCAGTTAATACCGATCTCGTTAAAGGTGACTTTCCTAAGAATGATCCTCAAAACGATTAAATAAACACCACCTGGAACCGTGGCGCCGATTTTATTCTGAGCGGCAAACGAGTTGCAGAGGTTGGATTACCACGAAAAACACGAAAGGCACGAAAATGTGTCATTTGTGGATTCAATAAACGTGTGGGGCGGCCTCGAATGCAATTCGGGGTTGTTGTTAATCAACAGGAAACTGTCGGGGCCTTTGGATCGAACAGAGGACGCTTACGATTGATGGTTCTGTTGCTCTGTCAGATTACTGCTCGCTGAGCTCGGCCTGCATATGATGTTATAAAGCTTTCTGTTGACTGGGTGTTTCAGTTTGGTACGATTTTTATATAGTCTGAAAAGACCTGTGTTAATCATATCTACCAGCGGTTACAGAATCGTGTAAGTGGATAACAAGTTAGCCGACTGAAATCTACCAATTTAATCAACCCGCAAAGGCTGCCTTCATGCAAGAAAGTGATCCTCAGGCTGACCACCAACTAGACCCGAAGGATCCAATTCGGCCACTTCCTGTGGATTCGCCACAAGGCACGCTTAGACCAAGATACTTTGCTTCAATCTGCGACAATTTTATGGCAATGATTGGGTCTGCTATTATAGCAAAGCAATTCCCTGATTCTCAAATTGCTTTACAAGGTGCCGTTGTAGTGGCTTGTTATTTTGCGTACTACCTGTTTTTTGAAGGTATCTTCTGCACGACACCGGCAAAATATGTGGCAGGACTTACAATACGGAATTTTGATGGTGGGCGTTGTTCATTTCTCCAGACACTGGTTCGCACACTTTTTCGCATTGTCGAAGCCAATCCACTTTTGATTGGTGCCTTACCTGCCGCTGCTAGGATATTCTTGTCTCGCGACAAGCAGCGCTTTGGTGATAAACTCGCACGAACCGTGGTTGTCCGTCGGTAACGGTCGATTACCTGCAATGACAAATTTAGATGGCGGATCACCAGCGCATGCACCGGGAATCTCGGGTCGCGCGGGGTGTTGTTGGGGTAGTTTCATATCACTGTCGGGCAAGCCGACAGTGCCATCCGGCCGTTGATGTTATAGGGGTTATTTACTGCTTTATGGTGTTGCTGGATTTTATTTTTTGCCCAATAGAATTCTAGACGGTTAAAATATAACGGTCGATTCCCCGGACATTGTTAGGCTTTTAGTTTATAAATCATCGTCGTTGATGCACCAAATCCGAGTAATCCTCTTAAGAATTCAAACGTTTCTGTTTTTGTAGCAACAAATCCAAGGCGTTCGTATAAACGTTTCGCATTGGGGTTTGTATCAATGACATCCAGTCGAATTGTTGAATAGTCATTCTTCGATGCATAAGCTTTTAATATCTCCAGAATCTGTGTTCCGATTCCGCGTCCACGCAAATTCTGATTTACAACGATGCCATCCATCAGTAATTCTGAGTGATCCGGTTTCCGATGATAGAGGCTGAAAATTGAAACGGCACGTAAACAACCCCAAACACCTAAATGTTTGAATAACGATTTCAAACTGATTCCTTTAGTAAGCGAGCCATCTGTTGATTGGAAACCCGCAATTCCGATAAGATTTCCCTCAGAGAGTGCGGCCGCAGAGAAGTCGAGTCTCAAGCCTTCAGACAATACTTTAAGACGTTTTTTCTTGTCTGGTATCGCAACAGAGAATTTTTCTCCAAACGCCTCCTCAAATAAGTTTACAACATCAGCGCGAAGTGACTCTGGAGCACCGATTTGAAAGATGATTTCATCTGCGTTCATCGAGGTTTCACCTTGATATTAGTAATTTGAAAAGCCACCAATGAAATTATAGCAGCTAATGATTGGTTATAAATCGCTTTGCGACTCGTATTGCAACTAGGGACCAGGGTGTTGTCGTTAAAATGTCTGGACCGGCGAGCAAACAAAGAATGAGGATGTTGAAAAATGAGGAAAAGCAAATTATAACGAAATAGCAGAAGAACGTATTGACTGATCCAATCGAGATTGACTTTTCTCATACTAAAGATTGAATCCTTATTACTTTCCGGGCTTACCCTTTTCTCGAACTTTTCTTTCAGGTTTGTGTCTGTGTTGGATATCGTGATTGAATCCAGCTAATGTCTGTAAGTTGCGATTTCGACGAGTTGCGTGCAGCTTCTCCAAATGAGAAATATAGATAGTTAAAAGGAAAATTTCATGATGCTCGGTTTTGGTTGGTGCCACCTGCGCAGTAGTCGTTTGCCTTTGGTTGAAGCTACTTTTGCTAATGTTGAATCAATCGATACTGAGATCGATCGGGCGGATGAAGAACTATGGCAGAACTTTCGAGAGTGGATGAAACTCTCTGCTGGTCTGTTTCTGCAATGGCAACTTTTTGAAGCACTCAATAATCATCAGGGCTTATTGACATATTGTGTGTCACGTAATCACAGAACTTCGGCGGTCTGGGAGATGCTCGAATGGATTGCTACAAACGGTCCTGGAAGTTATGGTTTATTTTACTGTCATGATGACGAAGACTTTATGGATCTAACTGGCCATGACCGAAAAATACCGATGGATTATGACAATGTTTTCCGAGTTCACCGTTTGCTCAACGGGGAACTGACAGAAACAGACGATCCTTTTTTGGGTATGATTGAGGGGGGCATCGACCCGATGCACCCCTATAATTCAAATGAAGAATGATTGTCTTACCACAAGATTCTTATCAAAGGCAACTTATGGAATATCATGCAGTTGAAAGATCGGTTACCCATCTAAGGAACAGGAAATCAGATGGATAATATTTTTGGTGAAGTCAATTCGAGGGGTATGTCTCAATCCTTTTTTAATGGATTTTTCGATTTAGACCACGATTCGGCGATACGTGCTGATATTACTCATCAGAATTACTCTGTGTGCCCACGGTACTGGTATGTGGATGCAAAGGCTCATTGCTTCCAGTGTAAAGCACTGTATTGGTTCAATGCGGACGAGCAAAAAATCTGGTACGAACAATATAGGTTCTACGTGCATTCCTCTCCGAAAGAATGTCTGAAATGCCGAAAACACAACCGTCGAAAAAAAGAATTACGTCAAGAATATGACCGAGAAATAAAAACGGTTCTGGAATCTCGCGACTTGGATTTGAAAAAACAGATGGCAGAGCTGATTGACCTGCTATGCTCCTTTGGGATTGATTTACCGGATCGAATGCATGAGAACCGCCGCACGCTGGCAAAACAAATCGCCACAAACACTCCGTCAAATGACCGGTAATTCACAAAATATAGGGTAGCCCCTTTTCTATTTCCATGATACGGATTGATCGATGTCGGACGATTCCTTAAAACAAAGAATATTTGATTCTCTGAATCAATTTGCGCTGGGAGAACTTGATCTAGAAAGTCTGATTGATTCGATTAAGCTCAATGCCAGTGCCCTTGAGAAGATGCCTTATGCATTGATACAAGAGATGGATGATGTTGAGTCTCACCTCACAATGGCACGAGATCTTGAGGAAGAAGGTTGTGAAATGGAAACAGAAATTGAGGAGTTGATTTTGGTCCTTCAATCTTGTCTTAAATAGGTGCCGTCATAGTGTGGTTCGGTCTACCGTATAACAAGCGGCAGCACTGACGGGCGGACACATGGGTCTTCCCCTAGTGCGCCTGCAAGCGCATCGAATCAGCGA
>NZ_CALEMX010000484.1 GCF_937910335.1 uncultured Gimesia sp. | reverse complement strand
GCTTTGTCTGCATTATTTTAAAACACGTCCAGGAAGAAGTGATTTCCTTTGTGGTAGGGACGTTCGCTGGGATAAAAGTTGTGCCAATTCTGGTTGTATACAGGAATTCTTCGATTTTGAGGATACCGGTAATACAGATTGTCATAGCTCCCCTGTGGTCTCTGGAAGTTTTGGGGATAATAGACATAGGGGTAGTGGTAAAATCGGTTCCAGTCTGTAGGTTGTCCGCGACCGGCTGCCATTGCATCGGAAGGCGAAAAAGTAGACGTGGCCAACCCAACCACAAACAGGAACAACCCTGCGAGCATGAGACGCCGCACCATCATAGTTCTCTCCTTGCCAGTCAGTAGAATAAAGCGATCAACCCCGCTGGGGTCGTTTTATTAGCGAATGAAAACCTAAATTATTCAGGATTCCGCTTTATTCATCGGTCTGATCAAGGGCATCACAACAGGAAACTTCTGCATAAACAGATTAATCGTCGTAATTAAAACTGTACATGTACACCGCAACGCAGAGTCTAAAAAGCAGAGTCTGAGAGGTTTCAGACGAGCCAGGCCGTCGAAATACCTTCCATGATCCATCGATCGAGCGTGATCAGCAATTCAGATTCATCGTGTGTCTCGGCTTCCAGCGCATTCACTATTCGTGTATCTGAACCGGTGGTTTCCCACATGCGTGTCACCCATTGGGACGAAATGAGGCTGTCTGATTTGATGGAGATACGATGATCTAATAGAACCCGTTTGCCTTGCAGGTTGACGTTGCCCGTACTTTGAAAATCAGTTTTCTTGAAGCAGCCGTTAAATAAAGCGGCTCCCGCAAAAAAATGGGGGGCTAACATCAGCAGTTTTGTGGCAACAGAACAACCGGTGCCTGTTCCCACGAGATAGATTCGTCTCTCATGGATATTGAGAACTTTTTTGAGCTCCTGAACCGTCTGTTGGATCGTGTCCACAAACTGTTTCACGTACAGCTGACTGTCGGGCCAATGATATCCGCCAGCAGGATCTGCAGGGTCTATTGCGGGAGCGCGAAATGAGAGTCCCAGATAATTTCGCAGGCTGATCTGCGGCATTACTTCATGTAAATCGTGTTCAGAACCACCGTCTGAATGCAGCCAGATGACCAGCGGATAAGCATAGCCGGGTTCGTAGTGTTCCGGACGAAATAAGGAGACATGTTTCACAGGTAAGTTGACTGGAGTGTCTGATGTAGCGAGTGCATCCTTTATTCTGTCCGTGGGAGGGGATTGCGTATTCCCCGCTCTCTCTTCGTGGAATACTTTTTCAATCCATTTAAGACGCTGCAAATAATCCATTGTCGTTTTTCTTTCAGTGCGTGAATCTGAGGTAAGTCTTAAATGTGGGGCGTTATCGTTGTTTTTTTATTCCTGAGCCAGCTCAATAATTCTGGGTTGATCTGGCTTTTGTGGGGATATGGCTCCGAATACAGGCAGGTCAACCGCAGCAGCGACTTCAGACATGGGGAAGTATTTTCCAGGACAGGCGGTTGCTTTCACATCGCGATGTCCTTGTACATTTTCGCCAGCAATTTTGTATTCTGCTTTGAGAATTCCCACCAGTTTCTTGACGGCTACTAACTGTGCTTCGGTGGGAGGCTTCTTTTCAAAATTTCCCACCAGACAAACACCAATCCCTTTCTGGTTGAACTCCTTAGCTCCCGCATGCGCACCGTGCATCTGTTCGCGCCAGCGAAATGTGGGCTCAATGTCGCCATCGGGCATGCCATTTCCATTTCCAATGACGAAGTGATAACCAATGCCTAGCCAGGAGTTGCCGGACTTGTCTTTTTTCTTGCTATGAAGATCGTGAATGCTTTCCACACTACCGGTGGTTGAAGCGGTGTGATGAATCACAATATATTTCCAGTCACGTAATTCCGCTTCGGGCTTCCAGGGATTTGGCGGTTCAATGGCTACCATCGGTGGCGTAGTAAACAGCGGCGTTTGAGGGGTGGGCTTTGCAACCTGAGCCGGATATTGCGGGATCGGCCTCGGTGAATTAATCGTCACCGGAGGCAGGGATGTTCGTTGGGTACATCCTGCAATCTCCAAAGCCGGCAACATCGCGACGCAACACATTATGGTGCCCTTCATATTGCCGCCCTCCCTGACAGCCTGACTGCAGATCAACTCATTTGAAAACGAATGAAAATACGGAATTTATCCCGTTAATAAAATTTCTAAGTCGGGACTGTAATTCCGAGCCGATTTTGTGTCAATGCGGGGAGTGCTGGTGATTTAAGCTGTACTTCTCTGGAATTCAAAAGCAGACTCAATTGTGATTAGAATGGCTCCTAAATCACGGCATTTCGTGAAAAAACAGCATGAATTTACTGTCCATATGCCCCATTTTTCTCATATTGCGCAACCGGCGCGATTTTGTTCAAAAAACTGAGAACATTCAAATCAGGGTCATTCAGATCAAAGTTCGGCAAGTGGTCGACTGCAAGATTGCAAGGCACCTTGATTGCGGTGTGAATCTGACGCTTTCTGAGTGGGATATTACCTTCAGACAACCGTCACTGTTTAGATACATCAATGAAAAACGCTGCTGTCGTCCAGTGTTTAAACCATTCATGGAGCTTGGCACCTAACTCTTCTGGTTCCATGAGATCTGATTCCGCGAGGCACGTGATGGCGTCTCCGACGTTCAACCCCTGTTGCAGCTTTGAAAGCAGGAGATATTCCGCTTGAGACACCACTTCTCGACGCACGATGTAATTTCGGCGTGTGATCGCCAGGCAGGTCAGCTGCTGTTCCGGAACCTGGGGTGAGTTTCCTTTTCTCGCCTGGGAAATAAATTCATGAACGGGAAATTGAAACTGCATCAATCTGAAACAGGGTGCCATTTTGAGAGTTACTTCAGGCCATTCTTCCGGTTGTATGGAATTCAATACTTCCGCGGTGAGAAGTGTTTCCTGTTCAATGCCGGGACCATCAAAGACTTCGCTATAAACACGTTCCAGGGTAGCAATCTCGATCAGAAAGTCAGTCCAGTTGAATTCATTCTCCTCAGCGGGAGGTTTATGTTCTGTTAAAAACTGAGGAAAGTGCGCCCCTAAATCGCAGAGTGTGTAACTTGTGGGGTGAAATTCCTGAAGATATTCCATGCTAAAGGCCCCAAAGGCCGTCTTTCCCATCGCACTCACGAGCGCCGGATATTCCTCGCTTAAACATTCCAGCAGGCGGGCATAATATGCGTTCGCATAGATTCCCATTCTTTCCAGACTTGTTTGTCTGCTGGAGGCAGTAACGACTGTTTCTAACTCGCTTCTTTCGAGTGGGATCTCAGATTGTGCCGCTTCAGAGTCGATGCCCGCTTCGACTCCGCCGGGCCAACTGATGACGGTTTGCATCCAGCGTTGGAGTTGGTCCAGATTGCGCGATTCGTTGCTCATTCGACTTCTGCTACAATAAACGAGGCCGGATGAGGAATTGCCGCTGAGGAAGGATTTGTGACCGTCTCTTCCAAATTCGCTTGATTTCGCACAGGTAAATTCTCATCCATATATTTTCTTGCTTTGAGTACTTCTGCATGCACAACAGGAAAGGGAGGAATATCCGCATCCCATTCAAGTAATGTGGCCACGCCTCCTGTGCGCTGATGCATTAATTGAAAGAGGTTCCAGACCGGATCTATGACCTGCCCATTATGGGTATCAATTAAGTGAGTGCCACAGTTCGTGTGGCCTGCCAGATGACATTGCACTACACGTTCAGCTGGGATCATTTCAATGTATTTCACGGGATCGAATTCATGATTCACGCTGGAGACATAGACATTATTGACATCCAGCAGTAAGCCACAATCAGCTTCTTCCGCCATGCGGCAGACAAATTCAGATTCTGACATGGTACTATCTTGAAATTCCAGATAGCTGCTTGGATTTTCCAGAACGAGAGGACGCTCCAGAATATCCTGAACGATGCGAATGCGTTTTACCAGATGGGTCAATGTATTTTCATTATAGGGAATTGGCAGGAGATCATGTGTATTGCGTCCCGCGACACCGGTCCAGCAGACGTGATCGGAAATCCAACGCGCGTTGATTGACTCCGCCAGTGTTTTCAATTTTTTCAGATACTCGCGATTGAGTGGGTCTGTACTTCCAATTGAAAGCGAAACACCGTGCATGACAACGGGATATCGATCCGCGATCTGCTCCAAGACATGTCTGGGTCTGCCAGCAGAGTCCATGAAGTTTTCTGAGATGATTTCAAACCAGTCAACCTCTGGCTGGTGTTCCAGAATATGAGGAAAATGCACGGTTCGCAAGCCCACCCCCAAACCCAGATTTTCATGGCCGAGACGTGGTTTTAACATAGGTTGCTATTCCCCTTTGATCGTGAACGACTTCTTAATAAAATTGAAGCGATTCTGTTATTCAGACTCCTAACAAAAAGCAGGCTCCCCATCAATCTGGTTGATAAAGGAGCCTGGACTTTATTGCTACAAGTTGAATCTATTATTTTTTAGCGGCAGGTGCGGGACCTACTTTTTTACCTGCTTTGTCCATTGATTTTTCAAATTCTACGCGGGCCAGTTTCCAGGCGTCTTCCATCAAAGGCACACTACAGCCCCCCTTGCCCTTACAGGAATTCATACCGGGATTCGTACCACAGCCACCCTGGCCTTTACATTCATTGGCACCAGAACAGGTGTGTGCTGCGACTGAAGCGCAGGCACCCAACCCGGCGCAATCATTTTCGGCGCCGCCATGCTTTCCTTTACAGGTGTTTAAGCCACGACAGACATGTGGTTCGGACATCAAGAGACTGACATCTTTGTCTCCTTCTGCATGATCGTGGTCATCCTTCGTAGTACTGCCAGCCTCTGGTTCGCCTGCTGGAGGAGTTACTGGAGCGGGTGGCGTTTTGGACTGACAACCATACATGGTGGAGCCAGCTACCATTCCGCCGAAAGCTGCAAATGTCAGTCGATTAAAATCACGGCGATTCATTTCAGGACGTTTCATTGAGTTCCTCAGAGATTCAATTGAGTATGTGATGATGTTTTAGACAAGACTTTAAGACTAAACAGAGCTTCTCTGTTGTTCTGTGAGTTATCTCACATTTACCTCTGAAATTAAACTGCGGCATCTTGAATTCACTAAAAAACATCACTTCTTTTTCAACTGGTCTGTTTTGATAAGTCCTGTGATTTTCCTTTGTTTCCATCAAATTGACTCTTGGATTACCCGGCCATTCTCTGGGGATGTACGTTAACTCACAGATTCGATGCTCAGGTCGTTCGATAATGAATTCAGAGACAAATGGAGCTCACATTTCAGTGAAAGTCACAAGAATCAGATCGGGCTGGAAACAGTTCTCTAAATCATGTTGAGAAGTGTTCCATTTAGCCATCCCAAATCAGGAGGCAGGAAAGTGTTCTCGATGATCGATGTGAGTCAAAACCAAAGGGAGGAATGGTTTAGGCCAGTAATTCACCTCCCGTCAACACAGGAAGTATAGGGAATCTGCACTAATCTCCTTCGCTACCTTCTTTCTCTAATCGTTCCAAGCCACAAATCAATTACATAAATCTAAACTAGAATATTCCTGCAAACTGAACACACCGTCAAATAATACCGATAGGTAAACCGTGTCAGATTTTTGGGCCTTTTCCTGAGGGATAATTATGAGACTACTTAACCTTCTTCTTTTTTCAATCTGTTTGATATCAATATCTTCACTATCCAACCCTGTTCAGGGAGAGGAAATACGCTGGCAAACCAACTTAAAACAAGCCGCAAAACAGGCTAAAGCAGAAGATAAAGCCATGCTCATTCAAATTGGCGCTTCCTGGTGCGGATTTTGTCACAAAATGGAGAGAGAAACGTTCAAGGACGCCAAAGTGGTCAAGCATATTAACTCCTGTTTTGTTCCGATTCATGTGGATGCTGATGAGAGTACAGAATTGGTAGAAGCCATTGGTGTGTCCGGATTACCCATGACTGTGATTATCACACCGCAGCTGAAAATCGTGAAGAAGATCTCTGGCTATGTCGCCGCTCATGAGATGGAAGGACATTTGAATAAGATTTGTGTTGCAAAACATGAGCAACCAGTTCCAGCGCGTTCGAGACCAGCGATTCAAAAAATCAGTCGAAAGCAGGTTGCCCCCGAATTTGCATTCAAGGGAGTTTGTCTAGTCAGTATGCTGGATGATCAACTAATTGTGAAAGGTGAATCGAAATTTCATACAGAATACAATGGACGCAAAGTCTGCTTTTCTTCCGCGGGACATAAAAAGCAATTTGATTCTGACCCGGATCGCTACTGGCCTGCCTTTGAAGGAAACTGCCGCGTGTCTCGGATGGAAAAGAATCAGGCTGTTGAGGGTAACCCTCAAGCAGGTGGCGTGTATAGTGAGAAACTGGTTTTTTTCACTTCTGCAGAAAATCGAGAACGATTTTCATCCAATCCCTCGATGTATATTCTGCAACCCTAAAATTAAAAACACCTGACAGCATTCCTCAACTTAGGTTGGAAGGGAGAGGAACAACGTGCTGCCAGGCGTATTCTCAGGTAATGAGCCTGCTACCTTTAAGGTGGCAGGTTTTTTTAGTTAATGATTACTGAACTGTTTCTATCGATTTCGGTTGGAGCCAGACGATTTTTCCTTTACGGGCAATTTCTTTGCCTTTAACGCTGACTTTCAAACTTTGGAAGCGGCTCTTATAGAGATTGGGGTGTGAGTCATGTGCACCTTCTACTACATAGATGAAACCATCATTGCTTTTTACAGCTAACCCCAGTTCGTCAGGATCCTGTTTAGGATGAACCCCATATTCACAGGCAGCGCAACCAGTGGTCCCTTTGACGGAAACCAGCTTAGTCTCGGTAGCAGTATTACTACTTGTTTTCAGTCCAATTTTTTTCTGCGCTGTATATTTCTCAGGATTCTCCTGGAACTTCTGCAACACACTCTGGTTGGGAAACTGATAACGCAAACCCTGATAAATTGCGGTGAATTCCGGTTTGCCCGCGAGCTCTTTCCCGCCATCGATTTTACAGACAGCACACTTGCCGCCATAAGCTAAATCGACATCAGCATATTTCTGAGGAGACTGTTCAAACATTGCTTTGAGCGAGTCATTCGGAAATAAGAAAGCGCGACCCTGATAGAAACTCAGATGATCAATCTTCCCAGGACTGCGTACGCCGTCATGATGCGCAAAGCAGATCGTACAATCTCCGTTCAACCCGCATTTCCCAGATGACTTCCCTCGCTTTGGCACGTAATTTGCGCCAT
>NZ_CALEMX010000483.1 GCF_937910335.1 uncultured Gimesia sp. | reverse complement strand
TGCCCACGAAAAATCAGACCATCGGAAAATAGTTTCAGAAATGTCCGCCTGACTGCTTTGGAGCACATCTCATCGAGGGTGAATCGTGTGCGTTCCCAATCGCAACTGGCGCCCAGTTCTCGTAATTGATTTAAGATCCGTTTTTCGTATTGTTCTTTCCAGTTCCAGATACGTTCCACTAAGGCATCACGGCCGATGTCGTGGCGTGTAAGATTTTCTTCTTCTTTCATGCGACGTTCGACGACCGCCTGGGTTGCGATGCCCGCGTGATCGGTTCCGGGCATCCAGAGGGCTTCGTATCCCTGCATGCGTCGCCAACGTGTGATCAGATCCTGCAGAGTCCCATTCAACGCGTGTCCCATATGCAGCGCCCCTGTGACGTTGGGGAGTGGGATCATAATGGTGTGTTGTTCTTTTTCCGGGTTGGGTTCGGCGTGGAAATAGCCTTTCTCTTCCCAGTAGGGATACCACTTCTTTTGTGCACTGGCAGGGTTATATTGTTTATCAAGCGATTCGGTCATGGGATACGGTTGAGTCTTGTTTTAAAGTCCAGGAATAGAGAAGCAACAGTAATTTCTAATAGATCGAGCATGTTGTGACAGCGGGAACTGGCTGATCAGACTCAGATATAGCAAAAATGACTGTTGCGGGCATTGTTGACGGTTACGGTTTCTTCATTCTAGTCGAAAAAAGTCCCTTCATCCTTGTAGAGTTTGTATTCGACACTATCGACCAGTGCAAGCCAACTTGCTTCGATGATATTTTCACTGACGCCGATACTGCTCCAGACATGCTGTTCGTCTTTGCTCTCAATTACGACCCTTACACGGGCAGCAGTGCCTTCTGCGGAGTTGATGACGCGTACTTTGTAATCGACCAGGTGCATTTTTCCGAGTGCGGGGAAAGCAGGGCAGAGGGCTTTTCGAAGGGCCGTATCCAGGGCATTCACCGGACCATCTCCTTCGCCGACCACATGTTCCTCCTGTCCATTCACTTTCAATTTAATGGTGGCTTCGGTCAGCGGTTCGTGTGAGTTGTCTGATTCCACATTCACACGATAGTGAATCTTTTCGAAATGTGGTTTGAAGGTTCCTGCAACTTTTTTTACGAGCAGGTCGAAGGAAGCTTCCGCTGCTTCAAACTGATAACCCAGGTTTTCCAGGTCCTGAACTTTTTCCAGAATGTTCGTAAGAAGTTGAGGGTCATTATCGAGTTTATACTTTGTTGTTTTGGCAACGATATTAGAACGGCCTGAGAGTTCGCTGACGAGCACTTTTCGTTCATTGCCTACAACTTCCGGTTCTATATGTTCGTAACTTTTGGCGATACGATTGACGGCGTGAACATGCATGCCACCTTTGTGGGCAAAAGCACTAGTGCCAACAAAAGGCTGGCTGGATCGAAAATTCATGTTGGCCAGTTCATAAACATAGCGTGACAGCTCGGTCAGTTTATGTAACTGATTGTCGAGCAGAACGGAATACTCTTCTTTCTTTGTTACCAGATTGGCAATCACACTGATCAGGTCGGCATTTCCACAACGTTCGCCGATTCCATTAATAGTTCCTTGAACTTGTACAACACCCTGTTCCACGGCTGTTAATGAATTGGCAATGGCTACGTCGCAGTCGTTATGGCAGTGAATACCCAGCGGGGTTATGATTTCACTTTGAACGAAATTCAGATATTTTGTGATGATTTCAGGCAGGCTGCCACCGTTTGTATCGCAGGGGACGATGAGATCTGCGCCAGCATCGGCAGCTGCTTTGATGGTTTTTAAGGCGTATTCCGGATTGGCACAAAAGCCATCAAAGAAGTGTTCGGCATCGTAGATGACTTCCCGTCCGCACGATTTGATAAAGGCAACCGAATCGGCAATCATGGCCAGATTCTCTTCGAGCGACACGCGCAGGACTTCTGTCACATGCAGATCCCAGGTTTTTCCAACGATGGTGACCACGGGTGCCTCTGAATCACGAAGCGCCTGCATGCCGACATCATCTTTCGCGGCAATCTCTTTGCGGCGAGTCATACCAAAGGCGGTCACTTTGGCATGTTTCAAATCCATTTCCGCCACGCGTTGGAAGTATTCGGTATCTTTTGGATTGGAAAGGGGATAGCCGCCTTCAATGTAATCGAAGCCCATTTCATCGAGCTTTGTGGTAATCTGCAGCTTGTCTTCTAATGAGAAGTTTACACCTTCTCCCTGGCTGCCATCCCGCAAAGTAGTGTCATACATCTGAATTCGGGCCATCGTTAGGGGCTTTCTTTTTCTATTGTAATTAAAGAATCGCTGGTTTGGTTTCTTTGTCTGAAATTTGACTTCACGCTTTCAAGCGATCTTGTAGCCTGTCTTGAGGAGTCCTGTTGCAAGCAATAAAAAAACCTCAGGGAGTGACCTGAGGTTTTGAAAAACTGTTAAATTAGTAATGATCCTCAAGTCATGACGAGCCTGTGATTTTGCAAATAATAATAATGCTGCTGACGTAGTCAGTATAAGAAACGGACATGATAGACTGGAAGACCTTCAATTCGAGCAAGTACTTTATTTTCACGTTCTACTTTGTGAAGATCATAAGCAGAGGGGCTGAGGTAGTCAAACGAAATCCTGAATTCATCTCTTTTTTAATGCGATGTTCTCGAAAGAACAGGGATGAATTGTGAATTAGACAAATTCTTCTTCGTATTCTTCGTCATAATCATCTTGAAGTTCGCCTTGTTTTGATGCTTCCCACTCGTCAAGTGTATACAGGACTTCACGTGCCTGTGAGCCATTGTATTCGCCGACGATTCCATCTTCTGCCATGTAATCAATGAGCCGGGCACCGCGACCGTAGCCCACACCGAGGGCTCGTTGTAGGAGAGAAACGGAGCCACGACCTTCGCGAATCACAATTTCAACTGCTTCATCATACAGGCTGTCTACTTTGCGATCAGAATCAGCGCCGTTATTTTTCTTGGCGTTGGCAGCAGTGATTTGTGCCAGTTCAGGGCTGTATTCCGGAGCCATATCGCTAAAGAAGTCGATCACGTTTTCGATTTCTTCGTCACTAACAAAAGCACCTTGAGCGCGAGTCAGTTTACTGGTTCCGGGGGCCAGGTAGAGCATGTCTCCGTTGCCGAGCAGGGCATCGGCACCGTTTTCATCCAGCACCACTCGGCTATCGCCGCGACTGGCAACCTGGAATGAGATTCGGGCAGGCAAGTTCGATTTGATCAGTCCGGTAATCACGTCAACAGTTGGTTTTTGAGTGGCAAGGACCAGATGAATTCCGACGGCCCGTGATTTCTGAGCCAGGCGAATAATGTGTGCTTCCACATCTTTACCAGAGGTCATCATCATATCTGCAATTTCATCAGCAACGATCACAATGGAAGGCATTTTTTCTGGCATTTTCAGGGCTTCTTCCGATTCCGGGTCGATGCCTGCAAGATCGAGTACTTTGTCTTTGCCGAGTTTGTTGAAGCTTTCAATATTACGCGCGCCACAACGTGCCAGGAGATCATAGCGTTCTTCCATCTTGTCGACGGCCCACGCTAAAACGGCTTCGGCTTTTTTCATATCGGTAATGACGGGATGCATCAAATGAGGGATGCGTTTGTAACCGCTCAACTCAACCATTTTCGGATCGATCATGAGCATTTTGACTTCGTTGGGAGTACGTGTCATCAACAGTGAGAGAATCAAAGTATTCAGACAGACACTTTTACCTGTTCCCGTACGACCGGCAATTAATAAGTGAGGTAGTTTGGACAAGTCGGCAGTCAAAGGGTGGCCGCTGACATCTTTGCCCATGAAAAGCGGAATACGACATTTTTCTGCTTCATCAGAACAGGCTTCAATTAGTTCTTTCAACCGTACCATGACTTGTTTCTCGTTGGGAACTTCGACACCGACGGTGTTTTTTCCTGGAATCGAAGGCACGACTCGAACGGAAGGTACGCGTAATGCGACAGCCAGATCGTGGGCAAGTGCTGTGACTTTGGCAACACGCAGACCTGGTTTCAAGTTGAGTTCGAAAAGTGTTAACACGGGCCCTGTGTCAATTTCGGAGACTTGAATATCCAGACCAA
Source organism: uncultured Gimesia sp. (assembly GCF_937910335.1). Classification (GTDB taxonomy): domain Bacteria; phylum Planctomycetota; class Planctomycetia; order Planctomycetales; family Planctomycetaceae; genus Gimesia. Next base: position 31,683 of record NZ_CALEMX010000483.1, on the reverse strand, counting down.
AGTCAGCAAATGTGCTTTCTAGAATCTCGGCTGCTTCTTCCGCTTTTTTTGCCAAAAGCTCAAAGGGAAAATCTTCGGCCTCTTCCAGAAGATCTAAGCCGGGCAGCTTATAGGAGCTGTTTTTTTTTTGATCGATTGGTTTTGATTGTCGTACCAGACGAAGGCCGGCAGGCGGATTGACTTTAATGGGCTTGCGTTTTTTGATTTTTTTAACTTTTGGTACTGAGACTTCTTCCTCTTCGAACTTTTCTTCGTCTTCTGCTACTAGATCTTGTTCTTCCTCTTCGTATTCTTCTTCCTCTTCTTCAACATCTGAAGAATCGCGGCCTAAGGCTCTGAAGGGAAATGTGAGGCAGGAAAAAAAGATTCGAACGGGAAGCGTATCAGCTGTTAGTAACAGTCCTGCAAAGAACATGGATACCAGTAGAATGATGGAACCTGCAACGGAAAATTTGGATTCCAGCAAAGAGAAGCCGAGCGCACCAATATAGCCACCACTACCGATTAACGGAGTGGTACCATTGGCTCCCAGCATCATTTGAGTGGCAATGCAAATTGAGGTCAGAATCAGGGTCAATCCAAAGAGTTCAACGATGACGCCGACTGCTTGCTGGCGTGAGAACATACGCATATCGATCACGATCAACGCTAGAAAGATGCCCCAGGCACCAACTCCAAATCCGGATCGTAAGAGATGAGCGGTGTGGGCTCCCGAAGTTCCACAGAGGTTTTGAGCGACATCACGGACAGGATACACTAATTGCGCAGGAGGATCGGCGGGATCATAGCTAAACAGGCTCAGTCCAAGAAAGACTGTGACTGCCAGCAATCCTAACGCAATGATATCTGTTTTGAACCGTTGAATGTCTATCATCAGGGCCAACCTGTAATAGTGAATTGTGAGTCGTTCGTATTTATATTTTAAAAGGGAATCATCTGCGCGCAAAACGATCGCAAAAAAGTGGTCACTTTTTTTTGGAGTGATCCAGATCTTATGTTGGAGTAAAATTATTCCCGTCTGAGATGAAACCCAAGAACATCAACAGACGGGAATATTTTCACGACTATTGCCTCAATGGGGGAGTATTGAGGCGAACCAAACAAAAGTATGGATTCAGTTAGATATTGATTTCCTTAACTATTCAAACTTAGCACATGAATTGAGGGCTGTCGGAAAAAATCAACAAAGTGCGTTGTGTTTCCGCACCAGAGGTGGAGGCTGGACCGGTTAGTGAAATCAGTAGAAGCTTTAAGGGCCGATTATGCTGACAGTATGAATTGAGCCGGTATCCCGGAAGTGACCTTTGTTGACATTATCGCAAGCTGACGCTGATGAGAGTTATCGATGTCTCACTCGAGCTGGCTTTATTTTGCTGCGATATGCTCCTGAATCCAGTCGATCAGTGAATCTGCTACCTGGGTTTTTTCGCCAGAGTAGGTCGCGACGGTTTTCTGAGTCTGGTCGATGACTTCGACATAATTCTCTGTGGAACCGATGGCGTTTACACCGTTAAGGACAATGGCGTCGCATTTTTTACTGTATAGTTTGCGAACCGCATTAAACCGGGCATCTTGCGACTCGAGTGCGAAACCCATCACCCAGCGGTTTCCTTTTTGTGTTCCCAGTTCGGCTAGAACATCAATCGTTTCAACCAGTTCCAAAGTGATCGCTTCACCGGTTTTAGCGATTTTGCCTGCTTTGCGGGTTTTGATGCGATAATCGCAGACGGCTGCTGTTCCGATAACGCCATCACATTCCGCGAACAGTTTCTCGGCTTGCGCGAACATCTCATCGGTTGTTTCGACCTGAAACACTTCACATCCTTCAGGCGGAGGAAGTGTGACTGGTCCGGAAACGAGAGCAACTTCATGGCCTGCTTGAATTGCTGAGCGTGCCAGGGCGTATCCCATTTGACCACTGCTGGCGTTGGAAAGGTAGCGGACATCATCCAGGTATTCACGTGTTGGTCCGGCAGTGATGAGAATTCGCATGCGTTTTATTCACGTCAAGGGAGTGGCGACGAGCTAATTCTGATCAGCTCAGTATTTCTTTCATTCGAGATAATATCTCCGCAGGTTCTGCCATGCGGCCTTTGCCCGTGATGCCACAACTTAACCAGCCTTCTCCTGGTTCTACAATCTGAATGCCATCTTCTTTCAGTTGCGCCAGATTTCGTTGTACTGCGGGTTTAGCCCACATGTCTGCGTTCATTGCAGGGGCTATGAGAATCGGAGCGGTGCAGGTCAATGTGAGTGTGGAGAGCAGGTCCTGTGCGAAGCCATGCGCCATTTGTGCGATGACATTTGCTGTTGCCGGTGCGATTACAAAAAGTTCAGCCCTCCGGGCCAGGCCGATGTGTTCTCCCTGGAAATGTTCCTGAGGCGAAAAAACGCCTTGATAGACAGGTCGGCCTGTGAGTGCTTCAAAAGTGGTTGCACCTATAAATTTCTGAGCCGCCTGAGTCATGACGACGCTGACGGCTGCCCCTTGCTGGACCAGTTTACTGGTGAGGTCAGCCGTTTTGTATGCAGCGATCCCTCCAGAGACACCTAATAGGATTTCACGCCCTTGCATGAGTTGATTTCCGGTGCAAATGGATTTGGTGTATGAGTTAAATCATATCTTCTAATGAGGGACCTTTGTCATCGTACTCTATCCCATCCAGCGGTTTGGCTTCTTCGATAATTGCCACTTCGCCCGACTGGTCCAGATAGATTTTGTCTTCCATGATTTCTTTGACCACAATCTCGAGATGGTTTTTGGTTTGCAATTCAACCAGCGGTCTGGCCCCCCGATTCAGAGCGACGATGCGCTTTTGGATGAGTGAAGACAATTTGAAACGACCGCCAACTTTGTTAACGATCTCTTCTTCTTTAAATTCTTCCAGCATTGATTTCTTGCTCCCGTTGTTTCAGGATGGTGCCAATTTCAGAAACAGCCCGATCCAATTCATCATTAATAATGACATGGCTATAATGTTTGGCTTGCTCCAATTCTTTGCGAATTGTGGCTAACCGTTTTTCGATAATTTCTTCCGATTCTGTTCCGCGGCTCCGAATTCGTTTTTCATATTCTTCATCGGAGGATGTTCTTACAAACAGCGTGATGGCCTGTGGGAATTGTTCTTTCAGTTTTAACGTACCCTGAACGTCAATTTCCAGAAAAGGCCAGCCACCTTCCCGGGCAGCCCGATCTACCTCGGATTTTAACGTTCCATACCAGTATCCTAAACCGTGGACCTGTTCGCACTCTAGTAATTCGTTATTTTTTTGCCGTTCTTCAAATTCTGTATCTGTCAGGAAATAGTAATCCTGGCCATCCACCTCGCCTTTCCGCCTGGGGCGGGTTGTGGCTGAGATTGCTTTAATCAGTTTAACCGGCGAATCCTCCAGTAGACGTTTCACAATTGTTGTTTTACCACTGGCAGTTGGTCCCGAGAGAACAATGATGGGTGTTTCCAGTTGTGTGTTTTGATGGGGATTTGGCACGTTACAAAATTCCAGAGGGATCGCAGTGTCGTCCTGGTATTTAACTGTTTGTGGACAATGATTTATATTATTCAACGTTCTGAACGTTTTCTCTGATTTTTTCGACAGCCAGTTTCATTTCGATGACTGCGTGTGATATCTCAACATCGTTGGCTTTGGAGCCAATGGTATTGATTTCCCGAAACATTTCCTGAACCAGAAACTCCAGTTTTTTACCCTGGGAGGTATCGCCTTTAATGATGGTATCGAATTGTTCCAGATGGCATTGCAGTCGACTGATTTCTTCATTGATATCACAACGATCCGCAAACAGACTGACTTCACGTATCAGGCTTTCTGAATCAAAGTCAACTTCCTGGTCCTTTAAAAGATCAGTGAGCCTCTGGTGCAGACGATCACGATAGCTGGTGACGACCCGTGGAGCTTTCTCTTTCACCACTTCCAGTTGATCGCATATTTTCTGATTACTGGCAATAAGATCGGCTTGCGCAGATTCGCCTTCTTTGATTCGAAATTCGGTTAACTCCGTGAGTGCTCCTTGAATGGCCTGTTCGATCAGTGGCCAGTCGGCTTCCGGAGTATGCGATCGGGAGTAGTTGTCAATCACAATTCCAGGCAGTGCCAGCAGGCTGTTCAGGTTATCGGGCAGTGGGAGGTGGCAGACTTCCGTCAGGTGTTTTAACTGAGACCAATACTGTTGTGCCACTTCTTCATCCAGCAGGTAGTCGCTCGTGCGGTCGAGATTGTCAATTCTGAGAGTAAGATTGACGGTTCCGCGCGTAATCGAACTCCGCAATAACTTATCAATCTGGCTGCCAAGTTTTGCGTAGAGTTCCGGATAACGGGACGATATTTTTAAATAACGGTTATTGACGGTTCGAATTTCAGCGTGAACGGATAAGCGGTCATCTTCTGCAGTCGAACTTCCAAAACCAGTCATGCCTAGAAGCACAACACACTCTTTTCTGAATTACAGGAATCGATGGATGTTAAGAGAACAGTCTCTTGGTTTCATTTATGTCAAAGCATGCCGACTATTTCGGTTTTGATTCTGACTTGGTTGTGTCAGGCTTAGTTGTATCCGATTTTGCAGGAGGAGCTTCCGGTTTTTTCTCTGCAGGCTTGTCAGCATCGTCTGGTTTGGCAGGTTCTGTTTTCTTATTGGCTGCCTCTGGTTTTTCGTCAGCTTTTTTCGCTGGTGCTACTGGTGCCTCTTTTTTCTCTTCGATATTTTTAAACGGCGTGCTGTCTTCTTTAACGGGTGGATCCGTGTCTGGTTTTTCCTCTGGATTTGTGACAGTAGGTTCTTTTGAGACTGCTTCAGAGCCGCCCCCGTATTTGCCTGAACTGGCTCTGGTTGTGATTCCCGAAATCCCGGCCAGGATTACCCAGATGACCGCCATGACAATTGTGATCTTGGTAAAGACGTCACCGGCTTTTGTTCCGAGAGCACTTTGCCCGCCAGAGCCGCCGAAGGCACCTGCCAATCCACCACCACGACCTTTTTGCAGGAGGATGATGATGATCAGTAGAACTCCAAAGAACATCAACAGGGTCATTAATAAGGTGGCAGGATCCGTGATGGTATCCACAAAATTTGCAAGAATCATTATGTTATCCTGGTTAGCTGTGATGAGCCGTTGCTATTAATTGAAAAAAGTTAGTGAACGAGATTCCACGCGGAGAAAAAACGCACCTTTGGAATTTGAACCGCTGCATCATATCGTAGTCAGATACGATCTGTAAATCGATTCTGGTATCCGAGTGTAGACGAATCGAGATAAAATAGCGGCTTTCCATTAACTGGCCGATAATTCAATGGCGGCCTGAATAATGGGGATAAATTGTTCAGGCTTGAGGCTGGCTCCTCCGACTAGTGCACCATCCACATTTTCCTGAGAGAGCAGCTCTCTGGCATTATCTGGTTTCACGCTACCTCCATAGAGAATCCGGGTCGCATCAGCGATCTCTGATGAATAGTGCTCTTTCAGCCAGTTTCGCAGGTATTGGTGTGCTGATTCGGCCTGATCGGGGCTGGCAGTCAAGCCTGTTCCAATTGCCCAGACTGGTTCGTAGGCAATCACAATCTGATCAAAGGCTGAGGCATCAATTCCATCCAGACCGCCTGTCATTTGCGTATTGAGGACCGTTTCAGTCTGTTCGGATTCGCGTTCGCTCTGAAGTTCTCCTACACATAGAACGACCTGCAGTCCGGAAGCAAGCGCCTTTTTGACTTTGAGATTGATGTCGGAATCGGTTTCCTTAAGAATATGTCGGCGTTCGCTGTGGCCTAAGAGAACGGAACGACAACCGATGTCGGATAACATTTCTGTCGCGGTTTCGCCTGTAAAGGCCCCTGGTTTTTCGTGATAGCAGTTTTGGGCTCCGACACCGATTCCTGATGCGTTGACAATTTCGCCAATCGTGGTCAGGTAAGGAAAAGGAGGACAAACCAGAATTTCGACCGCCTGATTCTCAGTGGGAACTTCTTTTACTAACGCCTGAGTCAATTGCGAACCAGACTCTCTGGTCGTGTTCATTTTCCAGTTACCAGCTACAAGAAAGCGACGCATAATTCATCCTGTGATTAATGAGTGTGAAATATTGAAAGTGTTTCGACATCGCTTTCGCTTCCGGTGAGAAAAGTGAGCAAAAAACGATCCGTGTTGTCAGGGCCTGGAATTATGGATCGGAGTTGACTCAGAGAAGCCATTGCGTGACAGGTAAGTTATTGAGTCGGAGCCTATGATTCAAGGATTCCACTTGAAAAACCTGAGATCCAGCCCTTTTTCACTTGATTCTGAAGCAGATGTGGTGAACAGCAAGGGGTTACTCGAATTTCTCTTGAGCGATTATTCCATGATACCACTACGAGGATAGGAGCCCATTGCCTCCAGTCGAACGACTCGTTTTTCCAGTTCGCTGATGGTGCGTTTGATTTGGGGTTCCTGAATATGTCCCTCGAAGTCAATAAAAAAGAGGTAACCTGGTTCGTCGCCTCTTAAGGGGAACGATTCAATCCAGGTCAGATTCACTTTGTTTTTCTTGAAGATTTGCAGTGTATCTGCCAGTGATCCAGCGGAATGTTTAATTTGTACTAAAATGGCAGTACGATCTGAGCCCGTTGGATCACAGACTTCTTCTCCAATAACGGCAAAGCGAGTCACGTTATTGACGTTATCTTCAATGCCTTCCACAATAATTTGCAAATCATATTCAACCGAAGCCTGATGGCTGGCGACCGCTGCTGCGCCTGGTTTTGTCGCCGCTAATTGCGCTGCCGTTGAAGTACTGGTGACTTCATGTAAGTGTGCCTGTGGCATATTTCGTGAGAGCCATTCACGACACTGGGAGAGCGCCTGCGGTTTACTGTAGATTTCAGTGATTTCACTCCGTTCACAGCGTGCGAGCAGATTATGATGGACGGCGATAAGGACTTCACCACAAATTCGGAGTGGAAGTCTGGTAAACATATCGAGTGTATCTACGACGCGTCCATCGGTACTGTTTTCGATCGGGACGACACCAAATTCCGTATTACCTCGATTCACTTCTTCGAAGACGGATCCAATGGTGTTAACAGGGACCATATCTGCCTGATCCCCAAATCGTTCGAGGGCAGCCAGATGTGTGTAACTATATGCTGGTCCGAGATAGGCAACACGTTGGGGGTGAATCTGTCGACGGGCAGAACTCAGAATCTGTCTGAATACCCCTCGAATCGCATTGTTGGTCATGGTGCCAGATGCGTTGATTTTTTCTATGTTTTCTCTTAGTTCTTCGTCTGATTTCGGGTCGAACATTGCTTTGCGCGGTTCGGGATCCGATTTAATCTGCTTGACGGTCATTGCACAGCGTTTATTGACCATTTTTACAATTTCGCGGTCAAGTTTCTTTAGTTCAGACTGAAGCGAGGCAGGGTTGCTTTTGCTGCTTTTTCGGACGACTGGTTTCTTGTCTGCGACTGTTTTTTTGGCTGGCGACTTCGAGGTGCTTGCTGAAGTGCGTTTATTAACCGCTTTTTTCTTGGCCATCGGAATCTTTCAGGATGCGAGTCTCGTTTCTGTCTCTCAGAAAATGAACGGTAGACAGATTACACACCCTCCCTGGTTGTGCTGCATTGATTACTGCCAGTTTCACAATTGGATTACAATCCCTTAAGCATAATCAGTTGGGGATTTCTCCCGATTTTTACTACTGATATATTTCATAAAACATTACAGGGTAATGAGTTATAGTTGTCTTGCGTGGTAAAAGTCTGAGGATGCTTCCAAAGACTTTTAAAATAACAGCTCCGTCTTCAATTGTTCTAGTTTGTACCGCCGGATTTAGGGACTGTCAAGCGGTTGAGCCTTTGCTGTGAATCGTTTAGACTTTATTCTGATAGAAGCACGTTGCAAACTGCCAATATGTCATTTTGTTGTACAGACAGTCCTGATTAAGGTTGATGCCAATATGGCAGTTTTTATGGTTAGCTATTTCGAAGGCATAAAGTCTTCTAAATTATAAGTCATTGTATATAAATAATTTATGGGTCAATATTGGCTTCAGGCTGCTGCTTGGCACACTCATTGCTAAATTGAGATACGGCAATCCGGTTTTGAAAAATGAACTGGCTTCATTAGATCTGAAACATAGAACATGAGTGGTGTACCAGGCTGTGAGATTCGTCTTGAATCCGTCTTTTGTACACATCTGAATCAAGAATAAAAAAGAGGAGAAACAGGAATGTCATCTCAAGGTGAAAAGATCATTGGAATTGATTTAGGAACCACAAACTCAGTGGTTTCCATAATGGAAGGTGGGGAGGCCAAAGTGATTCCCAACCTGGAGGGAAACCGGATTACCCCGAGTGTGGTCGCTTTCACAGATAAAGGCGAGACGCTGGTAGGAGAGCCGGCAAAGCGTCAGGCTGTGACGAATCCCAAGAATACGGTTTATTCAGTAAAGCGATTTATGGGACGTCGACATAATGAGGTGCAGAGCGAAGAAAAAATTGTACCTTATAAAATTATCGGTGGTCCGGAAGATTATGTCAAAATTGAAGCAGGTTCCAAAACCTATACTCCACCAGAAATTTCTGCTTCGATCTTACGAAAGCTGAAAGAAGCCGCCGAAAGTTATCTGGGGCACAAAGTCAATAAAGCAGTGGTGACAGTTCCCGCTTACTTCAATGATGCTCAGAGACAGGCGACTAAAGATGCCGGACAGATTGCGGGTCTGGAAGTATCGCGTATCATCAATGAGCCGACGGCTGCTGCGTTGTCATACGGTTTAGAGAAAAAGAACGACGAAAAGATTGTGGTCTTTGACTTCGGGGGCGGTACATTTGATGTATCCGTTCTGGAAGTGGGAGACGAAATTATTGAAACGTTGAGCACGAATGGTGATGGTCACCTGGGTGGTGATGATTTCGATGAAGAACTGATCAATCACATTGCTGACTCTTTTAAGAAAGAGCAGGGGATTGATCTGCGGGATGATGCAATGGCATTACAGCGATTGCGTGAAGCCGCAGAAAAAGCCAAGAAAGAATTGTCTTCTTCTCAAGCAACCGATATCAATTTACCGTTCATCACTGCAGACAGTACGGGTGCAAAACACTTGCAGATGCCAATTACTCGCGCAGAATTCGAGAAATTGATTGACCCGCTGGTGGAACGTTGTCGAAAGCCAGTTGAGCAGGCAATGAAAGATGCCGGACTTGATGCCAGCCAGATTGATGAGGTCGTGCTTGTCGGTGGATCGACTCGTGTGCCCCTCGTTCACGATTTTGTGAAGAAAATCTTCGATAAAGAGCCTCATAAAGGGGTCAATCCTGATGAAGTCGTTTCCATAGGTGCTGCGATTCAGGGTGGAATTATCTCTGGTGATGTTCAAGATATTGTGTTGCTCGACGTCACTCCGCTATCGTTGGGCATTGAAACCGAAGGGGGAGTGATGACCAAACTGGTTGAGCGCAACACAACCATTCCCGTTACCAAGGATCAGGTGTTTTCAACCGCGGCGGATAATCAAACTGCAGTGACCGTGCGAGTGTTCCAAGGTGAGCGGCAGATGGCTACTGACAATCGTTTGTTAGGTCAGTTCAATCTGGAAGATATTCCACCTGCACCACGTGGAGCGCCGCAAATTAAAGTGGTATTTGATATCGACGTGAATGGGATTTTGAATGTTTCGGCAAAGGATGTTGCTACCGGAAAGGAAACATCGGTCAAGATTGAACAGTCCAGTGGTTTATCTGAATCTGAGATTGAAGACATGCAGCGTCAGGCAGAAGCACATGCAGATGAAGACAAGCTGAAAAAGGAACTGGCTGAAGCGAAGAATAATGGTTCCCGCATTGTTTACGATGTCGAAAAGCTGTTGAAAGAGCATGCTGAGAAAATAGATGACTCTTCCAAGTCAGCAATAGAAGCATCAGTGAAAAAAGTAAGTGATGCGATCGAAACCGATGATGTCGCTGCAATCAATACTGCTTGTGAAGAACTGCAGCAGGCGACTCATGCATTTACCGAGCAGATGTATAAAGAGGCTCAGGCTGCAGGAGGTGGCGAGGAATCGGCTTCGGAGAGTGGAGCCGGAGCTGCGGCAGCTGAAGAAGAAGATGTCATTGATGCAGAATTTGAGAAAAAAGACTGATATGAATCATATTCTGATTGAGGGAAGAGGGACTCAAGAATTGTCTTGAGTCCCTGGTACCCGCGTTCAGAAAACTTTTCGAGTTTGATGGTAATTTTTTAAACACACATCGTAATTCGCAGGCACCATTTCGACCCACCTCACCGAGCCTGTGACATAACCAAGTATAGATGCGTAACTATTTTTGATCGTTGGCTGGTTATTTCTTAAGATCATCCGAGCTGTTAAATTGCTGCGCAGCGTACAGATAGAATGGGAGGAGTATGATGGCGTTTCGATTTGAAAAACTAACAGTCAAAGCACAGGAAGCGGTACAGCGTGCTCAGCAGACGGCTGAGGATTTTGGCCAGCAGGAAATAAAACCACTGCATTTGTTGAAGGCTCTGTTAGATGAAGAGCAGGGGGTGGTGAAGCCACTGATTCAAAAAATCGGTTGCAATCTTCCACAAATTCAGAAAATGGTAGATGACGAAATCAATCGTTTGCCCAAAGTTACTGGTGCAGCGATGCAGGTCGGCATAGGTCAGGCGATGCTTCAGGTACTGCAGGCTGCGCAGGATCGTGCCGACCAGATGCAGGATAGTTTTGTCTCAACAGAACACCTGTTGTTAGCCTTTACGACAGTGGACGATCCGTCAAAGCGACTTCTGGAGTTGAATGGCATTGAAGAGGATGATGTCTTGTCTGCATTGCAGGCAGTGCGGGGTGGTCAACAGGTTACTGACCAAAACCCGGAAGAGAAATATCAGTCGCTGGAACAGTACGGAAATGATCTGGTGGAATTGGCGCGTCAGGGCAAGATCGATCCGGTTATTGGTCGAGACCAGGAAATCCGTCGCGTTATTCAAATTCTCTCCCGCCGTCGAAAAAATAATCCGGTGTTAATCGGAGAAGCAGGAGTCGGAAAGACGGCGATAGTGGAAGGTCTTGCGCATCGAATTGTGATGGGCGATGTACCACAAAATCTGAAAAATAAACGAGTCATTGCATTAGATTTGGGGGCATTGATCGCTGGGACCAAATATCGTGGTGAATTCGAAGATCGACTGAAAGCGGTTCTGAAAGAAATCGAGCAGGCCAAAGGTCAGATTATACTGTTTATCGATGAATTACACACGGTTGTCGGGGCAGGAGCTGCGGAAGGGGGAGCAGATGCTTCGAACCTGTTAAAGCCAGCTCTGGCTCGGGGTGAGCTGCATTGTGTGGGAGCGACGACACTCGATGAATATCGCAAATATATCGAGAAGGACCCTGCGTTGGAGAGGCGTTTTCAACCAGTGGTCGTGCAGGAGCCTACTGTAGAGGATACGATTTCCATTCTACGTGGTTTAAAGGAACGCTATGAAACACATCATGGTGTCCGAATCATGGATGATGCGCTTATTAATGCAGCGACATTATCTGATCGTTATATCAATGATCGTTTTCTTCCCGATAAAGCCATTGATTTGGTCGATGAAGCAGCCAGTCATTTGCGGATGGAAATGGATTCGATGCCTTCGGAAATCGATGAGGCAACGCGTCAGTTAACGCGAATGCAGATCGAAGCGGCTGCGCTGGCAACCGAAACAACGGCAGAGAGTCAGGAGCGGCTGGAAGAGTTACGAAAACAGATCGCTGACCGAGAAGAGAGCGTCAATGCTTTAAAAACTCGTTGGGAAACGGAAAAGGAGGCGCTGGCAGGTCTGCAACCTTTGAAGGAAGAGATCGACCGGTTGAATACTGCATATGAGCAGGCCTTTCACCGGGCTCAGCAAACGAATGCGAACGAAGATTATTCCACAGCTTATAATTCAGAGCAGGAATTGAATGCTGCTCGTCAGCGTCTGTCCGAAATGGAACAACGAGTGACAGAATTGGGTGATGACACGGGTGAGCGTTTATTACGCGAAGAAGTGACGCCGGAAGATATCGCGAAGGTGATCAGCATGTGGACCGGGATTCCCATTTCGAAAATGTTGCAAGGTGAACGAGAAAAACTGTTGCGGATGGAGGATGAGATTCATCAACGGATGATCAATCAAAATGAAGCAGTCGAAGCGGTATCGAATGCCGTTCGCCGTTCTCGCTCTGGTTTACAAGACCAAAGTCGCCCGATTGGTTCATTTATGTTTCTGGGACCTACGGGTGTCGGGAAAACGGAGTTATGTAAGGCACTTGCAGGTTTTCTGTTTGATGACGAACGTAATATGATTCGCATTGATATGAGTGAATTCATGGAGAAGCATTCTGTATCACGATTGATTGGTGCGCCCCCGGGATACATCGGTTATGAAGAGGGGGGGCGATTGACGGAAGCAGTGCGGCGTCAGCCATACTCGGTTGTTCTATTGGACGAAGTAGAGAAAGCACACCGTGATGTGTTCAATATTTTATTGCAACTGCTTGATGATGGGCGTCTGACTGACAGTCATGGTCGAACGGTAGATTTTTCAAATACCATTATTGTGATGACTTCCAATATCGGGAGTCAGACCATTATGGATTTGTCTGGTAAGGAAGATGAGCAGCTCATTCAAAATCGTGTGATGGATGCACTTCAGCATGAATTTTTGCCCGAGTTTCTAAACCGGATAGATGAAGTCATCGTTTTCCATCCGCTGGGACGGGATGAAATACGCCAGATTGTCGATTTGCAGTTGAAGAATCTGTCTGCATTGCTGGAAGACAATGGGTTTACATTGGACGTCTCAAATGCTGCCAAGGATCAGTTAGCTGAAGAAGGCTATGATCCTTCCTATGGAGCGCGTCCATTAAAGCGAGCGATTCAGCAGAATCTTCAGAATCAATTGGCGAACAAGTTACTTTCAGGAGACTTTTCGGAAGGGGCTACAATTATTGTGGACGCTCACGAAGGATTGTTTCTGTTTTCAGAAAAGTAACAGTAAATAGATGTTTGTGTATTTTAAAGGCACACTGCTTTGGACGTGCCTGTCAGAAGCGGTGCTGGTCCAATCAATTCATTCTGGATTGTGCGATATGACAGCCGATTGACTGACTGCCATATTTTGGTCTATTACTTTTGCGCATGAAAAAACGACGCTGACTTTTAAAAAGTGAGCGTCATTTTTTTATAACTTCTGCGAGAAACTTTTTCAGGCGGATTCTTCCAAAACAACAAAAGGGCTGATTTTGCGAACTTTTTCTTTGATCGCTTCTTTCTCAGACTCGTCTTTTGCTTTTGCAAATTTCGCGCGGAGTTGTTTCAGTTTGTGTTTCCGGATTCGACGTGAAGCGAGCTCACGTCCTTTTTCAACACGTCCCATTTCTCAAATATTCCTGATTAGGTGAAAACATTGTGTTCGAATGTATATATTTCGATTCAAGTAACCGATTCTAACATCTCTTGTGGTAAGGGGCAACGATCAAAGCAAGGCATTTTGACAGAGATTTCGAGAGAAGATCCATTTTTGAATTCGGGTTGACCCCATCTTGATTCCTTGGTATTTCACTCAATTCCCCTCTCTTTCATCTCTTTTTTTGTTGATCCTCACTCTCACTTTTCAGAAATCTTGCCCGGAATGGGGAGATTTACATAGTGTTTTGCAGTCACTCCACATCGATTTGGAAAAAATCTGTTATGTTATTTCAGTCTCGCCTGGCTGTTTTTCTGATGATTGCGCTGGGTTTTCTCCTGGGAGATGTCGTGGGAAAAATGGCTTTTGCTCAGGGTCTGCCTGCATTGCATAATACCGAAGCGTTATCTAATTCTCCGGCAGTACGTCATCGCACAATTTTTATGCCTCGCGATCAAGAGATCGAACTAGTGGGTCAATCGCCGCAAGTTCCCGATGTTTTAGACGCTGAGGCCCGGGATGCTCTGGGGATTCCTCCTCAATTGCTGGAGGAAGATCAGTCCTGGAGTGAGTTACCCGAAGATGGTGAAGAAGTTGAAACGTTTGTACCATTGATTGCGCATAAACGTGCGACGGCAGGTACTACATGGTTGCCTGGTAATGGTGATGAATTAGGGATATTCAGTTTGAATTTATCGGAAACTTTGGATTTTCCCCGTTCCGAGGGCTTTACGGTCACTCCCCGGTTCGGTGTACATTATCTGGATGGTCCCGTACGTACTGACTTGCCGGCGCGTGTTTATGATACTTCAGTTGCTTTTCGCTGGTTTAAAAAATTCAATGAGAAATGGTCATATGAACTGGAAGTCGCACCGGGAGTTTACAGCGATTTTAAAAATGTGACCTCTGACTCTTTGCGCATTACGGGACGAGGGCTCGCTTACTATATGCATTCGCAATCCAAGCAATTTGTAGTGGGAGTCGTTTATCTGGATCGTGAAGATCTAAGTTTGCTTCCCGCTGCGGGTATGATTATGTGGTTTAGTGAGGGATCTCGTCTGGAACTGATTTTTCCGAAACCCAAGTTTACTTATCGCATTGAAAAAGATGAATCAAAAGAACGCTGGCTGTATGCCGCTGGCGAATTTGGTGGAGGTTCCTGGGGAATTCGGCGCGGTGCAGCGGGGGTTGACGATGTTGCCACTTACAGTGATCTGCGATTGATTGGTGGTTTAGAAACCAAGCATACCAATGGCATGATCAGCCAGTTTGAAATTGGCTATGTATTCAATCGCAAGCTGGAATACAAATCACAAGTTGGCGATTACGATATTTCTCCCACCGGTATGGTTCGTTATCAACTGACATTCTGAGGATTACAGGTCAGATTGGATATCGATCCAGGTCCGTTTCTCAAACGATTCGAGAACCGAGTCGGCAACGAGTTGGGCTAAAGCACCATGATCGAAGCCTGGAATGGCATCCCGTTCCTCTACGATCGCTGAAACAAATTCGTAGACAAGATCATAACGAAAGACAGTACTCGGAACACCTTCGTGAGGCTGTCGCGGACTGCCCTCGATGACCAGATATTCTTCCGGAACTGGAAGTTTTTCCATTGTCTGTCCTGGTTTTCCGATCAGGATATGATTGGGATCAGTCAGTTGGTAAGCGGCGGAACCTTCGGAGCCATTGACTTCCGCCCATTCATAGCCAAACCCATCATTGTGATAACCTTTCATCAATGTAGAACCTTCCCAGACACCGACGGCACCATTTTCAAATTGTCCGATGAGTGAAGACCAGTCATCCACTTCCGATGGTTCACAGGGCAAACCGTCGGCAGTTTGATCCCGGGGAACGAACTGGGCCACGGCGCCGCAGATGCTTTTGATGGGGCCGAGTAAGTCCTGGGCGAAGTCGATGCGATGAATCGTCATATCAAACAGGTCGCCGGCACCCGCCAGTTTTTTGCTTTGTCGCCAGCCCCAGCTGGATTCAGGCCAGTCGAGAAACCGTTGACTGCGGAAGTGGCGAGGTGCTCCCAGCGCGCCTGACTCCACAAGGTGTTTTACATACCGCATGGAAGGAGCGAAACGATAAGTGAAGGCTGTCATATGCCGCAAGTTGGCATCGCGGGCTGCGCGATACATTTCCGCAGATTCAGTATAGTTCAACCCCAACGGCTTTTCGCACATGACATGTTTTCCGCCACGAATGCAGGCCAGCGCGATTTCATGATGCGTAAAGTTGGGAGTGGCGATTATGACAGCATCGATCTCTGGGTCACTGGCAATTTCTTCATATCTGGTGGTGACTTTGGTTTTTCCCCAATCGGCCTGACGTTGTGCCAGTAATTCTGAATTGGGGTCGCAGATGGAGACCAGTTCCGCGCGCGGATCGATGTTAATGCCTGGGACATGATGATAATCGGAAACGGCACCGGCACCGATGATTCCAATACGAACTGAACCTGTCATGTATGATCCTTCGTGCGTGACTACTGAATATTGTTGGATTGATAAGTTATTTTTGATGCAAGCTGGCGAGAAGTGTGAGCGCTTCTTCCCGGGTATTGATCAATCCCTCCAATTGCGCATCCCGAATCTGTGTGAGCAGTTCTTTGAATTCCGGGCCCGATTTAATGCCAAAAGCGATCAGGTCATTTCCCGTGATGAGCGGAGGAGGGTTCAAAATCTCTGTGGGAGTATGATCTCGATACTGGCGAGAAAATTCAAGCTCGTCCAAAGTTCGTTGTTGAGAAATCAGATCCGCTTGAATCAACTCAAACAAAAAAGGGCAGTTTTTGTGTGAAAGCAGTCGTTTGAGTTGAGAAAGTTTTAATGTTGAGGCAGTTGTGAGACTCTCTCTGTGCTGAACCAACCAATAAATCAAGTCCAGATCATGGTTCGAAAAGCGAAGTCGTTTACAAATTTGATGAATCTTGTCGAGCTGATCGGCTGGTTTTTTTGCTGGCAAGTCAAGTAATAGTGTAGCAAATGCGGTCTCAAAGTTGTTTGAACTCAGTTTTTCCAGGCGAAGTAGTGTGAGTTCCCAGAGCGACTTTTGTTCCTGCTCTTCCCATAAAAAAGCCAATTCAGGGATGATTGAATTTAATAAACCAGAACTCTGAACCAGCTCAATGGCATGGCTGCGGTTTGGATGTATCAGCATTTTTCGTAATTCGACGGCGATTCGTTCAGGACTTACTACACAGATTTCACTTGCCATCGTTTGAATGGCTTCAAATGTGACTTCATCCAGTCGAAATCGGAGTGTGGAGGCAAAGCGTATGGCACGTAGGAGCCGAAGTTTGTCTTCCTGCATACGTTCCAGGGGGTTGCCAATGGCTCGAATGATTTGTTGTCTCAGATCGGATTGTCCATTCACAAAATCATGGATCGATTCTGTTACTGGATCATAAAACATGCCATTGATGGTAAAGTCTCTACGGTGAGCGTCTTCTTCTGCTGTCGTGAACGTCACATTTTCGGGACGACGTCCATCGAGATAAGGGCCTTCACTGCGAAATGTGGCGACTTCGACATCAAAGTCCGGCTGTGTGCCTCGTACAATGATGACGCCAAAGCTGGCTCCCACTGCTAAAGTCTGTCGTTTTCCAAACAGGTCGCGGACTTGATCCGGTAGCGCATTGGTTGCGATATCGTAGTCCTGAGGCTCTTTTTTCAGTAACAGATCACGTACACAACCACCCGCCCAGAGAGCCTGGAATCCGGCGTCACGTAGTTTTTGGACCACTTTGACCGCGGTGTGATATGCTTCTGTGTGCTTCATGAGTGTTGGGGTGTCTGTAAAAAAATGAGATCTGATTGCTGTCGACTTGTAATCATAGCAAGTTCTGGTCAGTTATCGACTTATGTTCGTTAATTTTTGGACGATAATGTGGAGTTCCTCATTCAATTTCGTCTCGAAGGTGGGTTCTTCAGGACAGAGAAAAGAGGCAGAAGGTTCAGAAAACGGACTTCGCAAAGAGTGAGTAATGGCGTAGAATGGATCGTTCGATATGGTTTTTCTCCTGGCTCAAATGGGTTCATTCATCAATGGCACTCAATATGACCAGAACAGACGCAGGATTCAACATTTTGAGAGGTACACACGGTATACGCTTTGAAGGGACCCGTTTCTGGGTTCTTCACCGCAAGAGAGAGTATGGACCATTTGATTATGAATGGAGCCATGATTTCTTGGGGGTTGAGTTTATGTACCATGATCACAAATTTGGCGAATATTGCAGTGCCGACGAGATATTCGCAGACCTGAAGCAATTTTCCTTACCCATGCGTGTGGTTGAAGTTGCCAGTCTTACGATTGGCATGGTCTTGTACGGTGTTCTGAATGGACTTCCAGAAACGCTCTGGAAAGAACTTTTAAGGCAGCGACTGGATGAGAGCGGGTTCCAACGCTTTGATTTTAGTGAGGATGGTCCAGAACGACTTACCGGTTAACAGATTGATTTCTCGGCAGAGCGTCATTTTTTTCTTCTGACCTGCCAGATAATCGATCGCGGTGAGACGGTCATTTTATTTCAAATCAACGGTATGAATAACTCATAAGGTACATAGATATATATACTCTTATGATGTTTTCAACTGTTTTTCTAAAATGCCGGTTGATTTAAAACAAGTGTTTAATACAATTGTTTTAAACAGGGGATTGAACCGCTGTTTTTCATTTTTCCAGACAGTTTTGTCGTCAAGTTTGCCTTCTCGCGCTATAAAGATTTGGGATGAAGAACTCATGTCGTCTTGTAACGTTCGTGATCGATTACTGGAGGTGGCCGGGCCTGTTTTTTCAGAAAAGGGCTTTGAGAAGACCACGGTTCGTGAAATTTGTCAGAAGGCAGATGTGAATCTGGCCAGCGTCAATTATTATTTTGGCGATAAAGAGCAACTCTATCTGGAAGTAATTTGCCTGGCTAAAGAGATAGGAGTTTCGCGCGCTCCCCTACCGGGATGGACGTCTGAAACTTCACCCGAACAAAAATTGCGAGACTGGGTCACTACATTAGTGAGACGGATGTTAGGTACGGGAGAACTATCCTGGAGCAATCATTTGATTATGCGTGAAGTGCTGAGACCTACGAAAGCTTGCGAACATTTGATTCAAGAATTATTTCGTCCCTTTGTAAATGTGGCAGACTCGATCTTGAAGGAGATTCTGGGAGAATCAGTCCCTGAATTTCGACGAATGCAGTGTGTATTCAGTATCGCAGCGCAATGCCAATTCTATCGAGTTTCCGACGGTCTGGTGACCTTGATGCTGGGGCAGGCAGAAAAGGACTCTCACTATAACATAGAGCAGTTAGTCGAACATATTCTCCAGTTTTCATTGTCAGCAATTAAGAATCTGAAGCAGGAATTAAGAGAGTCCGAAATCGAATCTTCTTCACCCGTTCATCGCATTTGAATGTTTTCAGACAGAATAGAAGTCATTATTAAAACAGACGATTTTGAATAGCAATTTACAAGAAAGATTAGCAGGACAATGTAAAAGGTTTGCGTCGGGGAGATCCAGTGCCAAGAAATCGAATCCACTCTTGTTCACAAATTGAATTGTGATGTCAACAATTATTGTGACACGTTTCATTATAGAAAATAGTCATGTCAGATTTGAAAATAGAAAAACCAAGAATTTTTTATCACAAGATCAAACATATTCTGTTGCCGATTTTCATCATCGCGATTGGTGGGGGAAGTTTAGTTGTTTTGAAGGCCATGAAAAGAGAACCGGTGAAGAGTGAACAACTTCTTGAAGCTTCAGCACCGCTTGTTTTGACTGAAATGATTGGTCTTTCCGAATCCGGTATTACCATTACCGTCGACGGAGTAGTGGTTCCTTCCCGAGAGGTCAAACTTGCGGCAGAGGTTTCTGGGAGAGTGCTCTATACCCGTGATGGTTGTAAAGTAGGAAATATCGTTCGTAAAGCAACTGATCAAGAACGCGAAGTCGCGGGTACTGTGAATCTATTAATCAAGATTGATCCTCAAAATTATGAGCTGGAAGTAAAACGTCTTACTCAGGAACATGCACAGGCACAAGATGTCATTGATGAACTGGAAGTCGAGATTGATAATTCGAAAGCGGTCGTTGACTTAGTCCATGAAGAGGTTCAGCTACAGAAAAGACATTTGAACCGCGTCGAGAAATTACGTGCAAAAAATGTTGTCTCAGATACTGACTATGAAGAAGCCAAGCGTACGGAACTTGCCGCGCGGAATTCGCTGCAAAAATTAACCAACGAATCGGATTTACTCAAGTCACGACGTAAACGGATGGAACATGCTCGCGATTTGGTTGGCGTGCAACTTTCAAGAGCCAAGCTGGATTTGAGTCGCACGCGCATCTATTCACCGATCAACGGAGTTATCGTTGAGGATTCGGTTGAGAAGGATGGTTATGTGAAAGTTGGTGATCCACTGGTTACGATTGAAGACACATCGGCTGTTGAGGTTCGTTCCAACTTGCGCATGGAAGAATTATACCAGCTCTGGCAGCACGCTGCTCTAACAGCGAGAAAAAGTCAATCAGAGTCAGGGGTAACTCAAACCAATCGGCATAATCTGGGCTATCAACTTCCTCAGCTTCCTGTGAATGTGCGCTATGAATTAGGGGGAAGAACGTTTATCTGGAAAGGCAAACTTTCTCGCTATGATGGAATCGGTCTGGATGAGAAAACCAGAACGGTTCCCTGCCGGATTGTAGTTTCAGATCCTGAAGCTTCCGCAATTTTAGTCAATGGCCGTCCGACAGATCAGCTTGTTGGAGCGCCTCCTTTAACGAGAGGCATGTATGTTTCCATAGAAATTCCGCTCGAAGGTAATGTCGCATTACTGGAGATCCCCGAAATGGCGGTTCGCCCCGGGAATCTGGTTTGGGTTGTGAGAGAGGGGAAACTGCATGGCGAAAAGATCCGTGTTGTGGACACGAGTGGCGAACAGTTGCTGGTTGAACTGGGGGCTTCCGGACTTAAGTCGGGGGATCAGGTTGTGACATCTCCTTTGAGTGTTGCATCAGAGGGAATGCGGGTTCGGAAAAAAGGAGAGGCGGAATGAAGTCGCTCATTAAATGGGCAATCAATAACTCGCCTGCGATGAACACCTTGATGGTCACCATTCTGGGAGTGGGGCTGGTTTCATTACTTTTTATGCGTCGAGAAGTTTTTCCGGAGTTTGAACTGGAAATCATTCTGGTATCAGTACCCTATCCGGGGGCCAGTCCTGATGAAGTGGAAGAAGGGATCTGCCAAAAAATGGAAGAGGCAGTCCGCTCGATCGATGGTATTAAGAAAATCACCTCGATTGCCAATGAAGGTTCTGGTTCTGTGGTGTTGGAATTGAGGGCCGATGTGCCCGATGTCCAGAAAATATTAAACGAAGTCCGTTCTGAAATCGACCGTATTCCCAGCTTCCCCGAATTGGCTGAAGACCCTGATATTCAGCAGATTACTTTCAGACAGGTGGCGATCGATGTCGCGGTGATTGGTCCTGAAGAATCAGATGAGAATAGTGAGTGGGAACTGCGCGCCGTGAGCGAACGGATTCGAGATGAACTGCTTCAGCTAAAGTCCGTATCGCAGGTTAATATCGCGGGTGCGCGAGATTTTCAAATTGATATAGAAATCCCAGAAGCCACCCTTCGGAAGTATGGTCTGACATTGCAAGATGTTGCCAATACCGTTCGCAGGGAAAACCTGGAGTTGCCGGGAGGGAAATTAGTAACAGACTCACATGTATTGCTGTTGCGAGGAAAGAATAAACATCTAATTGGAAGTGAAATCGAAAAGATCCCTCTGGTGACAGAGCCCGGTGGGGTCGTGTTGACAGTCGCTGATCTGGGGCGTGTTCGGGATGAGTTTACTGATACTACGATGATCAGTGAAATTAATGGAAAGCCGGCTTTATCGGTTTCGGTTGAAAGAACGGCACAAGAAGACCTGTTGCAGATTGTGGAGGAAGTTCGTGCTTATGTAAAAACAGCGAGTCTGCCTCCCGGTTATTCATTGAAGCTGTGGAGGGATCAATCTGTTGATGTGCGTGATCGAATGCAGTTATTAAGTCGAAATGGTGTGCAGGGACTGATTTTAGTTTTTATTACACTGGCGATTTTTCTGGAGTTTCGGTTAGCGTTCTGGGTCGCTTTGGGCATTCCTATTTCGATGTTTGGTGCCTGTGTCGTCTTATACTATACCGGACAGACATTGAATATGCTTTCCATGTTTGCATTTCTGATGGCCCTGGGGATTGTTGTTGATGACGCGATTGTTGTCGGGGAAAATATTTATGAACATCGACAGATGGGCAAATCCATATTCCAGGCCGCCGTTGATGGTGCGACCGAGGTGTTGCCTTCCGTTTGTGCTTCTGTAACAACAACCGTTATTGCGTTTATGCCCTTACTCTTTGTTTCGGGGATCATGGGGAAATTTATTGCCGTGATGCCTATTGCCGTCATTGCAATGTTAGTGATTTCACTTTTAGAAAGTATCTTTATTCTACCCTGCCATTTGGCGCATGGGAAAATAGATTCAGAGCAGAAGGTTGGCTTTGTGGGTCGAAAGTTGAACTGGTTTATCGACCGCTGTTATCTGCCTGCTTTAAAGTCGGCATTAGATTATCCTTCATCAGCCCTGGCGGTGGCAGGGGCGCTCCTCCTGGTCTCTGCTGGTTTGATCATGGGAGGTTTTGCGCCTTTTAATATTTTCCCGAAAACCGATTTTCGGATGATCGAAGCAACGGTTGAATTTCCAGATGGAACCCCTCAATCTATTACGGGAGCGGCAACTCTGCACATTCAGCAGTCGTTTGAAGAATTAAACAAGCAATATGAAGAGCAGCATGGTAACTCACTGATCAAACTTGTACGCAGAAATGTTGGGTTTGGAACGCGGGATGAATCTGGAGGGGGCCTCGGAGGTTCTGTCGAAGGCAGTCATGTCGGTAAGGTCAGCGTCGAGATTGTAGAAGCAGAAGAACGCACGCTTGGTAGTGAAGAGATTATTGATTTATGGAGAGAACAGATTGGTGAGCTTCCGGGAGTTGATCGTCTGACGATCAAGTCTCCCTCAATGGGACCGGGAGGCAAACCGATTGAATTCAAACTGCTGGCAAGCGCTGAAAATCTGAATGACCTGGAAGCGGCAGTTGAAGCCAGTAAGCAGGAGCTGGCAAGTTACCCGGGTGTGAAAGACATCAATGACGATTCGAGTCCCGGAAAATGGGAATTCCAGATTAAAATCAAAGATAATGCCCGCGCTATGGGTGTTCCGCTGGCGGATGTGGCAGAGACCGTTCGTGCCACTTATTACGGTGAAGAAGTGATGCGGCTGCAACGGGGGCGCCATGAAGTCAAGCTGATGGTTCGCTATCCGAGAGAAGAGCGGCGTTCTCTGATGGGCTTTGATGATATCAGGATTCGCACTGGAGATGGATCGGAACGCCCCTTAACGGAATTAGCTGATGTTACCGTAAAACGAGGTTACTCTGAAATCAACCGTATTGATCAGAAACGGTCCATTACGGTGTATTCCGATTTGAATGAGAAAGAAGGGAATGCGCGCGAAATTGTGCAGGCAATGAAAAAGCCGGGAGGCTTTATGGATCAGTTAACAGAGAAATACCCCGATGTCCAAGTACGCTGGGAAGGGCAGCAGGAACAGACGGATGAATCTGTCAATAGTTTAATCATTGGGCTGATGATTGCCTTAGCATCAATGTTTGCATTATTGACAATCGAGTTTCGTTCTTATGTTCAACCATTAATTGTGCTTGGAATCATTCCGTTTGGAGTGATCGGTGCCGTATTTGGTCACGCGATTCTGGGAATGGAAATGACACTCTTTTCTTTATTCGGTCTGGTTGCTTTAACCGGCGTCGTGGTGAACGATTCCATTGTATTAATCGACTTTATTAATCATCGTATAGCAGACGGTCTTCCTTTAAAAGCGGCATTAATGGAAGCGGGTCGTCGTCGTTTTCGTCCTGTTTTATTAACCTCGATGACGACGATCGTTGGCCTGGCTCCCATCTTAAAAGAGACATCGTTTCAGGCACAGATTTTAATTCCGATGGCAGCCAGTCTGATTTTCGGCTTGATGCTGGCAACCGGTCTGGTCTTATTTCTCATTCCCACTTACTATTATTTGTATGCCCGGATTATGGGAGCACAACCTGATCAACCCTGGGACCGAAAAATTGATGAATCGGAAGCCACAACGGTATATAATGCAGAAGAAGACCAATTCCCGGAAATTGTGCCTGTTTGAAACAGAAGCTTGCAGGATATGATCAAATGGATACAGTCTTGCTTGTTAATCAGGCATCTGGTTAGGATACCCCGACCCTTGGATCTGTGAGTCTGTTTGAACAGTCAGAAAGAAGTCTCGCTTCTTTTAGGTTTAGAATGATGAAACGCGTATTACTCAAATCGAAAATTCACCGTGCTACCGTCACCGAGGCCAATCTGGAATATAATGGAAGTGTGACCATTGACCAGAACCTGATGGAAGCGGCAGACATTGTTGAATATGAGCAAGTACAAATCTACAACATCACTTCAGGTACCCGACTGACCACTTATGCAATCACTGGAGAAGCAGGTTCTGGAGTCATTTGCATCAATGGCGCTGCAGCGCATTTGATGAAGCCCTTTGATCTGGTGATCATTGCCAGTTATGCAGAGTACAAAGGGAAAAAAGCGCGGAGGCACCAACCCAAGGTGGTTTTGGTTGATAGTCTAAACCATGCGGTTCCTGCAGAGAGTTCTGTTGCCTTCGAGACTGAATAAGAGAGTGCCTTGGGAATGTGCTTTGTGCGTAAGCTTTAAGCATTCTTGTTGTCCTGATGTCGAATGAATCAGGCGATACAGGCTCGTTTTCAAAAACTTTCCGTCTACCTCTTTCTTCACTCCCCATGACTGACTATGATAATGGTACGTTCGCCATCTTTTTGTGCATCTGGTTGCAATATTTTCATGCTGTATTAGTAGGGCCTGAGTCATCTCTTTGGAATGCCAAGCCGAATTACGAGATTTCATTATTCAGAGACTTGCTCCTGGAGCGACTCTGATTATTTTACCCTGCGAATGAATAGGATTTCTGATACTAAGAATGGAAGACGATCGCCCTATATTAAAAGAGATGGTCGGAGACAGTCAGGCCATGCGGAACGTCTATCGACTGACCCGCCGCGCTGCCAGTAGCTCATCGACTGTACTGCTGACTGGTGAAACCGGGACTGGTAAAGAGTTGATTGCCAAAGCCATCCATGAGTTGAGCCCCCGCGCCACAGGCCCTTTTATTCGAGTGAATTGTGGTGCGCTCAGTGAAAGCCTGCTGGAGAGTGAGCTCTTTGGACATATTAAAGGCGCGTTTACCAGTGCCGTCGAAAATCGGACGGGGCGTTTTGAAGCGGCCCATGGCGGTACGATCTTTCTGGATGAGATCAATTCAGTCAGCTTTACATTGCAGGTGAAATTATTGCGAGTACTGCAAGAGCACGAATTCGAACGGGTTGGAGACACACGCTCGATTCAGGTTGATTGTCGCATCGTAGCGGCCACGAATCGAAATCTGTTGGATGAGATTGAAGCCGGACGATTTCGTGAAGACTTATATTATCGTTTAAACGTCATACCAGTTGATTTACCACCACTGCGTAATCGCTCAGAGGATATTCCGGAATTGCTCCACTTTTTTGCAAAGCAGTTTTCTGCTGCAGAGGAGATTCCATTGCCTGATTTTTCTGATGAGGTGTTATCGACCTTCAAAAACTATTCTTGGCCGGGAAATGTGAGAGAATTACAGAATTATGTCGAGAGATTGATTGTGCTGTCTGGTGAAGATGGACTATCTCTTGACTTATTACCGGGACATGTCACAGGGAAATCAGCTTCTCGGTCGCATGCCTCTCAGACACTGGATCCGGAGACTCTCTGTCGCGAACTGGTCCGTTTGGAATTGCAGGAAGTAGGGGATTCCTCTACTAATGTGCATACGCATGTTGTGTCACAGGTGGAAAAAGAATTGATTTTGCAGGTTTTACGGTCCTGTCAGGGAGTTCAGACCAAGACCGCGACACGATTGGGAATCAATCGTAACACGTTGCACAAAAAAATCTCCGAGTACGAATTAGAATCTGAAGCAAGATGACTTGCCCTTCACTTGCTGAACAGCCCTATAATAGAGAGTCGTTCTGATTCTCCTCAGTGACAGAGAGCCTACCACTTTTATTCTGTCGTTTTTATGAAGTCTCAAACATGTTATCGAATGTGACAGTTTTCTGTTTTATGGCCAGTTATCTCGTGGCCTTCGGGTTAGAGCTGGCCAGATTTCTGCGAAAAAAAAACAAGTTCATTCGGCCTCTCATTTTCCTCTTTTCCTTTGCAGGGCTGGTGGCACAAACCGCTTACATCTTTAATCAAGCCCAGAAAACACAACTTCCTCCCTTGTTGAGTTCATCACATGACTGGCTGATCGTCTTTTCGTGGTTACTTGTTTCCATTTTTCTGTTCATCAATCTGATTGATGAACAGCTTTCGATTGGTTTGTTTCTGTTTCCACTGGTTCTGGTTTTGGTGATTTCGTCTTATTTTGTGGATAATGTCACGAATGCATTGGTGGAACCAGCAATTCGCTCGTGGGCATTACTGCACGCTTCATTGCTGGTACTGGGTGGTGTGGGGATCGGGCTCTGTTTTGTGGTCAGCGCAATGTATCTGGTTCAACATCGTCGACTGAAAAAGAAACAGAACTTTTCTGAAGGTTTCCATCTTCCCAGTCTGGCGAAACTGTCACGTTTGAATCGCTGGGCGCTCATGATTTCTGCACCACTTTTAACCGTGGGAATGGGAATTGGGATTGGATTGGGAGTTTATGTTCGTAAAGGCGCTCAGTCGATTTCGTTCTATGACCCGGTGATTATTGTATATGAAATCGTCTGGGCAGTCATGATGATCAGCGTGATTTTTATACTCAGAACGAAGCAACCGAATCAAAAACATATCGCGCAGTTAACGATCTGGACCGGGGGGTTGCTGTTGTTGACAGTGATTGGTATTCAGATACTCACAAATGTGCGACTTCTGAATTTTGACAGCTGGCATTCTCACTATTCAGCGCCTTTGATGGAAGTTCAACAAACATCTGCAGAAAGGACGATTTCGTGAATCTGCAGGTCGTTTATTGTAACCACCAGACGGCGGGATTGGATGTGCGCGAAAAACTTGCTTTTTCTTCGAAAGAACAGTTGGATAGCGCCTATTCAGTTCTGAAAAAATCGTACCCTGATACCGAGATGGTTGTGATTTCGACCTGTAACCGGGTTGAGCTTTATACGGCCACCCAAGAGTCTGAAAGCGGGCCTTCTCATCAGGATCTGGCAAAATTCTTTTCGGAATTTCATCAGGTTCCCGTCAGCGATTTTTTCGAAGATTTTCTGGAGCGTACCGGACCGGATGCCGTCAGGCATCTGTTTCAAGTGGCTTCCAGTCTTGACAGTATGGTGCTGGGCGAACCACAGATTGTCAATCAGGTGAAAGAAGCATATCAACGTGCGACGGACAATGCCTTATGTGGTCCCTTGACACATGCGCTGTTTCAGCAGGCGATTCGTGTTTCCGCTCGCGTGCGTACAGAGACACAACTTTCTGAAGGTCGCGTTTCGATTGCCAGCGTTGCAGTGGGCACATTCGGAAAAGGGATTTTTGAACGTTTTGATAATAAAACGGTTTTAATCATCGGCGCTGGTGAAATGGCTGAAGAAACTCTGATTTATCTGAAAGATGAGGGGGTGGATCAGATCGTTGTTGTGAATCGCAGTCTGGAAAATGCACAGAAGCTGGCGACCAAAATTGGAGGTGAGGCAAGGCCTTATCAGGATCTGGAAGACTGCATGGCTAAGGCGGATGTGATTGTAAGTACAACGGGATCCAACCAGCCAATTGTCGATGTTCCCTGCTTTGAGCGAGTTTTAGAGAAGTCGGGTAACAAAACGTTTTTTATTCTCGACCTGGGAGCGCCCCGAGATTTCGATTCTGCTGTCGGTGAAATCAATGACAATATCTTTCTTTATGATATCGATGACCTGGAAGCAACCTGCGAAAAAAATCGGCATGCGAGACAAAAAGAAGTCGAAAAAGCACTGGAGATCATTGATGAAGAAACAGATCGCTTCATGCATGGTATTTATCACCGGGCCACGGGGCCAATCATTAAACAGCTCAGGGAGCAGTGGCACGAAGTTCGTGAACAGGAAGTCGAAAAACTATTTGGTAAACTTTCACATCTGGATGAGAAAGATCAGGAATTGATCGAACGTTCCATTGAGCAGATTGTGAATAAACTGCTGCATCCCCCGTTAGAAGTGCTAAGGCAAGAGGCCAGGGAGGGTACTCCACACGGATTACTTAAGGCACTCAAGCAGCTGTTCCATATTCGGGACTGATCGAGCTCTTTTACGCGTCTGTCTGGTTCTGGTTTTTCGTCGGCAGGTTCACCAGAATGGCAGCAACCACCGTTAACAGAATATTGAGACTGTTTATGTATTTAGAAGCCTGATGGTAGGATCTGAACTCTGCCGGGCGCGGGCTTCCGGGAGGGGTGATCATCGATTCCAACGGAGTATAGATCCAGAAATAGTCGATCAGACTGAGACCCAGAATAATCAGAACCAGACAAAAAATAAGATTGGATCTGAAGCGAGAGATCTCTTTAATCTTTCGTATTCCCAAACATCCCAGAATTGATCCCACTAATAAGACCCAGGCGATCGTATAATAGACGGGGAAGTGTAATGAGATGAGTTGATCTCTGACCAAGGAGTCAAAATGCTTAAAAGTCACATCCTGAACACCGGTAATGACAAAGATCACGGCCGCGCCAACCCAGGCTGACAAACAGAATCGAATTAAAACCAGACTGAAGGACTGCATAGTTCACTTTGAAAAAAATAGATCTTTTGATTAGCATTCATACGTCATTCGTATTTTCAAATAGATATCCCTCAGAGTAAACAATATTCTGAGAGACATGAAACCCATTTGATCTTTTGAGATCATGAATTACCAAAATAGATGGTGCGGGGATGGAAAAATCAAAACAGTTTGCCAGCGTTGATTGCACTGGGGGCCGTTAAACGTAAAGATTGTTAATAAATTCAGCAGATTCCTTAAAACATGCTTTGGGTGAGATAGAGAATCCTTAGAGTGTCGGTTACGATAGAATAACGCTGAACAAGATGGTGTAGTGGTTTAAACCAGAATTAAGACTGTATCAACACGGTGATCAAATATGAAACGAACTAAGATTTTAGTATTGAAACAACGTTCCGCGGGACAGAATGAATTACTTTCAAGAACCATTTATTCCCGGCTGAGATGGTTGGGATTATTGCTGGCGATCGGTGTGAGCCTGTCATTTGCTCAAGCCGCTGAAAAGTCAAAAGCGATACCCAAATCGCCTTTATCCCCGGCTGAATCATTGAAACAGACTGTGGTGCATCCTGATTTCGAAATGCAGGTTGTGGCGTCGGAGCCCAATGTCATCAATCCGGTTGCTGTGGCGTTTGACGAATCTGGTGTGCTGTGGGTCGTGGAAATGACTGATTATCCGCACGGCCCCAAACCTGGTGAATCGCCAAAAAGCCGCATCAAATTACTGCGGGACAAGGATCAGGATGGATTCTACGAAACCGCATCTGTTTTCGCAGACAAGTTATTATTTGCCACCGGTGTCCAGCCCTGGAAAGGGGGATTGATCGTTACTCTGGCGGGTAAAGTTCAGTTTATGAAAGATACAAACGGTGATGACAAAGCCGATATCGTGGAAACATGGTTCACCGGATTTAAAGAAGATAACTCTCAACTGCGTGCGAATCATCCTACATTGGGTTTGGACAATCACATTTATATTTCCAATGGATTGCGTGGTGGATCGGTCATTTCCACGCATCCCGAATGGAAGAAAAAAGCAAAACAGGTTCCGATTAATGGTCTTGATTTTCGTTTTCATCCACAGACCGGACATTACGAATCGATATCGGGAATTGGTCAGTTTGGTTTGACTTTTGATGATTATGGAAACCGTTTTGTCTGTACGAACCGGAATCCGAATAAACATATCGTTCTGGAAAATCGTTATCTTAAGCGGAACCCTTATCTGGCGGTGAAGTCTGTTTATCATGATGTCTCTACAGATGGAGAAGATTCCCGCGTGTATGCCATTAGTCGTCCTTGGACGACATCCACATTGCATGCGGGGCAATTCACAGCCGCGTGTGGCGTGACGATTTATCGAGGTGGCCTGTTTCCCAAGAGTTTTTATGGGAACAGTCTGACTTGCGAACCGACGGCAAATCTGGTTCATCGTGATATATTGACGCCGATGGGAGCCACTTATGATTCGAAGTATGGTCGTGATCAGGTTGAGTTTATTGCCAGTCGTGATGAATGGTTCCGCCCTGTGAATATGGCCAATGGTCCCGATGGTGCCTTGTACCTGTGTGATATCTATCGCGCAGTGATCGAGCATCCCCAGTTTATGCCCGTGGAATTAAAAGAACGTTCAGATTTGAATGATGGCATCGATCGCGGGCGCATTTATCGCATTGTTCCCAAGAATGCCAAAATTGACAAAAGCGTTTATACGGCTTTGAAAAATGCAACTCCGCAACAATTAGTCTCTGCACTGTCTTCTCAAAATGCCTGGCAGCGCGAAACGGCCGCCCGTTTAATTTTTGAAAGACAGGACGCTTCGCTTCTGCCTCAATTAGAACAACTGGTTTCCAGTGGGAAAGTGGAACAGGCCCGAATTCATGCGTTGTGGGCATTGGAAGGAATGGGCAAATTAAGCGATTCTATACTGAAAACGGCATTGAAAGATAAATCTCAACGAGTGAGAGAGCAGGCCGTTCGATTAAGCGAACCACGTTTGTCAAAAAATACAGAACTGAAAAAAGAGGTTCTTTCACTTGTTGATTCTGCCGATGGCCGACTGCGATTTCAATTAGCGATCAGCCTGGGTGAAGCAAACGATGCCTCTTCAATGGTTGCCCCCCTGGCACAACTGATGCTTAAGGGTGCCAGTGATTCCTGGACGCGAGCGGCTGTTCTATCTTCTGCCCGTGAGTCTACGGTAGCGATATTCAAATCGTTTCTGGATCAGCTCACAACAAAAGGCAAGAAGCAATCCAGTCAACCAGGAATTTCCGATGCGGTTCGGGAAATGGCTGCGGTGATTGGTCCGCGTCTCAAAGCAGATGAAATTCAGGAAGCCCTTTCGTTGATCTCCGGTCTGGATACCAAGCAGTATCTGGCGCTGCAGGTTGCCGGGTTTGAGGGATTAGGGACGAGTTTGGCACGCCGAGGTAAATCGATTGCACAATACCAAAAAGGTCTGTCTGCGGCTGATCAAGAGAAGTTGAAAGCCTTCTATCAGAAAATTGTCGATACTGCTGCTGATCCTCAAACACCGCTTGCTCAAAAACTAAGTGCGATCGGAGTCTTACGGTTTGTCGGTTTTGAAGCGAGTGGCAAGACACTACTTTCTTTAATTCAGGACAATCCCTCACAGGCAATCAAAATTGCAGCCATTGGTGCAATCAGTCCTTATTCAGAGGATCAGATTGGCGTTATTCTGATGGAGGGGTTTGCCAAACAAACTCCCGGTATGCGACGCGCGATTCTGGATGCGATGCTATCAAATATAAATCGAACCAACCTGTTACTGGATGCAATTGAAAAGGATCTGGTGAAAATTTCTGAACTGGGTCCCTCGCGTTCGACTCGATTATCACGTCACCGTGATGCCAAAATCAAGAAACGCTCTGCTGCGTTATTTGCTGCTGCGATTCCCGCAGACCGTCAAAAAATTCTCGCCGCCTATCAGAAATCACTGAAGTTGAAGGCTAATCCTTTGCATGGCAAACAGGTTTTTATCAAGAACTGTGTCACCTGTCATAAAATTGGAGATGTCGGCGTGAATGTCGCACCTGATATTGGAGATTCACGCACGAAAACGCCCGAGTATTTACTGACGAATATTCTCGATCCCAACCGGGCCATCGATGCGAACTTCTTCAGTTACACGATCATCACGATTGATGGAGTGGTTCATACCGGAGTCATTTCTTCCGATAGTGGTTCTGCGATCACATTGAAGCAGCCTGAAGGAAAAACGATTACCGTGCTCAAGGAAGAAATTGAAGAAATGAAATCCAATGGCGTTTCATTAATGCCTGTCGGC
>NZ_CALEMX010000482.1 GCF_937910335.1 uncultured Gimesia sp. | reverse complement strand
GGAAAGATATCGGGATAACTTGAATCGGGATGGTTTATTAAATGTTTCATCCAGGATTTCGGTTTTTTGTATATTCAGAATCGGAAAGGCTTTAATTCTGCGGTCGAGAGAAGATCGGCCGACCACAAACCACTCGTGATTCGAATACAAAATATGATAAGGGCTGAGCATTGTAGAGACAGATTTCTGTCCTTTAGAGCTAGCAAATTGAACTCTGATATTCTTTTTTTCAATGGCTGCTTTGTACAAATTTTTGTAGTGAATCGTATTGCGAATTGTGGGGTTGAAGGGAGGTAACCAGATCGAAATAGACTGGGCTGCATTGATGACATTTTCCCGCAATGTATCCGGCAAGCTGTTCAGGACCTTGGTTGACGCCGATCGGGCTAGTTGATGCATCGGCAATCCCACGATGGCTTTGTCAAGGTCTTGACAGATTACGAGCAATGCCAGAACTTCTTCGGATGTTAAATCCTTGAAGGGCATAATGGTTCGCCAGGGAAGAGTATATCCCTGTTTGACATCGTCATACAGGACATAGATTCCAGATTCCTGAAGCGTACTCAAATCTCGAAATACGGTTCTGCGACTGACCTCGCACTCTCTTGCGAGTTGCGCAGAATTATAGACTCGTCCCGACTGTAACAGAGCAATCAGTTTCAGGAGACGATGTATTCGTCCAACCACCATTGAATATCTTTTGAATGCTTCCCACAAGCCTGTTTCGTGGCGGGATTTCAAACCCGAAAATCTGATTGGATTGTTTGTCGATCATTCAGGAGAATAAGTTTCGAAAACAAACCAACACTTGGAAAACAACAATCGATGGAGATGGGCATCGATACAAATTCATTGCGAATGAGTTTGAGAGGCGGTGGACTTTTCAATCGCAGACTACATTTAAACTTAGCATGTTAAAGCGACAAAAAGTGGCTGAAATCTATTTGGAATAAAAAAAGAGGGAATGCCTGAATCATCAACCTGTGAAAGCTGTATTATCAGAATAACACAACTCTGAAGGCATGTTTTCTAGCCAACAAAACTAGTGGCAGGTTTTTTATTCCCTATCCAAATTGTTCACAGAATCAGAGATCAGCAGTTCATCTTGTGTTGCCGAAATCCGACGGACCTCTGGTAAGGGAGGCGCTTCTTCAGCTCCAATTAATACCCTAACAGTTTCTTCTGTGTTGGTGGTTACAAAAGGATTATTGTTTTCGGGTTCTACAATTTCCAGACGGGCCTCTGTTTCAATGTTGGCTGCAGGAACTGGCGGTGCGTAATCCGGGGCTGTTTCCGGTTCAGGCACGGGTAAAATATCTGGTATCAGGCCATCCTGATCAGATGAGAACGAAGTCCCCTCTTTTTCGGGCATTAAGCCCACTTCACCTACATATCCTGCGGCTACAAATGGTTCTGGCTTGCTTTGAAGTTTGTGAGCATCAACGCCGTGGGTTCTAGCCCAGGCGCGTCTGATCGCTTGTTGATAGGCGACGGGATTCCATTCCCCTTCCATTAAATGGATATTGTTGTGTTTGAGCAACGTGCCTTTCCATTTGTGGAGATTTTTAATCGCTACATTATAAGAAATCAGAGAGCGATAATATTCTGTTTCAGCTGACGCCAGACTGGATTGGGCACGTAACAGGGTGTCAAGCGTCGTGGTACCTGCCTGGACTTCCGCTTCAAACAGCTCTGTCCGTCTGCGGGCAGCACGCCAACGATTAAAATTAGATTGAGCAGTGGCGTAATTCTTAGTCAGATCCTGAAACGTAATCGCCAATTCCTGGCTAACATCCATTTCCTGAGCGTTCAGAATGGCGCGGGCTTTCGACAACCGAAACTCAAGATTTTCAACCTGAGCATGAGCCGAACGGAAGCCGAGTGGTACACTGAATTCCCAACCAATGGTCCAGCTGTCTTGATTATTAGCTAAAAGTGAGCCATAGGCGCTGTGTAAGCCCTGGCTGGTGACGCCATCTGTATTTTTCTGACTGAGTAGACGATCGCCGAAACCATTCACCTGATAACTGGAAACGAGATCCAGACGCGGTTTAGTCAGGCTGGTTGCGGCCATCCGTTGAAATTCAAGGCTCTTGATGTTCCATTTTTGTTTTCGCAATTCAACCCGGTGTACCAATCCTTCTGTCAGACACATACTCCAGTCAGGAGTGAATTCTGCTGAGACAGGGTCATCAATCGGGCGGATAATTTTTCCGTCATTGACGGGCAGACCGACAAGCCGACGAAAACGGCTTTCAGCTGTGTAAATATCGCTACGTGTGGCCTGGACCGATGATTGTGTTTCAAACAGGCGGTCTTTAGCCTGAGCTTCGTCGGCAGGTTTAAAGTTTCTGGTACCGCCGGCTTCCAGTTTTGCTTTTGCCTCGCGCCAACTGCGTAATGCAGAATTACGGGCGACCACCTGTGTGTCATACAAACGATAGGCCAGATAGAGTTGCCAATAGCTCTCTTCAATATCGGAGACAAGGTTGCGTACATTTTTTTCGAAGTCTGCCAGCGCCAGATCATTGTTGATTCTGGCGATGACGACACCTTGACTAACACCGGTAATTCCCGAAAATCCGGATCCAATAGGACCTGCAATCCGGGTATAATCCACGCCTGCTCCCGCCAGGAAGGGCTGACGATAAGAAGCGCCAAAGTTGCCGGCGTAGTTCGATGGAAATAACTGACTTGTCGAATTGCTGCCTGTGTAATTCCAGTTGTGATTAATGGCAAATTGTCCGCCGTTGGCAAATGTTTTTGCGAGTCCGGATTGAAATTGACCGGTTTCCTGAGTCAAAGTTCCTCCGGGAATGCCTCCGAAAAACGGGCTATTCTGAACCTGTTCCGAGCGGCCCCAGAGCATGTTTGCTGTAAAGGTAGTATCAAATGCGGAGAGAGCGGCTTCGACACCCCGTGATCCACCCAACAGGACGTTTGTTTCCTGGATTGAAGGATCATAAATTGAAGGAGTCCCATCCGGATTATTGAGTAATCCATTACCGTTTGTTCCCAACGAACCTGCCACACGAATTACTTCACTGTTTGACATGCCGAGGTGGATTGCTTCCATCAGGGGCAAATCCCAGATTTCATCCTGCGATCGATCTGCTAATGTGCGAGGTTTTCCCGAGAAAGTAATTTCTTCCGGGGTCTCCTCAAAAACAGCGGGGTACTCAATTTTTGTGGCAACGTCTTCATAATACTGAAGCTCTTTTTCACCCAGATAATGCAGGTCCGTATCGGTTCCGAGACCGTGACAACCTACCAGTTGGCTGGTGATTAAGCATCCACAAAAAAAATGGTGTAACTTCTGACGCAGGTTCATGTATCTATCCTTAAAGACATGAACGTCGATTATGATTATAAAGTGCTTTTTTATAACCACTTAGGGTTCATAATCGATTGAACTTTAGGGGAGAATTCACCAACAATCATGATGAGACGAGCATTGCAGCGCACGACAATCTGCCTGGTTGGTAAAATCACTACATTCGGTATCGGCTGTTTAATCGTTACAACTTGACTTTTTTGGTGATTGGGCACAATTCAACGGTTTTTGAGTATGCTGACCGAATTCTGTGTAACGTTTTTCCAACATACCCTTTAGAAGAATGCCTTTGCCAGCAGTGTTTTTTCAATGAAAGCACTCATAACGGTAGTGAATGTCTGGAATTCATTACGATTTCAGCAATAAATCACTGTTCTGCCAGTATTAATCCCCTGCTTCCGTAGGAAGTAAGGGACCCCGATCTGATGCGGAAATTGATCAATGGGAAGATACTATTCGAGTTCAGTGGTATCGGATCATTGTTGTCTCAGCGTGGCCACATGATTGGCTTGAAAAGTGAACGCCGGTCATCTCGTATAGTTGAAAAGAGAATTCTGTTTTGATACGGTCACTGCTTGCCTGTTAACTATCTCGCTTAATATCAACCAGCATGGCCATTGGTTTCAAGAGTCAGCAGGCTTATCGCATAGAATTCATGCACTTGAGATCCTGGTCGCATTCCCTTTTTTGTCAGAAGTATTTGAGGAAACGATGTATAAAGTCACTTTAATTCCGGGAGATGGAGTTGGACCGGAAATCGCGGAAGCTACCCGAAAATGTGTTGATGCGACTGGAGTCAAAATTGACTGGGATGTCCAGGAATGTGGAATCGAAGTCATTGAAGCTGAAGGCAGCGTTCCCGACCGAGTGATGGAATCGATTCGATCCAACAAAGTTGCCTTGAAAGCGCCGATTACTACACCAATCGGAAAAGGGTTCCGCAGTGTGAATGTATTCCTGCGACAGGAACTGGGCCTGTATGCCTGCATTCGTCCCTGCAAAACTTATAAAGGGGTACGAACTTATTTCGAAGATTCAAATGTCGATTTAGTAGTTGTTCGAGAAAACACAGAAGACTTGTATGCGGGTGTTGAATTTCAAGCGGGTGAGGAAAACACGGCATCATTGATCAAAGTGATTAACGAATATGCTACTGGCAAAAAAATCAACACGCCTCTCGACGAAACGGGCGTCAGTATTAAGCCGATGTCTTATCAGGGAACACGCGATATCTGTAACTACGGCTTTAAATATGCTGTAGATAATAATCGCAAAACGGTCACTTCGATCTGTAAAGCCAATATTATGAAGTTTACAGATGGTCTATGGTACGATGAGACCCGTGCTGTTGCTAAAGCATACGGTGCTAAATTTGAGTGGGAAGATCTTGCCGAAGGTGTCGAGGCAGATCCAAAGCTGGCAGGAATCGCCACCGACTGTGGCGGAAGCATCGAATACAATGAACGCCTGATTGACAACATGTGTATGCAGCTGGTTCAAAAACCAGAGCTGTATGACGTGCTGATCACATCCAATTTGTATGGCGATATTCTGAGTGATTTGTGTGCTGGTTTAGTAGGAGGCCTGGGTGTTGCCCCTGGTTCCAATATTGGTCCGGAGTCAGCGATCTTCGAAGCGACCCACGGTTCTGCTCCCAAATACAAGGGACAGAATAAAGTGAATCCGGTTGCTTTGATTCTATCCGGTAAAATGATGCTGGACTATCTCGGCGAACACGAAGCTGCTGCCAAGCTGGATCAGGCTGTTGCCGATGTGATTGAAGAAGGTAAAGACGTGACTTACGATCTGAAAGCTGATCGCAACGATCCAACAGCCGTGGGAACACAGGAAATGGCGGAAGCCATCTGCAAAAAGATGCAGTAAACCCTGAGACACAACAAAAATTTCAAAATAGCGATGCAGAGCAGTTTCGACGCTCTGCATCGCTTTTTTTATTTCAGGAGCGATACATTCCCCGTGATCTCCCGTTTCAGAATCCGCATGTGTCACTTCTCTGCGCTTTCACGTAGATCCGTCATTCGAATCTTTCTCCTTCGACTGGGTCGTCAACCAGAGGGGGACGTGCAGGTTCCAGTAGATCGCGGAACTTCGCAGGGCTAGTATCAGTATGGAACAGGCGAGGCCGATCAAGACCGGAAACGCGGGGAACCAGATGAGTGCGACGACATACAGAATGCAGCCGCAGGTAACCGGGATGGCGTAGAGTTCACGGCGCATCAAGAGCGTTGGTTGACCTGCGAGTACGTCGCGCAACAGGCCGCCTCCGATCGCTGTCAGCACACCCATCATGATCGGCGCGAGGGGCCTGCCGAAGTCAATCCACATCACTTTTTGCGCTGCCTGGATTGCAAACATGGCAAGCCCCAGTGCATCGAGATATAGCATCGTCCTGTAGATTTCCTTGCGTGTCAGGAATCGATCGGTGAGAAAGGCCACTAAACTGGCAGCGAGCGCAACCCAGAGATAGTTCTGGTCCGCCTCCCAGAAGACGGGGACTCCCAAGATTAAGTCGCGGATCGTTCCGCCGCCAATCGCGGTAATCAATCCTAGCACGCAAGCGCCGAACAAATCGATGCCTCGCGGCGTCACGGCCAGCACGCCGGTCACCGCAAATGCGATTGTGCCCACCATCCCCAGCAGATATTGTAAAGTTGCTACGTCCATGGTTGTCGAATCATTCAGCAGTTGTTTTTAACACTCCACCACGCTCATCGGCCATTCATCACGGGGCGCTTTCCATTTTATTGCCGGGATACAAAGATGCGAGTCCGAGAGCAATGATTCTTCGCAATTGATTGGGGAGCAGAAACGTGTTTCCTTCGTCGATCCAATGTCTGTAATTGCGAGTCCTGCCTGGGCAGGATATGCTATGCATTATGGTTCAATCTTGTCTGAAAACGCAAACGACCACACTCAATGCGCAGGATTTCGGTCTTTAGCCTGCCACAACGCGCGCTTCATGCGCGACGGTATTCAGGAATGATTTCCCAATGAGTCAAAAAGAACAAAAAACAAAATACTATTATTTCATCGATGTGGATCTACGCTCTCGTCAAATCATCGGTTGGGGAAGCGAACAGCGGGGTGAAGTGGAGGTCAATCTGACCGAAGGTTTCCATAGAGTGTTTTTGTCAAAGGGACAATACAATAAGCTGACAACAGAGCTTTCAGAGTATTGAATGAAACACCAACGGAACTAAAAGGCGCATGCAGGCAACGGTAGCTATGATTCGTAATCGCCAATACAGTATCACGGAAAGTGCCTTCAGCTGCGGCTTCAACGCTCTCTTTGCCTTCAACCGCACCTTTCAAAAATCTATGCGAGAAATCCTCGTGAGTATCGCGTCCGGCAAGTGGGTTGAACCAGTTATTAATCCCTGAGTGGCAAAGCGCGACCTACCGCTTAATCGTGGATTGGAAAAATGTGGAAATTCAAATTTAGTCAGTCGCTAACATAAGCTGTGACTTAACAGATTCAATTAGGTACCATTCAGATAGTAACATGAGTTGAAGTCTCACTTTGGATGTTTGCTTTCTTCTACGTATACTCGAACTATTTCAAGAAAAGAGTATTTAATTGTGAATGATTTTTTACCGGCCCAGAAAGACAAAAAGTTGCCAGAGAGGCTCACACTTCCTTGTGAATTTGATAAAGAAACTGGCCTGATAGAATTTTGGTCTGGAAAAACAACTTTATCGAAAGATGGAAGGACTAGAACTGGTAGTGGAAATATTTTTTTTGAGATTGCTCCTAAACCAAACGTCTTATTTGAGTTCGAAAGTGACGAACAACCAGAGGCGGTTGAGGTATTAGAAAGCAAGTTCAATACCGAGCAGTTTGGAATACATCAATTGTCTTGTGATCAACCAATTGGACCAATGACTGTTAATGTTACAAATACGAACAAGTTGAATTATTTTTCAGGTCACTTGGGTGAGCATATTGAACCCGACCCTCACTTCGATTCAATAAAATATTTGACCATCAATGGTCCAGACTTATTTGGGAAAATAATCGAAGGAAGTGACTCTGTCTTCAAAGGGAGAACTGAAACAAAAGTCGATGGCTTTGAAATTGTTATCGATCAGATCAAAGAGAAGAAGAAAAATATTCAATTCCCGTTTGTCTTTACACATATCATCGAAGTTAGATTTAAGAAGAGTAGTACAAATTCAGGGATTGATGTAATTGGATCAGTTTTACAGAAAACTCTTTCGTTTATGTGTGGTCGATGGGTGGGATTAGTTGGCCCATGGGGTTATTCGGATACTGGTAAATTAAATCGAGCATTTCCACGAGTAACGATGGTCAGTATGAATCCACCAGGATTATCCTGGTATGACAGAATGGTAATGGGAACTTTCGAGGAGCTATTTAGCTGTTTATTCCATGCGTACAACGAGCCAGAGAAATATAAAGTAATAACGACTGGAATCGGTTGGTACATTGAATCTGAGATGAGCGCTGGTTTTATTGAAGGATCAATTATCTTACAGCAGGCGGCTCTTGAATCATTTGCATGGCTGGATTTGGTGGACAGGACTCAACGATATTCAAAAAGTAAGTTTAAGAAACTGCATGCTGCCGAAAAAATTCGACAGTTGCTTAAGGTGTATTCGATCCCATCAGAGATACCAGCGAAATGTGAGGAAATTCTTTCCTACGCAAATGATAACAATTTGAAAGAAATCGATTTACCCGAAGTGCTGGTCCATATTCGAAATTCGCTGGTGCATGGAACTCCAAGTAAAGTGATGAAACTGTTCTCTCGTAGGAATGGATCACATGAGAGAGTAGGTTTATGGTATCAGATTAATGGTCTTCTAGCTCAAGCCATCCTTGCAATTGTTGGTTATCAAGGAAAGATAACATGCCGCAGTCTTGATGTAGAATTCAGTCATTCGGCAATCAAAGATGTTCCATGGAGGAAGTACGAATCTTAAAGTGGTAAAGGTCTTATTGCAGAGGATCTTGTTCTATCCATAGAGAACAAGTTGATACATCCATGCAAAAATTCTCTTAGGATTCCCATTTCCAACCCCAAAAACAGGTGGAGAGTTGTTGACGATTTGGTACGTTAGAGACCACACACTCGCCTCGTTGTCCCACCACTGGAATTTTTTGGCTTGATTCTTTTTTCGCGTCCTCGATTATCTGGTTCGATGTCCCACTGTGATTTGTTAAAGAGGGAGAACATCGATGCGTTAGACACGAGGTGGCGTATGCTGTTACAGTGGACTACATTTCGAACCTGGGAAGGTCCGGGTAATTTCAAATGGGAAATCGTGGATTAAAATGATGACAGAGTCTACAGCGTGGAAATCTGCAGTTTGCACAGCCATTGATGAGCGGCGGGATGACATCATCAACATCGGCGAATCGATCATGGATGCGCCGGAGTTGGGATTTAAAGAAACACAAACCGCCGAGCGAGTGAAACAAACTTTCGATCAAGTCGGTCTCACATTCGAAGACGGTCTCGCGATAACGGGAGTCAAGGCCGTGTTGCGAGGGGCGAAGGAGGGGCCCACAATTGCTCTGATGGGGGAATTAGACGCATTGCAGGTACCCGACCATCCACGCGCAGACCCGACTTCCGGTGCAGCGCACGCCTGCGGGCATAATGCACAAATCGCTGGACTGATGGGGGCGGCCATGGCGCTCACAGACACAGGGATCGCTGAACACCTTGCAGGAAATATCGTTTTCTTTGCCGTGCCGGCAGAAGAGTATGTGGAGATCAATTACCGGATCGGATTAGTCAAGGAAGGAAAAAATTCCTTTCTCACCGGCAAGCAGGAACTCATTAAACTCGGCCACTTTGATGAGATCGACATGGCGGTCATGATCCATTCAACAAGCCCAGAGGTGAGCGAAGGCAGCATGGGGATTGCCCCTTCTTCGAATGGCTTCCTCGCCAAGAACATTCGCTTTCTTGGGAAAGCATCTCATGCTGGAATCTTTCCCGAACGTGGGATCAACGCCCTGTATGCGGCACAACTTGCTTTGAGTGCGATCAATGCGCAGCGAGAAACCTTTCGTGATCAGGATTGCGTCCGCATACATCCCATCATTACAAAAGGTGGCGATCTTGTGAACATTATTCCGGCGGAAGTTTGCATGGAAACGTACGTTCGCGCGAAGACGCCTGATGCGATTCTCGACGCTTCACATAAAGTTGACCGCGCGTTGCGTGGCGCTGCCATGGCGCTGGGATGCAAAGTGGAAATTGAAACCGTGCCGGGAAATCTGCCACTGCGTAACGACCCAGAACTTGCGGAGATCTTCCGTGACACCGCGGGAGCAGTCCTGGGGGAAGAGAACTATCGCGACTACCCCCACAGCGGTGGATCAACGGATGCGGGTGATCTCAGTCAAATCATGCCGGTGTTGCATCCAATGATGACTGGCGCCGCCGGAGCACATCACCAGACTGACTGGTGCATCGCCGATCATGAGAGTGGATACATCGCCCCTGCAAAAACGCTCGCAATGATGGCTGTTGACTTACTCAGCAACGATGCCGCCAAGGCGCGAGGAATCCTCAGCAAAAACAGTCCGGCAATGTCGAAGGCAGAATACCTGGAACGCCAGACATCTATCTTCCAGACAGAACTGTACGATGGCACGAAGTAAGACCCATGATTTTGGTTCGGAGAAATACAAAAAATCTCTGACGGGAAGGCTAACGAAATGTCTTGGCATCAAGTCCAAAAACTGGTGGACACAGATCGAAGATTTGATACGATAGTCTCCACAAACCTACCGCATTGTCCCACCACTGGAGTCTTCCCCATGTCTGAATCTTTTCACCGTCCACGATTTTCTGATTCGATGTCTCGCCGTGATTTGTTAAAGATGGGAGCGGCTGCGATGGCAGGGACTGCTGGTATGGACTGGTCGCAGCAGGAGTTGGAAGCAGCTGACAGCAAGCGGCCTCAGGTGGCGG
This sequence comes from uncultured Gimesia sp., assembly GCF_937910335.1. GTDB lineage: Bacteria > Planctomycetota > Planctomycetia > Planctomycetales > Planctomycetaceae > Gimesia. The sequence continues at coordinate 25,308 of NZ_CALEMX010000482.1, read as the reverse complement.
GGATCTTCACACAGTTCTTTTATTGCTCGCATGCGTATCATATTTTTCATCCCTTTTTAGGTCCTTATCTCTTCAATGGTAAATTGCTCCAACCACAGTGTGATGTCGTTTCGCTGTATGGAGACCAGTTTAAAGAGGGGGATCTTTCGCGGGGTGTCGCTAAAAAATTTGAGCTCCCGTTTTATAAAACTATTGGCGAAGCTTTGCGTCGGGGAGGCGACGAACTGGCAGTCGATGCTGTTCTCTCAATCGGTGAGCACGGCGATTATCCTGATACCAAATATGGACAGACCATGTATCCTCGCAAACGGTTTTTTGATGAAATCGTTGATGTCATGAAGCAGTCGAAACGGTTTGTTCCCGTTTTCAGCGACAAGCATTTTTCTTATCGCTGGGATTGGGCCCGCGAAATGTATGACACTTCGCGCAAATATGAGTTCCCCATGATGGTAGGTAGTTCGGTTCCCCTGGCTCAGCGGACGATTCCTTTGGAAATTCCAGAAGGCACGGAATTGGAAGACGCTGTTTCCATTCACGGTGGACCTATCGAGAAATACGATATCCATGGTTTGGAAGTCTTGCAGTCGATGGTCGAATTTCGCAAAGGAGGGGAAACGGGAGTTTCTTCTGTGCAGTTCTTGAAAGGCGATGATCTGATAAAAGCAGGCCGCGAAGGACGCTGGTCGATGAAGCTGGCAGAAGCGGCGATGCAAGCCGAGCTGGGAAAAAGTAAACGCGGTCTGTTTGATCCAATCAACAAAGAAGGTACCAGCGAGCCGCATGGAATTCTGCTCGAATACAAAGATGGTTTTCGCGCGACGATGCTCAAAATCGGTACGAATGGCGTTCGCTGGAATTTTGCCTGTCAGGTCAAAGGAGAAGCAACGCCGAAAGCAACCTCATTTTTCCCGGGTCCCTGGGGGAACCGTAATTTATTCCGTGCCTTTTCACATGCCATTCAACATTTATTTGTGCATAAGGAAGAACCTTATCCTTGCGAAAGAACGCTGTTGATGACGGGCGTGCTGGATGTCGCCATGCATTCCTATTTTGAAAAGGGACAGGCTCTGATGAAAACGCCCCAACTGGAGATTGCCTACAAGCCAAAGAATTTCAATCCATTCCGGGAAATGGGTGCATCCTGGGACGTAATTACAAAAGAGATGCCGTTGCCTCAAGATTTTGTAGAGGCCGATCCCCAACCGAAATGAGAGCGTTCTTTCCGTTTCAGCTTGGGGGCTACGGTTCCGGAAACAGGTCGTGTTACAATTTCGTGACGCTGGATACTTGCGGGCGGGTCACAAATTCAGGATATTGAAGTCCAGATCGTCCTAATCTTTGTTCCCTGATCCTGTCCGAGAGTTAGTATCTCTAAGATGAAATATGTGCTTGTAATTCCAGATGGTTGTGCGGATGAACCTCAGGCAGAATTGGGGGGCAAGACCCCATTGCAGGCGGCTCACATCCCTCACATGAATACGATTGTTTTGCAGGGAATTCTGGGGAGAACCGATACTGTGCCTGCCTCGATGCCTTCAGGCAGTGATGTTGGAACGATGAGTCTGTTTGGTTACGATCCTCTGGTTTATCATACCGGGCGTGCTCCTCTCGAAGCGGCCGCTCAGGGGATTGAGCTTGGCCCGCATGACTGGGCGATCCGTTGTAATTTCGTGACCATTACGAAAGACAACATGGCGAGCTTTACCGCGTCACAGCTTCCTAATGATGTGGGTGAAGAACTAGTTGGTCTGCTTCAGGAAATGACGGCCAATGATGCTCAATGGGAATTTCACCAGGGAGTCAGTTACCGCAACTTGTTGGTTTACCGGGCACAAAATGCAGAAGACCAGCCTTTTGGCTCAGGAACATCGACGACGCCCCCGCATGATCTAACCGATCAGACAGTCCTGCAAGACCTTCCTTCGGGTAAAGGAAGTGAGCTGTTACTGGACCTGATGGAACGTAGCAAAAAACTGTTCTTGAAATCAGATAAAAATCAAAAACGTGCAGATGGTCAACCAGCGGCGACGCAGATCTGGTTATGGGGACAGGGTAGCAGGCCGGCTCTCAAACCTTTTCAGGAACAGTTTGGTAAATCGGGGGCGGTGATCACAGCCGTCGACTTGTTGCGCGGATTGGGAAGCTTGCTGGGCTGGGATATCATTGAGGTAGAGGGAGCTACAGGGTATACGGATACAGATTATGCAGCGAAAGGACGCGCGGCGATTGAAACTCTGGAGAAGTCAGACTTCGTCGTCGTGCATGTTGAAGCGACCGATGAGGCTTCTCACGAAGGAGAAGTACAGGAAAAAGTGAAGGCTCTGGAAAACATTGATGAGCATATTGTTGGCCCGGTACACGACTATCTGAGACAGCAGGGTGAATATCGCATCTTAGTCTGCCCCGATCATCCCACGATTTTGAGAACAAAGACACATAGCCATGGTTATGTTCCATTCGGTATTTGTGGCACTCAGGTGCGCCCCGATCAGGCGAAATGCTATGATGAAATCACTGCCAGTGACAGTAATCTGCTGTTGCCGAAAGGGCATCAACTCATGCCTTTCTTTTTCGGAACGTTGACGAAATAGCCCATCCAGAAAAAAAGGTAAGCCCAAATAGATTCAGGCTTACCCTTTTTCATTGTGTGGTGATGCTCTTATAAAGGCCAGTCACAGAGAATACGTTCGACTTCTTCTGCATGGCCACTTTCATCGCGGACCATATCTTCCAGTTGGACGGCCATGCCTTTGTCGCCAAACTCATCTGCTTCCAAAGCGCGTTTGGTATAACCTATTGTAGCAGCTCTTTCCGCTACCAATACAGCTTCCAGCATTTCTCGATTCGTGCTTGCCTTGGCTACTTTCGTCGGGACAGTGGTTGGTTCTCCTCCCAATGACACAATTTTATTTGCCAGATATTGGGCGTGCATTTGCTCGTCAGGTACTTCTGCAAGGAAAAACTGTGTCAACTGTGGTCGATACGGCCCCGTGGCTTTCGCAGCATAAGTAGTATATTGAATAATGGCAGATAGCTCGTTCGCCAGATCCTGATTCAGATTAGCTATCATCGTTTCCTTGTCCATCGTTTTCTCCTGAAGTTTGAAAATAAGGTCGATCTGTGATCTACTTATCAGTAGTTGTGATCATGTTTTATCGTTTAAGGAAAACATTCGATTACGCGAATTATACAGCATTGAGAAGCGAAATAAAATGCAACGCTGTGATCTGGGAGGTAGCAGAGTGATAGGGCTGAGCGGAACGCCTCTTTTTCAAATTTTGTTCATGCTGCAATCAGTGAACAATCCTAATCTTCCGGCAATCAACCTTTGAATCAGGCAGGTAGTGTAGAATTCCGGGGTTCTTTTTGAGTGTGTCATGGACTATGATTGTGTTTAGCGTGTTCTACAAGTTATCGTGATCACGTGCTTCATTTGTGTGTTAACCATTTCTTGATATCGACGGGGAGAATTAAGTGTCTGACTGGGTTGAACCTCTGGGAATGAGAATTCTCATTCGTAAAGATGAAAGTCGGCAGACGACAAAGGGAGGGATTGTACTTCCTGATAAAGCGGAGATTCCAAACATTACCGGACGCGTAGTGGAAATCAGCGTGCAAATTGAGCGGGATGATGATTTTCCGATCAAAAAATACGACAAAGTACTCTTCAATCCCAGTGAAGCCATTCCCGTGGATTTTGAACCAGATAATGTGTTATTTGTTGTACCGATCGAAGATGTGGTTGCCGTCTTTCGTCGAGGCGAATCGAAAAATGACGAATTGCTATCAGCAGAAGAACAAGACATAGAAGATCCCGATGAATGGGAAGAATGACCGGTGCTGGTAAGTGTCATCTTCGGCGATTCTTCTCGGGTATGTTCTAACTGGTTTTGTTCGTCGCGTTAATTTCTTCCACCAGACTGGCGCGGCGATATCCTTCTGGGATTGTGTCCAAGTTTCGGTAAGCGACCAGTTCCGCGACGATACTCAGAGCAATTTCCGGAACGGTCTGAGAGCCGATTTCGAAACCGAGGGGGGCATGAACTTTTGCCAGCGCCTCGCGTGGTGTTCCCGTACGTAGCAGGTCTTCGAAGATCAACTTGACTTTTCGCCTGCTGCCAATCATGCCAATGTATCTTGCCGGCGATTCTGCCAGATGTCCCAATGCTTCTTCATCATGATTATGTCCGCGGGTGACAATGATAATGAAAGTATCCCGATTGACAGAAAAATCAGAGAGAGCCGAATCGAAGCTTCCGACGATCAATTGCTTTGCAGTGGGGAAGCGTTCAGAATTGCAGTATTCCTGACGGTCATCGACGGCAATGATTTCAAAGCCAACGTCGTTGGCGAGTTCTGCTACTTTCTGGCCAATATGTCCACAACCCACGACTACCAATTGGCATGTTTGATGAAAGGTCAGATAGGCGATGTTGGAACTGACATAGGGTCTTGGTCGATTTTGGATCGGCTTGAGCCCATTCCATAATTGTGTCGGTGGTTCCTGCTGACCGCGCCAGGCGACAATTTTGGAATTCGCATCAATCAAATACCGGTCTGTTTCGCTACCACCTCCCGCGGCCTCCGGTTTAATGACGATGGCTTCCGTGCAGCCCTGGTCACTTGCCAATAGTTGACCCATTGTTTTGAAGTATTGCAAATCTTCCTCTGTTGCGATGGGATCTACAAGTACTTTCATGCGTCCACCGCAAATCAGTCCATCGTCCCAGCCGTAATCATTGTCGAGTTGGAAGGTCATAATTTCTGGTGCAGCAGCATCAATCAGTCGCAAGGCGCGCCGTTTGACCTCGGCTTCGACACAGCCGCCTCCCAGTGTTCCGATCTGAGAACCATCGCGAAAGATAAGCATCGCAGCCCCTGGTTTTTGAGGCGTCGATCCGCGCGTTTCTACTAGACAGGTATAGCAAACCTGCTGATTCTGTTGGACTGCTTTTTCCAGTTCCCGTAATAAATTACGCATGGTTGATCACTTTACTCATTCTCTGAGAGCGTATTCAAGAGCATTTGGGCCGCCTGCAGTTCGCGCGTTAATCCTTCGACCAGTGTTGGCTTCTGATCGTCGGGCAAGACTTCCCAGGTGTAGGTTTCCACTTCCAGATGCGGAGCATAATCGAGTTCTTTGACAGTCGCCAGAGCCTGTCTCAATTCTTGATGCGTCGTTCCCAGTGCACCCAGGGTGACGGCATCTATGGGCACATGAAAATGAACCCTCAGTTTTTTCGTTTCTTTGATACGGGGATCGGGAGCCAATAAAAATTTGCGGGTTAAATCCACAATCCGATAAAGGTCTCCATTTCTTAAACTGCCAATTGTTTGATGCAAATAACGGGGTTCAGCGTATTGTGCGAGCTGTGTTCGCCCGGCTTCATTTTCCCACGGGTTGGTGAGTTCGATGGCGTTCGAGATGTGAATTTTATTGATTCGGATTTCCGCGTGTGTGATTTGTCGGATCGAGCCGGGAATATCTTCAAATTCGACAGCTTGATGGCAGATATCATAGCAGGCTCCTAAATATTCTCTAACGGTTCCCAGTAATTGTTTTTTTGCAGCCCTTTCATACAATCGTTCGAAAAACACAATCAGTTCATGTGTGAATTCAATCACACAAAATGGCTCTGGCTCAATTGCCAGGCGAATGGTTCTGCCGGTTTCCTCTTTCAACTCTTTGAGAAACGTTGCCAGTTCGATTAATTGTTCAACGCATGTTTCGCTGAAATCAGCTGCATGTTCAAATTTTTTGAATCCCAGCGGTACCGTGGAAATGCTGCCTTCCGTGTCTTCAGGCAATAATGCGGCAAGAACCCGTGCACAACCTTTTGTGTATTCCAGTCTTTCTGGATCCGACCAGTCGGGCAAATATACATTTTCTTTCACCCGATCGCTGTGAAAATTTCCAAAGGGAAATGCATTTAAAGTGTAACACGTCAAATTTCTTTTGTGAATTTCTTCAGCAAAGCGGAGGTGTCCATCCGGTGTGGCAAGAATTTCTTTTATGACAGGCTCCGCCAACCAGAGACCGGCGGCAAGTGGGGTACCTAGTTGTTGTTGAATCGGAATCGTAAACTCGTCGAGTTTTTGTAAGATCTCTGCGACGGTCAAACCCGGATGCACATTAGTGCAATAACTCAAAGGCAATGAATTCAGCGTCATAAAACTTCCTCAGAGGGCCCTCATATCGGTAGTTTACAGATAATTTATCAAAGGAAATGGTTTACGAACAACTTCAATCATAACCGAGACAATTCTGCGGACTACCTGTGAATGACATTTCCCGAAAAGATTCAGGTTGTGCATCAAATATTCTTACGAAGTCAACTTGTGTTAACTTGTAAGTTTAGCGACGATAACCACTACATACCTGCATGAAAACAGACAAAAATGGGTTTCTCTCAAACTCTATGAGAAACTTTTTGTTATGCTGCGTGTTTAGTACAAGCGGGTAATACACTACCCGAAGATGGGAGTCTGAAGTCAGTCGTGGTTACTACAGAAATCTTGAACTCACCTTATTTGCGAGATCCTGACGTGCAATTGATGTTGCGCGCCAAGGAAGGAGATGAAGGTGCGTTCACTGAGCTGGTAGCCGCCTATCAGGACCGTATTGTCGGAATATTTTGTCATCTTTTGCGAAATCAGGAAGCAGCGGAAGATTTAGCCCAGGAAGTATTTTTGCGGATCTATCGATCGCGTGCGAATTATGAACCGAAGGCCAAATTTTCCACCTGGCTATTTCGGATTGCCAATAATCTGGCTAGCAACCTGCGAAGGAATAAAGGGCGACGGAAAGAAGTCAATCTCAATCCACAAGATACAGGTCCTTTGGGCATTAGACCCGAAGAGCAGTTATTGATGGAGAAATCGGGATTGATGCCGGCCCGACAGGTGGGTCTGAAAGAGACTCAGGCGGTTGTTCGTCAGGCATTGGAAACACTCAATGAGCGACAACAGATGGCGGTGCTGTTGCATAAGTTTGAAGGCATGTGTTACGCGGATATCGGAATTGCGATGAAGCTATCCGAAGCGGCTGTGAAATCATTGTTGTCTAGGGCCCGGGAAAATTTGCGGGTTCAACTCGAAAAGCATATTAACGGTTAAGTCAAAACAAAACTTTCTGATAAAGTCCTCAGATGAAAAAAGAGCAGAAAGAACAGGAACTCGAAAAGCTGGTTGCTTATCTCGATGGCGAGGTCAGCGAGCAGGAAGCGATTGAAGTGGAGCAGTCACTTTCGCGCGATGAAGAAGTACGCGTGCACGTGGATTCTCTGGAACGGACCTGGCAATTGTTGGACAGACTCCCTATTGCCAAAGCCTCGGAAGAGTTTACGAATAATACGCTCTCAACAATCAAAACCATTCAGTTGGAAGCGCAGGCTATTGAAGACCAGAATCGGTCTGGTTTTTCGATGAATAAAAAAATGCAAGAGCAACTTCGTAAAGCGACTGTCGCTGGAGGCTGGATCATTGGTTTGGCATGCTCTATTTTCTTCGGCTATATGTTTACCAATCAATTGGTTCCAGAAGAGTCGGAACCCTTGCTTTCAGAGTTATCGTTTATCGAAAACCTGGATACTTATTCGGAAGTACAAAGCCTGGAATTTTTGGAAGAGTTGTCGCACTCAGGAACATTCAATGAAACCGCGCAGCAGAAAAGTAGATAAGAGGCAATCTGACAGAGCTTCTCAGCCTGTAAGCCCGGAATCGGCATTATGGCCGGTATTGTTGCGCGCCGTGGGTCTCGGTGTTGGAACGGTACTCTTTGTGATGATCTTGTTGGGAGCAACGGGTCAGGATGAAGATCGCGCAGGCGCGAACCGCAAAAAAATAGAATCCATGACACACTCAGAACGTGCACAGTTAAAACGCAATTACGAAAAGTTTCAAAAGCTGTCTGCTCAGGACAAACAGCGATTTCGGGAAATTCATGCAGCGACGCGCAAACAGCCGGAATTGAATCAGGTCATGCGTTCTTATTGTAACTGGGTGAAAACGTTGTCTCCCTGGGAGCAGGAAGATTTGCGCAACGCCAAAACCCCATCGGAGCGGATGGAGCTGATTCGCGAATTCCGTTCTCATGGCAATCAAGCAAATCGCCGCGGCAGTCGATCTGATTATGAGATTTTAAGAATGCTGGAGATCAATTTTCGAGATCCGCGCATGATGTTTCTCTTGAGGAATTCAATGCTACCACCTGATCTCTATATAGAAGTGATCGATACTATTGAGCGAAGCCTGCCAAGTTCGGTGGAATATCCCCGGCCGAAAGATTCGTTATCTGAATATGAGAGATCTCTGGCTGTTTTAAAAACAGCGACAGCACTGAATAATCCTAAAGAAAAAGTGAACCAAAAGGGATCAATCTGGCCTTCCACAGATGTCATGAATGGAATTTTCCAACTGTGGAGTGAAAATAAATTTTCGTTCCTAAATTCTAGAGAGCAACGCAATCCAAGACCGATTCCCCGCGAAGAAAATGGACAAAGGGCGATGTTATCAATCTTTTTAGCGAAAGGGTTGCTGGGTCAGTTAGTCAAATCTGTCAAACAAGAACTGGATCAGCAGAGTCCTCCGGATGATGCGCTACAGAAATTTTTTGAGACGGGTTTAGATACCAAAATGAAAGATTACCTGATGAAGTATCCTCCAGATGAAATGCAGGATAAATTGAAGTATCTCTACTTGCAGAAAAATTTACCCGTAGAGGTCGGAAAAAGTATCAAGATAAAATCGGCGGAATTCAATGCTTTGGTTCCCCAATTATTTCGTGGGATCGATATGAAAGGGCCCGGCTTTGATAATCCGTTCAAGCGTGGAAACAAAGACCGCTTGAAGAATATGAGAGATCGTCGCAAGAACGGTCCCCAAGATCGTGGAGACCGTCCTTCTCGCGAGCGGAAACCGGGTGAAGGACCTCTTGGCAAACCGCGAAAACGTCCTGATGCTTGAAAATCAGGGCGAAATCCTGTCTCATAGATTCTGACACAAGATCAGAACTCCCCCATCATCCGTATGGTTTTGCGCATTCTAATACGATATGCAAAATTTTCCGGTTGCTTTCTTTCATTGAAACAGGAGCAATTCCATGTTGCGGTTCCTAGTATCAGCCTGTCTGTTGACAGGACTTATGCTGCTTTCATTCGCAGAAACTGGTTCGCTTGAGGCTAAAGACTCGGCGCCTCTGAAAACACTCAAAAAAGGAGAGGTTCCGCAGAAAATGCAGGGACTACCTTTGCTGTTTCACGAAAATTTTGAATCGGGAAATTCAAAACATTGGGAGCCTACGGACGACAAAGCCTGGAAAGTCATCCATCAGGGAGACAACCATGCTTTCAGTCTCATCAAGAAAAAAAGTAACTTCGAACCACCCGTCCGTTCGCCTTATAACCGTGCGTTACTGAAAAATATTTCGGTTAGCGATTTCCTGTTGGATGTGAAATTACAGTCTACGATTCCCGATTATGGCCATCGATCTTTATGTCTGTTTTTTGGCTACCAGGATGACGCCCATTTTTATTATGTACATTTTGGCAAAAAGATGGATGATCACGCCAACCAGATTTTCATCGTCAATGGTAAACCCCGCACCAAGATTTCGACAAAGACCACCGCCGGTACAAACTGGGATGATGAATGGCATCACGCGCGTGTTGTTCGCGATACCAAATCTGGTTCCATCAAAATATATTTTGATGATATGCAGGAGCCGGTTATGACGGCAAGCGATAAAACATTTTTATCGGGACGTGTGGGGATTGGTTCGTTCGATGATACCGGCAATTTTGATGAGATTCTCCTGTTCGGTAAAAAAGTAGAATAATCACGGTATCAAATGATACGAATTTATTTGTCATAGAAAATCACCGGTTTCACTTTCACTGATCAGGATTAGATAATGCGATTCCCTGCCCTGCTTATCGTTACGGCTTTGTTCGTTCATTTTCCTTCCCTGGTTTCTGCACAAGCACTGGAGTTTCCTGAAGTGCTGCCGGGGACGAAGTCCCTGAAGCTGACAGTGCCTCTTGACGAACATATGGTGGCAGGCATCGATCGGTATGCATTGAATGCATTGGCAAAGTCGCCGGCCTTGCGTCCCCAAAAATGGCATTATGATTTCAGCAGTCATGCTGCTTTTGTTGATAGTATCAAGGACAATCGGAGGCGATTCAAATCGATCATCGGAGCCGTCGATCCTCGTGTCGCTGGACCGGGGTTTGAATTATTGACGACGACAGAAGGTCAGTCAGTGATAGCAGAATGTCCTCAGTTTAAAGTGCATGTTGTTCAATGGCGCGTGTTGGATGGAATGACGGCGGCGGGGCTTTTATTGCAGCCAACCAGTGCCATCAAAGCACGTGTGGTTGCATTGCCCGATGCTGACTGGACGCCTGAAATGTTTATCGGACTGAAGCCCGGCGTTCCCAAGTCAGCGCAAATTCCTCTGATGCTGGCTGCATCGGGAATTCAGGTGGTGATTCCTACGCTCATCAGTCGGGATTCCGAATTCTCTGGTCATCCGAACGTTTATTATTCCAATCAGCCGCACCGGGAATTTATCTATCGCATGTCATTCGAAATGGGACGCCATGTAATAGGTTATGAAGTACAAAAAGTGATGGCTGCCGTCGATCAGTTTGAACGGTTGGATCAAAAAAACCGTCGCATTTTACCGATCGGAGTCGTTGGCGTTGGTGAAGGCGCCTTATTGGCTTTATTCAGCGGTGCCGCCGATTATCGAATTAAAGCGACCTGGGTTGCCGGATATTTTCAAGAGCGAGAAAATGTCTGGCAGGAACCCATTTATCGTAATGTCTGGAGCCAGCTTACAGAGTTTGGGGATGCGGAAATTGCTTCGATGATCGCGCCACGATCATGCTTAATCGAAGCTTGCTCTGTTCCCGTTGTTGACGGGCCACCCAAGGCCAAAAAAGGGATCAGGGCGACGGCTGCTCCTGGAGTGATTCAAGTGGTGTCACCAGACTCGGTACGTGCAGAATTTCAGCGTGTGGTGCCTGTGTTTGAACAACTGGGCCTGAAGGAAAATTTGACACTTGTCTTTTCCGGCGATGGCACGAACCCTGCAGGATCGAATCAAGCCCGACAACGTTTTTTGTTTGATTTGAGAATCAGCATGAATAAGAAACGTCCGTTGCCGATTGAGTTGAAGCGGGTTGCCAATGGTATTGTCATTGATCCCGTTGCGCGACAACAGCAGCAGTTTAATGAAATGAATGAGTTTACTCAGGAAGTACTCAACAAGTCTGCCCGGTATCGTGACGAAGAATGGCAGCCTGGAAAATATAAGTCCGTCGAACTCTGGGAAAAGGATTCTGATCGTCTGCGGGATAAAGTTTATGACGAATTGATTGGTCGGATTCCCGATCCTGCGACGGCTGTTCCATTGAATGTCAAAACACGAAAAGTGATTCAGCACGCGCAATACCAGGGATATGAAGTCATGCTGGATGTGTTTCCCGAAGTGGTTGCCGGTGGAATTTTACTGGTTCCCAATGATCTCAAACCGGGAGAGCAACGTCCGGTCATCGTCTGTCAGCACGGCCTGGAAGGCACGCCGATGGATACGATTGTTTCAGAAGGAAGGTCATATGGCTATTACAAGGCCTTTAGCGAGCAACTCGTGAAAAAAGGTCTCATTGTGTATGCGCCGCAGAATCCGTATCGCGGTACCGATCGCTTTCGCACACTGCAACGAAAATCAAACCCGATGAGACGCTCGCTCTATAGTTATATCATACCTCAGCATGAACGTACTCTGACCTGGCTTGATTCGCTTCCGTTTGTTGACGGCAAGCGAATTGGTTTTTACGGACTTTCTTATGGAGGTAAAACAGCTCTTCGTGTGCCTCCGTTCGTAAAACAATATGTATTTTCCATTTGCTCGGCTGACTTTAACGAGTGGGTACGCAAAAATGCGGACAGTTCCAGTCGTTATAGTTATGTGTTTGGTGGTGAATACGAAATCTTCGAATGGAATATGGGCCATGTTGCAAATTATGCAGAGTTATCCTATTTGATGGCACCGCGGCCCTTCATGGTGGAACGCGGACACGATGACGGAGTTGCGCCCGATGAGTGGGTGGCAGCCGAATACGCCAAAGTACGAAGATTTTATGTGCAGATGGGAATTGGAGAGCGAACAGAGATCGAATTCTTCAATGGACCACATACCATTAACGGCAAAGATACGTTTGCCTTTATTCTTCGAAATCTCAATTGGCCCGAATCAGTTAAAAAGTGATTTTACCAGTTCTGGATTCCCGAAGAAAAGATCGTTCGTTCACATGCAAAATCGCTGATTATTGTGTATATTTAGAGAATGTGCTGTTACGTAAAGAGGGCAGCATTCCGTGGTCATAATCTCAGATGTTTCTGTTTTTATGAACACTGTACCAAGTCATGTTATGGGCGAAAGCTCATTTCTCACAGGCTGATCTATTCCTAATGGGCTATCAAAAATGAGCAAAGTTGCTACAGATTCACAGGAAGAACCCCAGGAATCAACGCTGGAAACGGATATCAAGTCGCTCAAAGAAATCAGCGCCAATTTGAAAATGGACTATAACGGCAATATCGCACAAGTCTCATTTTCAGGTTCCAAGCTAGTCGATGCAGGGCTGGTCTATCTCGGTCGTCTGGTCAAACTTCGAAAGCTGGACTTGTCCGGTTCCAAAGTCACCGATGAGGGGATGGTCCATATTAAGCCCTTGAAAAGCTTACGTGAGGTTACGCTGCATGGGATTCCCGTCTCAGATACTGGTTTGGCGGAATTCAAAAAATTGACCAATCTAGAAGTGCTCAATCTTTCGCGCACGAAGGTTACAGATGCCGGCTTGAAGCACCTGAAGGGATTGGAAAATTTGAAAGAACTCTTTCTTACCGGACTGGAAATTACCGATGCTGGTTTGGCCCATATTGCTGGTCTGAAAAGCCTGGAAACGTTAGGTCTTTCTGAAACGCAGATTTCTGATGAAGCCCTTTCGCATGTAAAGGGTTTGAAAAAATTGCGAGTACTATTGCTGCGTGATACCCATATCTCTGATGCTGGCCTCAAGCAAATTAAAGGGCTGACCCGCTTGCAGCGACTCTGGATACGAAATACAGACGTGACAGACGACGGTATGAAACATTTGACGAAGATGAAAGATATGGAATGGTTGGAACTGAATGATACTGAGGTGAGCAATGCCGGAATCGCGGAAATTAAAGTGCTTGAGAATATCGTAGATATGAATCTGCGGAATACCAATGTGAATGATAAAGGTATTCCATCACTCAAAAAGATGAAAAATCTGGGCACACTTTATATTGACGGTTCGGAAATCACAGAAGAGGGAATTGCGAAGCTCGAAAAGGGACTCCCATACTGTCGAATTGAAAAATAGTTGATGGCCCCCCGCACTTGTTTTCAGGCATAAGTCGATTCTGGCGGAATGGGCTGGTCTTCAGTTCCCATTTCAAAACCCAGTTCTTCGGGAATTAAAGAGGGCTGATAACCCAGTATTTTCTGGGCTTTGCTCAGATCCCAGCGACGTTTCGAGCTTTCTCCCACGATGGTAATCACTTCGCAACCCTCAATTTCAGCCGTAAGCGATTTCTGGAAAGCCTGCATCAGATCTGGGAAGGGAACCCATTGAGGACGGAGCGGGTGCGTTTTCCATAGCGAGTGTTCCAGGTCGATGGGTTTGGGAATGCGCAAGCAGACGATGGATATTCCAAACGCGTGCGCATAATGTGCACACATTACTTCACACAGTTGTTTCGTCAGCGCATATGAGCCTATAGGCTTCGGGTCGGCATCGGATGCAATCCACTCCGGTGCCTGATAGCCGAGAACTGTCATTACAGTGCTGGTAAAGACAAATCGCTTCACGCCAGCGTCTCGGGCCGCTTCGAGCAGATTGAACGTCCCTTTTACATTGACGTCGAAACGTTTCCCGTTCAGGTCATCCCCTTCCATGGGGCCTTCATCGGCCTGTTTCGCCAGATGGATCACAGCATCAACGCCCTGCATAGCGGCGCGTGTTTGTGTCGCTTCGGTGATATCCAGGGCTATAAAGCGTGGATCATTTTCATCCGGGTGAATATCTCCCAGAATCAATTCATCGTCTGTATTCCAATGTCGTGCGAAGTAGCGACCTACATAACCTGCCGCACCTGTGATTAACACTCTCATATTGGGGCTCACTCAGAGGGAAAACGATCTCGTGTCGTTTCAGGAAAATGACTGCTCACAAACCCGCAAAATATTCCCGCCAATAATTTTTTGAATGTCGGAATCAGAGTATCCACGTTGAACCAAACCGACGGTAAATATAGGCCAATTTGTCCAGGAAACACTGATTCGCATATTCGGTGTTTCAACGAACGGATCAGCGGGCCACAAGCTTCGCCAGGCTGTTCGAGAACGCGGAGCGCGGGGAACTTTCTTACTTTCTAATGCGCCATTACGTGATGAATAAGACACATCGGTGCCGATGGCAATATGATCAATGCCAAATTTTTTCACGACATAATCGACGTGGTCTAATAGCGCGCTGATATCACCATTACCTCCCAGGTAACGGGGAATACAGCAGATGCCGATCAGGCCTCCGGTATCGGCAATGGCTTTAATGACGTTATCCGGTTTGCTGCGAATATGGTGATGCAGACTGGCACATGTGGTATGGCTGGCGACAACGGGACGGTCTGAAACTTGCGCGGTTTCCAGACTGGTCTGCCATCCGGAATGCGCGACATCCGGGATAATGCCCAGCCGATTCATTTCTGCGACCACGGTTCGGCCAAAGTCACTTAAGCCTGCGTTAGCCGGTTCGGCACAGCCATCGCCAAGCATATTACGACGATTGTAAGTCATATGCATCATGCGAATGCCCAGTTGGTAAAAAATCTGCATGTATTTCATTTCGTCGGTCGTGGTGACCCATTGTTGAGTCAGAGGAACGCCATTTCCTGTGAGATACAAACAGTGGCGACCTTCTTTTTTGGCCTGTTGAATGTCAGCGGGAGTTACTGCCTTTGATACAAAGTCGGCCAGCATATCTGTTGTATATGTGAAACGGGCTAGTCGCTTGATCAGTCTTAGAGGGTCCTGCCCTTCTTCGCCGGCATTTTGAAAGATACAAGTGACGCCGGAAGCATCGAAGGCTTCTTTGAATTCGCGTTGCTCTGCCGGGTTGGTAACACAGCGTGTCATTGACATGTCTTCTCGCATGTCCTTGAGTTCTGCTGGCGAAGCATTTTCTTTGATTGCTGCAGCCAGCCGATCACCGTCAACGGCGGCCCGCGGTGCAAAGCCATAAGAGTCAAACACGAGTGAATCTGCATGCAGCTGGAGTCCACGCTCCAGTTGTTTTGGCGTAGGCTTTAAAATATCAAGTGCCACTTTTCTCGCATGTAAGATCGTATCATTCTGAATAGGCTTTTGTTTTTTTGGGGTGGCAGACGCTTGTTGTTTGTCTTCAGCGGCTGTCAATTGTGATGCCGCCGCTGCTCCTAATCCGGTGGTAGCTGCTGCACCCAGTGAGGTACTCAGAAACGAACGCCGGTTGATTGAATTGCTCATGATGAATTCCATTGATCGGGGAAGTTAATGTTGTTGTGGCAAGTCTCTCGCTCCTGCCTGGCATCGTTGTAGCAGGGTTACATTTCAGGAACGTCATTTCATTTTTAACCGCAGCCACATCCGCCACTCGAACAACCTGACTCAGCGGGTGTTTCATCGACGGGGTGAAATATAATTCGCCAGGGATAATTGGCATTGAGCTCCTGAGCGAGAATTTCCAAAGCGGGCATCCGGCTGCCCAGATAATACAGTACAACCGTTTGCTGATCAAACAATTGCTCACAGTCAATTATCTCTGAAGGCATGCCCCGTTCCTGAATGAGTTTCTGGCAATCCTGGAATACGGGTGCGGTCACATCTTCCTGACGGGAGAGTGTCTGTTGGTCTGTTGGAGTGAATTCTCGCAGAATTGTGCCTGCTGAGGGAACAGGATTTTCGTGTATGCTGACTGAGGAAAGAATTTCTCCGACCTCTTCTCCGCGACTGGTTTTTAAGATCACTCGTTCGCGGTGTGCATAAACGGCGTTCTCTTCTGCTGAGAATTGATCGACCCATCCCATGGCGCCATAGCGAACCAGAAAAGGATTTTGAGGGATGTCTGGCTCCTCAATTGTGGAAGCGTCCAGCAGTAGCACGCCGGATTCTACTTTGAGTTCATAGCGAGTCAAAGAAAATTCGGGAAAGTCAAAGCATTCTCCCGTAGCCACATCAAAACTCCAGTCATGCAAAGGGCAGCTGACTTCGGTGCCACAGCCCTCCCCTTCGATCAGTGAAGCGCCCTGATGCGGACAAGAATCATGGACTGCATAATATTTTCCGAGCTGCTGATCGTTGTCTACATGGAACACCGCAATCTCGGTACCCCTGATTGAATATGATTTACGAGTGCCGGGAGAAATTTCTGAAGCCTCTCCCAGTTCTATCCAGTTAGTCATTTGCGTTGTTCCATAGTCAAAATCAGACATCGCCACTCTGGCTGTTAATTCAATTTTATTATATGCTCAATAGGTAATCATACCGTTATCACATCAAAGTATCTTCCTGTAGAGAAAAAACCTTTATGGCTGTGCGACATATATTACTGGACATGGATGGCGTCATATCTGATTTTATGGGATCGATCCTGGAGTTGCATGGTCAGGGGCATTTAACCGAGAACTGGCCTGAGGGAGAGGCAGATTACGCGGGTGTGACGGGCATGACGAAAGACGAATTCTGGAAACCCGTTGACGCTTTGGGAGGCCGGTTCTGGAAAGAGTTTCCCCCTTATCCGTGGCTGAATGAGCTACTCATACTGCTGAAACAGACGGCTCCCTTTACGATTAGCACTTCTCCCAGCCGCAGTGCTGCCTGTGCCTCGGCCAAAGTGGAATGGCTGCGACAGCATTTTCAAGAACCACATTTCATGGACTTCATGATCGGTACTCAAAAGTATCTATTAGCAAAACCGGATGTGGTGTTGATTGACGATCAGCATAAGAATGTAGATTTGTTTCGGGAACATGGGGGGCAGGCGATTCTGTTTCCCCAGCCCTGGAATACAAATTTTGCCATCAGTGACAAAATCGGGTATGTCAGATCCGAGCTGGAAAAGATGCAATAAACCGCATGACCGCTGTGGTTCTACTTACAAATAGATGGACAGTTGATTACTTTTGCGATAAAGGGTAGTTTTTGCCACTCAGTAAAGGTATTCTAGAGTGTGTTTCGTAAATAAAGTTGTTAAATGGAAGTTGACGAATAGAGAATATAAGCGACAATATATATAAGCGGGCACCCGGATGATAGAAGAGTTAGTGCTATCAGGGTTGCTTATGTGATTTGTGTGTCTGCTATTAACACCTTCCTGACATTCCTCGTAGCACTGCTACTGCCAAGCCTCACAGCGTATCCTTACCTATCAATTTTTTGGGATAGAACATCGAGATGAAGTCTCTAATCTATCAATACATCAGTTTTCTGATATTACTTTCTGCGCTTCCCGCGCAGGCAGCGGATGCTCCTCTTCAATCATCACAGCTTTCAGTCTATCCAGCAAAAGTTCAGTTGAATGGCAATCGAGCTCGGCAGCAGTTATTGGTGACGGTTCTCAAAGAGAATCAACCTCTGGATTACACTCGTAACGTGCAGTTTGAATCTAATCAGCCTGCCGTAGTTCAGGTCAGCGCTGCAGGTGTACTACTGCCTGTTTCCAACGGTTTAACTACCATCACAGTTTCAAATGGTGCGCAGAAAATTAAGGTTCCCGTCGAGGTGAAAAACTTTGACCAAAGGGTTCTGATTGACTTCGAACGCGATGTGCATCCCATGTTTTCCCGATTTCACTGTAATGGTGGTTCGTGTCATGGGAAACAACGTGGTCAGGGTGGATTTCAATTATCCATGTTTGCCTTCGATCCCGAATTTGATTATGGCGCGCTTACGAAAGAATCGCGCGGAAGACGTGCCTCTCCACTGGCACCAGACCAGAGTCTCGTTTTGCTGAAGGGAGCCGGTAAAGTTCCCCACGGCGGAGGTAAGAAATTACCAGAGAACAGCAGATATTATAATATTCTCGAACAGTGGATCACGGAGGGTGCGACACGTGCGGTTGTCGAGACACCGAAACTTGTCAAGATTTCGGCAGCGCCAACCGAGCGGATCATGCAGCCCAAAACAAAACAGCAGATGGTGGTCACCGCGTATTACAGCGATGGTTCCACGCGAGATATTACCGATCTTGCAGAATATATGTCGAGTGAGAGTGTCTATGTATCCGTGGATGAACATGGTTTAGTCACCTCCGGCTCCCTGATGGGCGAAGCCTCGATCATGGCCCGTTATTTAGGAAATTTTGCTTCACTGAGTGTAACGGTTCCTTCGAAGAATTCTGTACCCGACAGTTATTATGCCAAGTTGCCTCGGAACAATTTTATCGATGGTCTGGTTTGGGATAAGCTCAAAAAATATGGCCTCAAACCTTCTGAGCCAGTGAATGATGCCACATATTTGAGGCGCGTCTCTCTGGACATCATTGGTCGAACTCCTACGGCAGAAGAAGCCCGGGCGTTTTTACAAGATAGCTCTCCGAACAAGCGCGAGCGATTGATCGATTATTTTCTTGAGCAACCGGAGTTTGGCGATCACTGGGCTAATAAATGGGCTGATATGTTAAGACCGAACCCCTATCATGTGGGCATCAAAACCGTGTTAAATTATGATGCTTGGATTCGACAATCATTCCACCAGAACAAGCCCCTCGATCAGTTCACGCGTGAATTACTGACCGCCAAGGGAGGGACGTGGCATAACGGTGCAGTTACTATGTTTCGTGATCGTCGCAAACCCGAAGAACTCACAACGATTGTCAGCCAACTGTTTCTGGGAATTCGCTTGAGCTGTGCCCAGTGTCACCATCACCCTTCAGAAGTCTGGGGGCAGGACGATTTCTATAGCTTTGCGGCTTACTTTGCAAAAATGGGTCGAAAGGGGCGCGGAATTTCCGCACCAATTTCAGGCTCAGAGGAAATGGTCTTTACGTCAAATTCTGGAAGTGTGAGGCACCCACTGACAAATGAGGTACTCGCGCCGAGACCATTGTTTGGCAAAGTCCCTGAACTCAAAGCGAACCAGGATCCTCGTGAAATTCTGGCAGACTGGATCATTTCACCACAGAATCATTTCTTTGGCGAAGTGAGTGCGAATCGTATCTGGTCAGATCTCATGGGCCGCGGAATTGTGGAACCGATTGATGATTTTCGCGAAAGTAATCCTCCCACCAATGGACCGTTAGTGAAGGCGTTGGGGAAACATTTCCGGGACGTGAAATTCGATCAAAAGGAATACATTAAAACAATTCTCAGCTCATATGTTTACAGTTTAAGCTCCCTGCCCAATGAGACCAATGTGGGTGATAGCCGCAATTATTCGCGATTTTACCGACAACGTTTGCGAGCAGAAGTTCTGCTGGACAGCATCAGTGAAGTGATTGGCGTTCCCGATTCATTCGTAGCGATGCCCGCAAATTCAACCGCGAAGCAACTATGGACACATCGGGTGAGCTCGGTCTTTCTGGATTCCTTTGGGCGTCCCGATCCGAATCAGGATCCTCCTTGTGAACGAACAACGGAAACGACAGTCGTGCAGGTGTTGCACATGATGAACTCGCGCGAAATGTATTCTCGCATTCAATCACCAGAGGGAAACAGTGCCAAATGGGCAAAAAGTAAAATGACCCCCGATCAGATATTGGATGAATTATATCTGACGGCTTATTCACGTTATCCCACGTTAGAAGAAAAACGACTGGGACGTTCCCTGTTTGAAAAGGAAAAAGCCAATCGTCAGCAAATCATTGAAGATCTGATGTGGGCGTTATTGAATACTCCGGAATACCTTTTCAAAAATTAGTTCCCCTACCCTGACAGTTAAGATTGTTTTTACGACAAAATACAGGACTAGAAATGATGAACGTTTCAAAGAATTGTAATGGAATTACCCGACGAAATTGTCTGCAGCTTGGCTTGGGTGCCATGACAGGTTTGGGAATGGTCGACCTGTTACGTTTGCAGGGAATGGCCAAAGGGACTTCCGCTCAGCAGCCCAAAGCCAAGGCCAAAAGTGTCATTCTGATCTGGATGGACGGGGGCCCGTCTCACTATGAAACGTTTGACCCCAAACCAGATGCACCTGTAGAAATTCGGGGTGAATTCAACCCGATTGCCACGAAGGTTCCCGGCGTTCAATTTTCTCAGCATATGACGCGTCTGGCTTCGATTTCTGATAAGTTCTCAGTCCTGCGTTCGATACGCCATAATCAGGGAAATCATGGTGCCGGTAATCACTATATGATGACGGGCGCTCCTCCGCGCATCCCTGTGGGCTGTGGTTCCTTTGTCAGTTTTCATCCGAGCATGGGATCTGTTGTCGCACACCAGAAACCAACGACGAATAACTTACCAGCGTACTTTTCCATGCCCAGCATGTCGCGTTCCGGGGGCCCTAACTTCCTGGGTGCCAAGTATGCACCTTTTGTTGTATCCGACAACCCGAATAACAAAGGTTTCCGCGTTCGCGATCTGGCGTTACCCAACGGATTGTCTGATGCCCGCTATCAAACCCGTCGTGATTTGCGGAAACAGGTGGATCAACTTAAACGCATCAAAGATAAAGTCGCCGGTGATCCGGTGATGAATCTGGATGAGTATTACGAACAGGGTTACAATCTGGTTGCTTCCACAGAGGCACAGAAAGCCTTTGAAGTGGATAGCGAATCAGCAGAACTCCGTGATAGATATGGCCGTACTCCATTTGGTCAACGCGCGTTGCTTGCACGTCGACTTTCAGAAGCAGGCGTGCCGTTCATTACCCTTTATGAAGGAGGATGGGATAGCCATGGCGGCTTGTTCAAATCATTCAGGAGTCGCATGCCTGCTTTCGAAAATACGATCGCCACGTTGATTGAAGATCTAGATGAGCGCGGTTTGCTGGATACTACAATGGTATTGGCACTAGGTGAATTTGGTCGCACACCAAAAATCAACCCGGGCGGCGGCCGTGACCATTGGTCAAACGCGATGTCTGTTTTGATGGCCGGTGGTGGAACTCCCGGCGGTCTAGCTCTGGGATCAACTGACAAAGCCGGTTATTCTGCCGTGGAACGTGTTCTCTCCCCCGAAAATTTTGTCTCGACCATTTACACCAAAATGGGCATCGATCCTGACAAAGTCTTATATACGCCGGAAGGGCGGCCCTCGCATCTGGTCAGCGATCCGACTCCCATTCCCGAGTTATTCGCATAAACTTTTAGACCCTGATTGAGAATGATTTAACGATGTCATCTACCGCTCGGATTCTATCTACTGTTGTCTCGATGTCGTTGGTTTTCAGTCTGATCACTCAAGTCATCGCGGCACCTCCCAGTGTGAGTTATCTCAATCCCGCGGGGGGACAAGTCGGTCAGAAGGTTGATGTCACTGTCGATAAAACTTTGGGAACAGCGCCGGTTTCTGTCTGGACGTCGGCTCCTGGTTTGAAGGTTGTGATTCCGGAGAAGCCAGCCAAAGGTAAGGAAAAGCAGTTTTCGATCCAAATTGATGCAAAGGCCCGCCCTGGCCTGTATTGGCTGAGGTTTCATAATGCAGAAGGTGCTTCGGGAATTCGTCCGTTCCTTGTGGGTACACTTCCTGAGCAACCCGAAACCGAACCCAATAATGATCTGGCTCACGCACAAAAATATAAGCAGCCGAGCGTCACCATCAACGGCGTGTTATCCAAAAGCGGCGATGTCGATACGTATCAGGTTGTAATGAAAAAGGGAGAGACGTTGGTCGCTTCACTCACTGCCAATGAGCAGTTGGGATCTCCGATGGATGGCGTGCTTCAAATTCTCAATCATCGAGGAACCTTGCTTTCGCATATTGATGACACACTCTGGTTCGATCCACGCATTGTGTTTACCGCTCCTGCGGACGGCACTTATTATATTAGAACATTCGCGTTTCCCGCAGACCCGAACAGTACGATCCGGTTTGCCGGCGCTGCTTCTTACATCTATCGATTAACCCTTTCAACGGGGCCTTTTGTCGATCATAGTTTGCCGCTTGCCTATCATTATGAGACAGCCAAACCGGTTAAACTGGAAGGCTGGAATCTGACTGACAGTCTCAAATCATTGCGACCTGTTGCAGAGCATTCTGATGGCAAGGCGCTGGTCAGTCATCCTCAGTTGGCGAATTGGCTGAAAATTCCACTCAGCCCGACCCCGGTTTTGCTGGAGTCAAAAGATAGCCAGCAGGAGAAAGGGCAGTCGCTTTCGATTCCCAGTAGTGTCACGGGAAAAATATCAAAGCCGGAAGAGATCGACGTTTATCGCTTCACCGCAAAGAAAGGGGAAGATCTGACTTTTCAGATCGACTCGCATACATTGGGTTATCCGCTGGATGCGCATCTGAAACTGTTTGACGCAAAAGGGAAGCTACTGAAAGAGATCGATGATCCGATACGGAATTATTTCGATGCACGTTTAATCTACAAAATTCCCGCTGATGGCGAATATCATTTACATGTGACTGACCGTTTTCAGCATGGCGGTTTCCGATATATCTACCTGTTGTCGATCCAACCATCGATAACCGATTTCAAACTACAGACATCGGCAGAACAATTTACGCTCACCACTGGCGGAAAACCGTTAGAGATTGAAGTTACGATCAATCGTTTGAGTCCTCGTTTCAGTGATGACATTGAAATCAGTCTGGTCGGTCTACCGAAAGGGGCCACTTGTAAGCCGATTATTTCCAAAGTCAAAGGGAAGACCGAGAAGTCTGTCAAACTGAAGTTGGAAGCCAAACCGGAAACGGTGTTTCAGGGGCCTCTCGAAATTAAAGGGACCAGCTTGAAAGACAAATCAAAGACGCATGTTGCGACTGCTGTCATTAAAGGCATCAGCCCCAAACGCAATACGGCGCGTCCCAAATCGGATCTACAACTGCCTTACCTCTGGTTGACGATCAAGAAAAAGAAGTAAGCGTGCTACGGCGGTTTGCCTGAGAAATGCACTCTTGTTTTGTGTCACTCATTTTCGGTTGAAAATCGTCGTTGATAATCGACCAGTTTTCTTAAAAGATGCTGTAGATCACGATTTGAATTGCTAAAGCGAGGCAGGCCCAGATTTTCAAGTTCTGATACCAGTGAGTCGCATTTTCAGGCGTCGTGGTTTCCCGTGGTAGCCGCAAGACCCACAAAAAGACGGCAATCAAAGTTCCCAAAAACAGGATGCGCACGCACCAGAGCGGAATCTGAATCACCAGCTCACGAATGAAATTACCAATATGATGGAGAGGCGTCATGCTGGCCTCCTTTTTGATTTTGTGCCGAAGACGAGGCCCTCAATTTTTTCTGCCGGCTCTGGTTTCGTGAGAAAACTGATGATGACAATCAAAGAGAATGAAACCACAAAGGCCCAGATTGATAGATACAGAAATGGATCAGAAATTTGGAACAGAGGTTTTATACCCAGTGCGGCACAAACAGATTCCTGGTTCAGCGTGAACAATAGAATCGAAAAACAGACTCCCACAACGAAACCAATAAAGGCTGCGATACCGGTCGCCCGTTTCCATAACAGCCCCGTTATTAAAATCGCAAATGCGGGCCCCTGAAAGAATGACATCAAAGTCTGAAAGATCGTATAGATGCCTGCATCGTCTGATTTCAAAAAGAAAGCAAAACCAATCGCCCACACAACCAGCAGAAATGTGATCATTCGACCGATCATGAGTAATGATTTATCACTGGCGTCCTTACGATAAAAACGTTTGTAAAAGTCGTTGGTGACAATGGTGGAAGCCGAGTTCAGATACGAATCGATGCTGGACATCAACGCCGCTAGAAACGCGGCCAGAAACAGTCCTTTTAAACCGACGGGCAATAAATACGAAATCAGTTCGGGAAACGCTTGGTCTCCGTCTTTCAGTTCCGGGAACTTCACAAACGCAATCAGACCGGGAACCGCGACGACCACCGGTATCAGATTCTTTAATAACGCGCCCCATACATAAGCGGCTTTGGCATCAAATTCGCTTCTTGCACCCAACGATCTCTGCACAATGGCCTGATTGCCAATCCAGTAGGCGGGGCTCAAGATCAACGCGAGTCCGAAGAAAATTCCTGTCCAGGGGAAGGGCGTATTGGAATCAGCGGGGAGAATGAGCGAAGTATGCGAGAGTTCATTCGTTGCAGCGGCCGCTTGTTCTTCAGCAGCGATTTTTTGATCTTGCTTCATCTGCTGTACATGTTCTTGTTTTTTCAGTTCCGTCTGAAACTGATCAATTCCGCCAAGATCAATGATACCCAGTACCAGAACCAGCAAACAGCCACCGATCATGACAATACATTGAATCATGTCCGTATAAACGACGGCTGCCAATCCACCTGAAATGGTATAGATACCCACCAGAAACGCGGTCAGATAAATACATTGATCGACAGTCATTCCTAGATGCACGGCCATCATTTTTGCGGAAGCCAGCAGCATGATGCCCAGATTACACGCCATAAACAAGATCCAGCAGATCGCGAGTGCAGAACGGACGGAGACATTAAAGCGTCGTTCCATGTATTCGGGAATTGTGGTAACACCACTTCGCCAGAAAAAAGGTATAAACACAAACGCGCCGATAATCATGGCTGGCACACAGCCGATCCACTCGAAGTTTCCCACTACGAGCCCATGCTTGTGAGCAGCACCACCGGTTCCCACGATGTCGACGGCACCGATATCGGTTGCGACAAGTGACATGCCGATGGCCCACCAGGGAAGCCGACGTCCCGCCAGAAAGTAATCGGAACCGGTCTTGATTTTGGAGCCGATATACAGCCCCAATGCCAGTGTTCCAATCAGATAAGCCAGAATGATGGCATAATCGAGAGATGCCAAAGTTTGCATTGTTGATTTACCTTTGTACGCGTTTCATCGCTTTGAAAACAGCGATCTCTCTTATTCGTTGAAATTTTGAGCAACAGAGAGACTTTCATACGATACAGCGGTTGAATCAAAAAATCGACTGTTCTGCTATTGAAAGTCAGGGTTTCTTTTTCAGCAGAAGCGTTTTAATTTGAGGGATCAAAAGATCAGCCACCATCTTCTGGCCTTTTGTATTGGGGTGCATTCCATCCAGTAAGAGATCATCGGCTGACTGGCCGGGCTGTTTCGCATAGTTTTCATA
>NZ_CALEMX010000481.1 GCF_937910335.1 uncultured Gimesia sp. | reverse complement strand
CCCCTGTGACACGAGACGGTCAAGATAAGGTGTGGGAATTTTGTTTTTGGGGTAGTGTGCCTGAATGTCACCTACACCAAAATCATCGGCAAGAATCACAACAATGTTGGGGTGTTCCTGATGAGCGGCTAATAGACCAGTAGCGGGAATGATACAAAATAAGAAAAGCAGGACTATTTTCAGAGGCATCGACGTCTCCCATCAGTTAATTGTCTCGACGAGTCAGGGTTTCACCAGATAGATTATTGAAACTAGTGCTTTGTCAAGCTTGGAATTGAGAGCAAAGAGTGTTGTTTACGTGCTTCGTTGTCGCACTCCCGTGATCTCGATCACCCCAAAATTCAAAAATGACTATCCACTAATATAATTAACTCTGCTACCCTATCGTAATCGAGTTAACTCGCGAAGGAAACCATGCTTGATTGATCCTGGATTTAAGAAGGAATTCAGTAGCAATACTATTACAGATCAGGACTTTCATCAGGTTGTCTGATATTTCCCACACGTATCAGGAAGAACCCGATTATGACGATCAGCATCGAACTTCCCAGCCAGACTATGGGTAGGTGCTTCTGATTTTCCAGATTGATTTTCCAAGTGGAAAAGTAATCTTGATAATTGGCGAGAGTCAGTAACAGTCCGTTGTGAATCATATGCAGCATGATCCCGGGAATCACACTGCGAGCAAGCACGTTCACATACCCCAGAGCCAGGCCCATAAAAAAACTGGGAAAAAATCGCTCGATAAATAATGAATCTCTCACGATCACATGAAACAACGCAAACAAAAACGAAGAAATCAGGATCGCAGGCGTATTGGAAAAACGATTTAAGAGGGAGCTTAGTAAATAACCTCGAAAAAACAATTCTTCACAAACCGCGGGTAACACGGCCAGCGAGATTAATTTGACCCACAGGGGAACAGCCCCTAATTCCAGCTTCAATGACTCAAACAATTTGGAAAGCGATTCTATCCGTTCATTACTGAGTGAGAGAATTTCGATTTCATAAGCAAATGGCCAGAGAGTGAAGCCCAGCAGAATGGCTCCCAGGCAAGTCAGTGCTCGAGGTCGAAACCAACGAAATCCACTTTTAAGTTTCACAGCGCCCATACGAGCGAATATGAGTGGAATCAAAAGAAACAGGCTGAATGTCAGAGTTCCTGAAATCAGCAATCGTTGCGATATCGACATCTCGCCTAATCGGCTCACGAATGACGCAGAGAGAATAAACACAGGAAATAGTACTGCCAGACAAAGTATGGCGTTATTGAGGGCGGGCACTGCATGCGTTTTATTTGATCGCTTGAGTAAATCGGTCCAGGAAGCATTGCTTTGATAGAGAATGGTATCAGTGCCAAAAATCCGTGCCGCCAGACTTAAAGCGACAATTCCATAAAACAAAGTTGAAAATACCGACACAAAAACCAAGAGTGGCTGTGCTTCATGCAGTAGAAAATCTCGACTGAGTAAAACGATATTCGCCAGCGGAATAACAGCCCAAAGTGGAGTCATTTTCAAATCGGGTACCATCCCCAGAATCCCCGGTGCCATTGAGATCATCATTAGCGGAATCAAATACGCCTGAGCTTCTTTGAAACTACGGGCAAAGCTGGTAATACAGAGTAGAACCGCAGAAAAGAAAGCGGCAAAGATCACCAGTAACAGTAAGATTTCCATTAATACAAAAGGTGTCATGCCCGTGCCAAACAAGACGGTTTCCAAACCGTTGGCATATGTGGTCGCCAGCATAGCCATCATATTGACGAGTGCGGTCATAATAGCAACCACTAAAACCGCGATGAATTTGGCACTTAAAATCCACATCCTCGGCAAAGGAGCCGCCATCAAAGTTTCAAGCGTACCTCGCTCTCGCTCTCCCGCCGTTAAATCAATTGCCGGATAGACGGCTCCCGTCATTGTCATCAAAATCAAAATCAGAGGCACGATAGTCACCAGCGAGAACGCCTGACCTGACTGCGTATTGACTGCTGTCAGGGATGCTCTGAAAGGAATGGAGTTACTTTTCCCTAAATCTTTGAGAAGTCGATTCCTGTATTCCCACCTGACCGCCTGTAAGCGTTTTTCTACATAGTCTGCAACGCGTCGACTGTGCCTGGATTGTGCCCCGTAGATGATCTCAAACCGGCCTCCCAGCTTGTTGGGATTAAATTCTTCTTGCTGTTTTTTACTGGAAATAAACTGAACCCCTACATCAACCTCCCCTTTACGCACAAAAGATTTTAAGCTTCGACTTTTGTTTGCCTCATCCACTATCAGGATCTTGATATTCGGCTTTTGCTGTTTGAACTCTTCGAGCGTCTCATCGGGCTTGTTTTTTTCTGATGTCGAGAACTCTTTATATTCTTTGAAATTGAGAAGTTGTTCTCCATGGTTAAATTGATTTCGAAATAATTCCCCTTCCGATTCGTTTAGCAGAAGTATGCGATATTCCACTTTCCCCAGATTTGCCATCTGAGTAATAAAAAACTTCTGCAACATTAATCCAAGCAGAGGATAAACCAGCAAAGGCATTAAAACCAAGGTGATAATCGTGCGCCGATCACGAAGAATTTCGCGCAATTCTTTTTTCAACAGACCTGAAAACCGGAATGTCCTAGCGTAAGAATGAGTGCGTACGTGCAATTTAGATGAATCCGACATCAATTCACATCCTCTTGAATCGAAGCCCTAGTCTCCTGACTTACAACAGGCGCGTCGAGTAATTGTAGAAATATTTGTGTCAAAGTCTGACACATTGTACTTTGCTTCAGTTCTAACAGAGTTCCTTCGTAGCGTTTTTTCCCTTGATGCAATAACCCAAACCGATCACATAGCTGTTCTGCTTCATCGAGTCGATGAGTGCAGACAATCACCGCTTTGCCAGCATCGCGCAAATGGTCAATGTAGTCAAAAATGACTTTACTGCCTACTACATCCAGGCCGCGGGTTGGCTCATCCATCAACATGACAGGTGGATTGTGGATGAGTGACCTTGCCAGATTAACTCGCTGTTTTTGTCCGGTACTCAAAGTAGCAGAACGACGATCTAAAAATGATGTCAGTTCAAAGAGGTGAGTTAAATTCGCTATACGCTCAGTGGCCTGATCTTTGGGAACACCATAGACGTCAGCGAAGAAAAAAAGGATTTCACGGGGCGTTAACCATTGGTAGAGACCCGCGCTGGTTGAGACCAGTCCCACGCGACGTTTGATTTCGTCAGGTTGACGTGAAACTAGAAAACCTTCCACTTCCGCATCACCACTGGTTGGTTTTAATAGCCCTAAAATCATTCTGAGCGTCGTCGTTTTACCGGCTCCGTTGGGACCCAGCAAACCATAGACCTCACCTTGCGACACGGCAAAAGAGACATGATCAACGGCTAGAACATCTTCATTCCCTGCCTCGAATATCCGCGTAAGATCTTTTACTAGAATCATTCTGGCCCTGCCCCTGCATCCACCCGCTTGCGTTACGCACAATCCATCTGTCTTGAAATAGACAAACAAACCAACAATATAAAATCAGACTTTCCATGGATTGCTTTGCTTCAGAAAGCGTTGATATCACGAGAATTGTGATTTGGATATGCTGGCGCATGCTCAACGCGTCTTGGAACACTCGCATTGTAACAAACGAATGGCCAGTCTGTCACCTGTTAAAAAGGGAACCGAGAAAAGAATCTCCATTGATCCATCCTTAAGACAGCATTTACGTCTTTCAATAAAAAACCATTTTTTAATGAGTGAAAGAAGATCCCTCAGACACCTTGCACACCGTTACTGGCTCGACCACAATAAATGGCATCCATGTGATTCCCCTATGCCGCATTCCTCTTGATATTTACCGAAACATTAAAGGCCAAGCGATGAAATTATCGATTCCCCTCGACTGGATCTATTGCCTGCTGCTCACTTGCCTGTTCACCAATTCTTCCCAGGCGGAAGATGATTGGCGCGTCTGGCGTGGTCCCAATGCAAATGGAGTGGCAGCAGAAGGGGAAACCCCCGTATTAAAGTGGACTGAATCCCAAAACATTCGCTGGAAAGTGCCTGTACCCGGTCGGGGACATTCCTCGCCGATTGTAGTGAATGACCGTGTCTTGATCTCTACCGCGGATAAAGAGAAACAAATTCAATCGGTGATCTGTTTTGATCGTGCGACGGGGCGCCAGCTCTGGAAAACTGATGTCAGTCAAGGTGATTTTGCCCCGAAGATTCATCAGAAGAATACACATGCTTCGCCTACACTGGCCTCGAACGGTGAAGCCATTTTCGCCGTTTTTCCACAGTTCGACCGAGTTCAGTTGACGGCGTTAGATCTTGGTGGAAAACAACGCTGGCAGATCAAAGCCGGCGGTTATCTGCCTCGCGCCTATCAATTTGGCTATGCCCCCTCACCCATCCTGTATCAAGGGAAAGTAATTGTCACTTCAGAATACGAGAAGAATGGTTTTATTGCCGCCTTTGATCAACAAACGGGCGGCGAGGCCTGGCGCATCAAACGGCCTGAGAAAATGAACTTCTCAACCCCGATCGTAGCACGAATCGCAGGCCGCGATCAAATGCTGTTGAGTGGCAATTCCAAAGTGGCGAGTTTTGATCCCCAGACTGGAAGCAATCTCTGGTCAGCCCCCGCGATGTGGATCGTCAGTTGCGGGACCATGGTCTGGGATAAGGATCTAGTCTTTACGAGTGGCGGTTTTCCCTTAAAAGGGACGATGGCAGTTAAAGCCGACGGTTCCGGAAAGGTTGTCTGGACGAATCGCGTGAAATGTTATGAACAATCAATGCTGGCCTATCAAGGTTATCTCTATGCCGTCGATGATAACGGCATCGCCTACTGCTGGAATGCCCAGACCGGTGAAGAACAGTGGAAAAGCCGTCTGGGCGGGAAAGTTTCTTCCTCTTTGGTTCTCGCCAACAATTGCCTCTATTTTTCCAATGAGCAGGGTAAAACGTTCGTCTTTCGCACCAACCCAAAGAAATTCGAACTACTCGCAGAAAATCAGCTGGGCGACGAATGCTTCGCATCCCCTGCCCTTTGTGGCAACCAGATCTTCCACCGCGCCGCTAGCCGCACGTCTGGTAAGCGCCAGGAATATCTGTATTGTATCGGGAAGTGAAACTACATTATACAAAACATCAAAGTAGAGAACGGATTGAATCTAAGCATTATCATCCACTTAAAATATGATGCAGGCAATAGAGAAAAGTGTCATTACTTATGCCAACCCTGAAACAAGTTGACTACATCATAGTAGGGCAAGGATTGGCAGGAACGGCGCTGGGTTGGA
>NZ_CALEMX010000480.1 GCF_937910335.1 uncultured Gimesia sp. | reverse complement strand
GTTCGGAGGGAGGGGGGACCGGGAACAACCGGTCCTTCCTACCCCTATCTTTTTTATCTTCTGAATAGTGCGCCTGGACTGGATATTATTCTGGATCTAATTCTTTGGAATCCGGTTCATTGAGTAGTGTCCCGTAACGGGGAAGAGCTTTGTTCCCTGTTTGCCAATTTGCTGGCAGTTTACTTCATAAACGAATTTTTCTTTGAGTTCGTTGACTTTGAGGCGGACCGTTTTCTTGTCATCTGAAACAGTGACCGCTTCTACATCGACTTTGTAACGGCCGCTGTCGGGGCTGGCGTAGCTGCCGCTCCAGACTCGGGTGTAGCCGGCGACGGTGTAGGCGTCTTTATTAGCTGCCTTCTTCGCATCAATGGCTTTGAAGAATTCGAGCTCGAAACCGTCGGGAGTGGCTCTGAGTTCTTTGATGCCGTTGGGTAGTTTGCCGTTGGGTGTGAGTCTGGTGATGGAACCGGTATTCTGCCCGCCGAGCCAGCCGCTGTCGTGGATACTGCCGACGTAGATGTCGCCGCGTGGACTGATGGCGACTGACATGGGGCCGGTGAAGTTTTTCTCATCGGGTGGTACGTCGGCTCGGGTGAAGTAATAAGTGGCGCCCTGTACGGAGTCGCCTACTTTTTGCGTGGTGAAGCGAATGAGCAGACGGTGATTGTATTCGCAACCCAGGCCCTGATCGAAGAGGCTGGCATATTGGAACTGTTTTGGGATGCAGGTTAAGCCGTTGACGCTGCGCGTCCAGGGGTGGGGTACCTGAATGGCGGCTCTGGTCTCTTCCAGATTTTCTTTCGAACGTATATCGGATTGGCTGCGTACGCCGTAGGCTTTTCCGGGGATCAGGAAATTGATTTCGTTGAAGGTATTCTGGACTCCCTGTTGATCGGAGACGAAGATTTCGTCTTTGGAATTGATGGCGAGTCCGATGGGATAGCGGAAGGCGTGTCCCAGTGGTGTGATGTCTCCGTTGTAGGAAATCTTGAGGATTTTTCCTCGCCAGTGAATCTGATTATCGGGGCGTTCCTTTTGTGCATAATCGCTGCCTAGGCCGATATAGAGATTTCCCTGACTGTCGCGAATGCAGCCTGTGGCCCAATCGTGGTAGTTGTCGTTTAATCCCCAGCCGGTTGCGATGACGGTGCGTCTGTCTGCACGGCCGTCTCCGTCGGTATCGGAAAGTCTTAAGACTTCGGGTTTATGCGAAACGATTAAATCGCCGCCGTCGACGACGACGCCAAAGGGGGCAGAGAGACCTTCTTCGAACAAGGTAAGCTGGTCTTCGATTCCATCGCCGTCGGTATCTCTGGCGAGATAGACGTCTCCTTTGAGCGAAGTGAAAACGAGTGTGCCATCATCGAGCCAGGCGAATGCGGTGGGCATGATGGCACGGCTGAGTGGAAGTCGCACGCCCTCAAAGCCGGGGGCGCTGGTGACGGTTTCTGTTTTTTCTTTGGGTTTGGGTTTGGTTCCAACTTGCAGTGCATCTGCTTTAAGATTGCAGAGATAATTGAGAGTCAGTGAGGCCTTCCCGGATGCATTTCTGGTGGTGATATATTCGTGTGAATTGTTCTCGCTGATGTGCATCCATTTGGCTTGTGGGTTGTTGGGGTTTGTGATTTTGGGGTCGCCGATACTTTGTGTATTTCTGACGCGTCCGACGTAGAGATCGTATCCTTCAGGCGTGTTGTCGGCTTTGACGTTTCGCTGCCAGCCGGATTGCTTTGCCTGATCGGGAAGTGTTGTGAGGGTGTCGGTGATGGCGACTTTTGTGATTTTATCGTTTACCTTAAACGTGAGTTCATAGTTTAAGACGATTCGATTTCCGTGCGAGCTATAATTGCGGAGTGTGCCCGATGTGCCATTCTGCTGATGCGGATAGACGACCTGCATCGGTTCCTTGCCTGTTCTGGCTAATACAAAGTCTTGACCTCGTTCATAGCCGGAAACGATGGGTGAGCCTGCCATGTCCCAGTACCAGCTTTTTCCCTGGGTGCGCTGGCGGGCCAGATCTCCCAGCGTCCATTGCACGAGTGAAAAATGATCCAGATCGAAAAGCAGGTTGTGTCCGTTATCAAAGCCGACCGCAAAAGCACGGGCCACGTATCCGCCGCCGGTTTCTTTAGGGTTGGTGAAGACGTCGCGTACGATGCGCGCGGGTTCCCCGGCTGCGACGGTCAGGAACTGTTCCACGGATGAGGGGTTGGTGGGAACTTTGAATTGCGGATCATTCAGACCTAGCCAGATGGCGTCGAGCTGTCGGTTGATATCGCCGCCTAATACTTTGGGAACACTTTTCTTTAACGCGGGCATTTCCATGCCGGGGACGATGCGCAGCGGGTTATGCACCCAGCGGAGGAAATATTCTTTCCGCATGCGTTTCCCCAGCATGAGCAGATCCGACCCGCGCGTGCCGAGCGCGACATTGCGTGGTACATATTCACCTAGTACATGGCATGAGATGCAACTGAAACCTTTGGAGCCGGTAATGGTCTGGCCGGCGATGAGGAGTTGCGCTTTGTTTTGATCGGAGGAATCGATCATGAAGTCGGGTTGTCTCGGTCCCTCTGCGGGCACGAAGTCATGTGCGACTAAATAATCGAGTAGCGCCTGTTTGTCTGCTTTGGAGTGCTGGAAGCGGGGCATCCGCACACTGAGCCAGGGCATGCGGATTGATTTTTGTTCGCCGCTGACTGCTTCGGCAAGGGCATCGTGATTCAGTTTGTCTCCGACGGCTGTGAGAGCAGGGGGGATCATGGCCTGGCTCTGTCCGGCGAGTGCAGGATCGAATTTGGCCATTTCGCCGGCAATGGGTGTGATGCCCGGGTGTTTGTCCCGTTCATGACAGTAGATGCAATTTCGCTGTTCGAGGACATAACGACCACGGTCGAATACACTTTCCGGAGCGGATGTTCCGAAACTGGATTTGAGATAGGCCTTGACGGCTGCGCGATCAATTGAGCGATACGCGGGGCGTCCTTTTTTCCGATCTGGCTTTTCCGCGAGACAGGAGCTGTTCCAGTTCTGTACTGTTTTAGAGAGGTCGACGATTTTCTGTGTAGGTTTGTCGATTCCCGGAATCGTATGACAGGCGGCACAGCGGGCCTGGGTGATTAGTTTTTTGCCATCTGCGATTTGCGTTTTGTTGGAAGATGGTTTTTTGCCGTCGGGGATGTTTGCCTGTTTGAGTTCGGAAAGGGCATAGGCCAATTGCCGACGTTCTGTCGTGCTGAGTTTGATAACTGGCATGCGATGATCCTTGTTTAATTTCTGAGGATCCGAGAGCCAGGTAAAGAACCATTGTGTATTTCGTTTGTCTCCTATGCTGCTGAGGTCGCCTCCGCTGAAGGGTTGCTGATTTCCTTTGCCTTGAATCGTATGGCAGGCCAGACAGCCGACCGAACGCATCAGGATTTCGCCTTGCCTTTGTTCTTCATCGCGGGTCGGTTTTTTTTTGGTCTTTTTATCTTTTTTAGGAGCGGGGATTTTTTTCAGCGATGCGGTTTTCGAATTGGCAAACAGATACGCGGCAACGGCTGTCGCTTCCCGTTCATCAAATCCGAAGAAGGGCATTTTTGCATGGGCGGCGATGGAATCATCGGTGGCGATGGAATCATCGTTTTGAATTTTCCGGGTCAGCCATTGGGGGTTCAGACCGGTCGTAAGATATGTGAGGTCGGGAGCCGCGGGGCTGGTCAACTGGTTCTCTCTTTGATGACATCGATTGCAGCGATGGGCGTCAAAGTGAGTTCGGCCTCGGGAGATCTGTGCGATGTTGGGAGATCCCTCCTCGCGATACAGGAGGTTCGCGGGAACGGGTTCCAGTCCAAACAGGTTCGAAGACCAGAATAATTGTACGCGGGCTTGCGGCGATAATTTTTTGTATGAGACCTGCAGCGCGAATTCCCCAAAGTTCTGGTCGTACTTTTTGCCTACGACCCAGCCGGGCGTGTCGCGTTTGCCTTCGAGCACGGTTTTGCCATCGATGACGACCTTGATCTCTCCTTCGAGATACGCTGAGATCTGGTATTTTCCTGGTTGTTTCACCAGAATCAGGCTGGTCCATTCGGCTGAGAAGTTCTTGGCTGCACCGTTCTTGGCTGTATCGTTCTTGGTTGTATCGTTCTTGGTTGTGAATTGGGGAAGCGGCTGACTGGCGCCCCAGTTAAAGGCGATATCCGGGTCGATGCGTTGAATGCGTTTTTCGCCGGACTGATACGTGGCTAGTAGACCCGGCGGGTAATCGTCTTCTTCCGGATCAATTTCCTCTGCAGCCAGATTCCTCCCGGCCATCATGAGTGTGAGAAATACGAAGATGAAACCAGTCAGGTGCAAACAAACTCTGAACCGGCGTGCTTGTATTCGAGGACAGATCATGATGAAGGGAGACTTTAGTGTTGAGAAAGTACCTGGTTAACAAACCTAATAAAATCGATCGGGGGAATTATCCCGACCGGGAACGAAAATCAGCCATTCGTTATTGTTCGAATGGCTTTTCATCTTTGGCATTGGCTCCAAAAGAATCGCGGAATTCGTCTACTGCTGCTGAGACAGTTTTTGTGGGACCGGTCAGCTTGAGGAAGTAATAGGCTTTGCCTTCGACTGCGAGAATCACGCCTAACATGCGAGAATCAGGGACGGCTTTTGTTTTTCTCAGGAATGGAGGTCCGATCGATTTGTTATAGGTGCCACTCAGGTCGGCGAAGACATATTTTCCCAATTTGGATTCACCTTGTGTGACTTTTACTTTACGATCTTTGCCTGCTGCAAACTGTCCTACCCAGCGTGAGATATTATTAGCCATTCCGCCACCGGTTCCGCCGAACGACGAGATGACAAGTTCGGCTGGTTCTTTATCTCCTTTGACCGCTGGAATTTCAAATTGTGCGAGTCGGAGACTGTTCGACGGGGGCGCACTTTTCCAGTTCGTGGGAACTTTGAGTGTGATGTCTTTGATTTTGAGTTCATTCGTTTTTGTGGACTCATCTGCTGCCTGGACAGTGCAGGCATAAATGGCCAGTGAAAGACCCAGAACGGAATACAATACTCTTCGGAACGTGTTGGGTGAGATCATAAATATCCTCAGCTTGAAATAAGGTGTGCGCATAGAACTGTATGTAATTGTCCCGCATTCCGCGTGGATTTTCAACTCGTTGATTCAAGAAATAGCTTTTCGTCTGAAATTTTGAAAAAGTAAGAGAAGTTCTGCTTAGATGTTGCGAAAAATCAACATTCAGGATGGGGATGGGTGCGGCATTCGAATGTATAATTAGTCAGCGGAGACACAGCGGTTTTTGGCCCAGTTGCGCAATTCGGTGATGCGTTCTTTCATTAAAACGGCCAGTGGTTTCGTTTTCTGAATTTCAGAGGCAATGTGACGGTCTTCCAGTTCTGCATTTTCAGAAAAAGCGGCGAAGAGTCCGGACATGACGACCTGTTCCAGCTCTGAGCCCGTAAATTCCTTTGCGGTGGCTGCCAGGGAACGGATGTCAAACTGCTCTGCATCCCGGTTTCGACGTTGGAGATGAATTTTGAGAATTTGTTCGCGGGCGATGGAGTCGGGCAGGTCTACAAAAAAGACTTCATCGAAGCGTCCTTTTCGCATGAGTTCCGGGGGTAGTGCGGAGATGTCATTTGCGGTGGCGATGATAAAGATCGGATGTCGATGATCCTGCATCCAGGCGAGCAGTGTTCCAAACATACGTTTGGACAATCCGCCGTCGGCTGAGGAGGAAGAAGCCGAGGCAAATGCTTTTTCAATTTCATCGATCCATAAGATGACGGGTGCCATCGATTCTGCCTGCGAGAGTGCCTGTCGTAACTGACTTTCACTTTCACCAATAAATTTCTGATAAAGCATACCCGGGTCTAATCGTAGCAAAGGCATGTTCCAGTCGGATGCGACCATTTTGGCACACAAACTTTTTCCGGAGCCGGGCACGCCTAGCATGAGTACTCCCCGCGGCGGTTCCAGTCCATACTCCTGTGCTTTTCTGGAAAATCCGCCACGGCGCAGTTTCAGCCAGTCTTTTAATTTACCGAGTCCACCGACCTGATCCGATTTGACGTCAACGCCGATGGATTCCAGGCTGCCTGTCGAACCGAGGAGGGTTCTTTTGGCTTCGATGATATGAGGTAAATCTGTTACATTGAGATCATTGTCCTGAAGAATCGCGGAACTGATGACGCGTTCTACTTCGTTGCAGCTGAGTCCGCGCATCGTAAGTACCAGTTGTTCCATTTCCCTTCGCGTTAGTTTGGTGGTAATTTCTTCATGGCTCTCCTGCCTGATTTTGTTAAAGGTCTGTTTGATGACGGCAGATAATTCATCGGTGGTTGGCCAGCCTAGTTCATAACGAACGGTGAAACGTTTGATCTCATCGGGCAGCGGAAAGGCATCGATTAGAATGAGCGTTGATTTTTTATTTCGGCAGGTTTCCATGAGATCGCGCAGCATGCGATTGACGACATTATCTCGACAATAGGCGCCGAGATCTTTGAACACAAAAATATCTTCATCTGTATTTTTATGAATGAAGCTGAGCGACTGTTCCGGCTTGCCTCCCGGGACTGTTGCTGATTTGAGGGTGGTGCCTTCGGTTTTGCATAAGCCATTCGTTGCCGACCATTCAAAGAGCGGCTTTTTTAAATTCCGTGCGACTTCTTGAACGACGTTCAACGCCCGTTGTTCATCCAGCGTTTCAATGGAGATAAAGGGATTTCCCGATCGAATCAGTAGATCCAGTGAATTCGACATCAATTTCGTTCCTCGAGAGACACAGTGATTGAAAATGACAACGGGAATAGAAAGAGAATGGATCACATTTTAGCGTGATGTTTTTAATAAATTATAAAATTGTTTCCAGGTTTTTGTATTGGCGACGTCTTTTTTCGTGAGCCCGGCTCGCCGCGCCTGATAGACGCCGTATTGCATGACTTCCAGACCTTTTACACTGTGGGCATCGGTATTAATCACGATTGGAATTCCGAGTTCTTTGGCTTTGGCGGCATGAATGTCATCGATATCCAGACGCATGGGATGCGCATTGATTTCCATCATCGTGCCATGGTCGGCGGCTGCTTTGAGGACCTCGCTGTAATTGAGATCCGCGCCCGGGCGTTTGCCGATTAAACGTCCCGATAGATGTCCAATGATTGAAACATGGGGGTTCCGGATTGCGTTGAGTAATCGTTGTGTGATTTGTTTCTGAGGTTGTTTCAGTCCGTAATGTAGAACGGCAATGACCCAGTCTGCTTCACTGAGAACATCATCGGGCAAATCCATTGTGCCATCTTCGAGAATATCACATTCGATGCCTTTCATAATCTGAATGCCGGAGATTTGTGACTGTACTTTTTCGATCTCCTTCCAGTGGGCACGCATTCGTTTGGCATCCAGGCCGTTGGCCATGGTAACGCGTTTGGAGTGGTCGGTGATGGCGATGTATTGTAAACCATTAGCTTTGGCACCTTCCGCCATTTCAAGAATTGAAGCCGTTCCATCGGTAGCCGTCGTGTGCATGTGCAAGTCGCCACGAATTTGTTCGAGTTCAATCAGCTCTGGCAATTGATTTTTCTCGGCGGCTTCGAATTCCATTCTGTTCTCGCGCAGTTCCGGTGGAATCCAGGGGAGATCGAGGGTCTGAAACACTTCTTCCTCGGTCCTGCCGGATACGAGTTCTTCCTCACGAAACAGGCCGTATTCGTTGAGTTTAAGGCCCCTTTCCTGTGAGCGGCGTCTGAGGACAATGTTGTGTTCTTTCGAGCCGGTAAAGTAGAGGAGGGCGGCGCCGTACGATTCTTCGGGGACGACGCGCAAATCCATTTCCAACCCGGAATTTAAGCGGACGCGCTGTTTTGTCTCGCCGCGGGCCAGGACTTCTTTGACGAGTTCATGGTTTTCTAATGCATCCATGACTTCGTTTGGCTGACTGGAAGTGATAAGAATATCGAGGTCGCCTACTGATTCTTTACGTCGGCGACAGCTGCCCGCTTCGGAAATTTGCAGTACCGATTCCAGAGTACCCAGGTTGTGAATGATTTCATCAGACTGGGCTTTCGCATCGGCGAGTCTGACGCGGTTGCCTGCCTGACTGAGATGTTCGAGTCCCGCGAGGATGATTTGTTCTGTTTTTTTGCCGAAGCCTTTTTGTTCGGCGATGACTCCGTTTTCGGCGGCTGCTTTGAGGTCGTCGAGAGAGTGAATCGAGAGTTCTGAAAAAAGAAAGGCGACTTTTTTGGGGCCGATGCCGGGTATATCGAGCATGCGAACGACGTCAGCGGGAATTTCCTCTTTGAGTTCTTCGAGTTGAGGTAAGGTTGCAGTTTCGACGATGGTTTCAATTTTTAATGCGAGGTCTTTTCCGATGCCCGGCAACTCCAGTAATTCTTTAGGGTTATTTCTGGCGATGTCCTGAATCGAATCGGGAAGCCCTGCGAGAGTGCGGGCTGCGTTGCGATAGGCGCGCAAACGAAACGGATTGGCTCCCTGAATTTCCAGTAAGTCTGCCAGTTCCTCAAACTGGCGTGCCACTTCTGCGTTTTGCATATTCTATATCCAAATTATCAAACTTACCAAATGTTTGGCATACTATATGGTTGGAGCGATTTCATTCGTTCTCGTCCTGCTATTACCATAACGGCTACTATTACCATA
>NZ_CALEMX010000479.1 GCF_937910335.1 uncultured Gimesia sp. | reverse complement strand
TAACTTTGCTATTAATTGATTAATACGTTTCAACAAGGCTGGATCAGCATCAATTAGAATTACAATCGCCGTTCGGCGAAAGACATCAGGAAACGGAGTGACTTCCACCGGGAGTATTTTGTCAAGGTAACCCTCATCCAAACAATACACTACAGTCGCCTGATCATCCCGTAATGCATGCTGAGCGAGAATTTTCAAGACATGTGTGGTCTCTGGTTTCCCCAATCCCAGTTCTGTTAATGTCTTTTCCCATACAGCCAATACTTTTTCCTGTGTCAGTGGTGGTCTATCAGCGAATGGAATACTAATCGGGGGTACTTTTTCCACTGCGGTAGTTGTTTTTGCAGTACTTTTCTTTGTCGGTTTGGTTAATGTCGGCAGCGCTCCGATCGCTCGCAATTGTCCACCCAGTGCTGCCAATTCGCCTGCCTTTTTCACTTTCGCTTTATCCTTCAGACTTTTATCTGACAGCGGATCATTGGCTTTCGATTTCGTAGTTGTCTCTGATTTAGGCGCTGGTTTCTTTTCCTTTTTCTTGCAACCTGGAACTTGATTGATCGCCGCCAATTTCCATTCCTGCTTCTGCGCGGTTGGCTGTAGAATCGTAACATGCTGTAATGGATAAGCCTGGCGATTCTGAATCTGAAACCCCTCTTTCGAATGGGTTAGAGTAATTCCCGGTACATGATTTAATTCCACATCATACAAAATAAATCGTTCGCTCTTATTAATCCCCTTCAAAAACAACCGATCTGTGGTTTGTAAATGACTGAGCCAGTGTGAATTTTGCATCTTCATACTGAGCCGAGACTCTTTTAACATATTTTGAGCGCGCCAATATATTCGTTTTGATTGAATTCGTGCTGTAGGCCAATGAGATAAAAACCGTCCGGAAGGAAATTCGATCAGGATATCGATATCTTTTACTGCAGGGCCTTCGAAGGTCATTAAACCTAGCGGGACTGGTTTGTGGCTATTCTCTGCGTCTGCACTCAATCGTCGTGATAACATATACCCGGGAGTTGTCGAGCGGAATAATGATGCATCGTTCAGTTTTTTCCCATGTGCCGAAACTAGAAACACACTCACATCACGTACGATCAATTGTGAAGCAGTCGGTTTTATTTTTGCAGGATCACCTGCTTTCAAATCGGACATCCCAAATGGGCTAAAAGCAGTAGAGATGACGATCAGCATCACGATCAAGTTGTAACGCTCTCGAATGCGGGTACCATTTTTACATTGGAACTGATATACGTGTTGTCTATTCATAATAATCTAACATTATTTTCTATAACCTGACTTCATTCAATTTTTACTT
This sequence comes from uncultured Gimesia sp., assembly GCF_937910335.1. Taxonomy (GTDB): domain Bacteria; phylum Planctomycetota; class Planctomycetia; order Planctomycetales; family Planctomycetaceae; genus Gimesia. Next base: position 296 of record NZ_CALEMX010000479.1, on the reverse strand, counting down.
GCCGCCAGTTCTTTCGGTACCGTACGGATCAGCTTGGGATCTCCCCAGACAAAACGATCGCCAACGTCCTGACCTGTTCAAAAGTCCACAATTAAAGTCAATGTCTGGCATCCCGTTACGTTAAGATTGAGAGGCTCCTGTTTGGTGCCGATCGTAAACCCCCGTTTGTCATATAACGTTTTCCCATCAGCCACAATTTTCACATCAACATTTCCCAGATGACCTGCTCCCTCTTGAAGGCCGAGACTGGCCTGAAACCGTTCAAAATTCTTCCCAAGTGAATAAACCAATACCGT
>NZ_CALEMX010000478.1 GCF_937910335.1 uncultured Gimesia sp. | reverse complement strand
TATTCTCTTCAGTTTTCGGCTTACCGCCGTTGTCGCTAGCCAATCCTTTTTCTCCTTGAGGAATTCAACTAATGATGGTCAATCTTACTTCTCTACTTGAACTTGGCTTCTAACTTGAGTTGTCTGTATGCTACGAGATCTTAGTAGACAGATTTTGCCAAGTCAGGTGATATGGAAACGATTCAAATTTGTTGAAATGGATGCCAGTTTCCTTAGAGTTTCAGTGATTATTAAGCTGCTTAGAGCAGGCTGTATTTTGTTAAAATAGAGGTTTTGAAATTTGTAAAACACGACAGAATTCAATCCGGTAAATCATCACCGAATTGTAGCTGGATTCCGTTAATTTCACAACTAACAGGGCCCTCGAATTTTGGTGGGATTGAAGAGAGAAAAACCTTGAAAATCAATAAGTTACGTTCTGAGATTAGTCATTGAGGGTCGCTCGTCAATCGCATAGAATAGAGCGGGTATCGAGTATGGTATTCAAGGGGAATCAGAGGCTGGAAGTTCATCCCGAGTGCAGCATTTCTTAAAGACAATTTTACCATGAATGAATCAGAACCTGCTGAGAATACTCCACTGGCGGAGAATCTGAAAACTTCAGAGAAAGGAAGCTCCGATTCTCAGTCCAGCGGAGTTGATTCCTCTGAAAAGACTCTGAAACAGTCAGAGGAAGAAAGAACTCAGGCTGCACATTTAAGTAAAGACCATCTTGCTCTGCCTGCGAAAGTCCCCGGATATATTATGATCCGATTATTGGGGGAAGGATCGTATGGATCCGTGTGGCTTGCCCAGGAAGAAAATACCGGGAAATATGTTGCGATCAAGTTTTACACTTATCGACGAGGGTTGGACTGGTCACTCTTGAATCGAGAAGTAGAAAAACTGGCAGAACTCTATACCTCACGGCATATTATCAGCTTGCAAGGAGTCGGATGGAATAGTGATCCTCCTTATTACATGATGGAATATCTTGAGAATGGTTCTCTGTCATCATTTCTGGAAGCGGGTCCCCTACCCGCATCTGAAGCAGTTCGCATAGCAAAAATAGTTTTACTGGCTCTCGTGCATGCACACGGACGTGGAATTTTACATTGCGATTTAAAACCTGCCAATATTCTGCTTGATGCGAATTTTGAACCAAGACTCTGTGACTTTGGACAATCCCGACTCTCAAGCGAACAAAGTCCCTCTTTAGGGACACTCTATTATATGGCTCCTGAACAGGCTGATCTGCAGGCAGTACCTGATTCGCGGTGGGATGTATATGCACTCGGGGCTTTGCTTTATCATATGTTATGCGGAAAAGCTCCCTATCGGACAGCAGAAAATGAGCAGTCTATTCGAAAGTTAAAAACTCTCGAAGAGAAACTTCAGGCCTATCGCGATTTGATCCAAATCTCTCCCCGTCCCGCTGAACATCGCAAAGTTTCCGGCGTGGATCGACGTTTGGCTGAAATCGTCGATCGCTGTCTTGAAACAGATCCCAAAAAACGATTTCCGAATGCACAATCTGTGCTGACAAGCCTGCTGCAAAGAGAACAACAGCGGGCAAGAAGACCATTAATTGCTTTGGGGATTATTGCTCCTCTCTTGGTGATTATTGGATTAATCCCCGTTGCAGGAGCCGCTGTAAATCAAATGGAAAACAGATTTCGAGAAAATCTGACAGAACGAGCATTAAAGAGCGATTCCATTGCGGCCAGTTTATTGTCGCAAAACGTTGCGCGGGATCTTCAGGATCGTCAGGACCAACTAGAGGAGCTATCTCGTAAAACATTGTTGCGTTCTAATCTGGTAAATGAAAAAACATATTCAGTGGTGGGAGAGTATTTGAAGGAAGCAAAGGCAATTGTTGACGAGAAACGGTCAAAGCTGGAACTTGAAAAAGATACGAGTTGGTTTCTTACAAATGACGAAGGGAAGCAAATTTGGCGTGATCCACTGGGGCCGACAATTGGTCAGAATTTTTCATATCGAGATTATTTTCACGGGCATGGTAAAGAGTATGAAAAAGGAAACGCGCCCAACTCAATTAAACCAATCACGGAACCTTATATTTGTCAGGTTTTCAAGAGTGAAGCAACCAATCAATGGATGGTGGCTATAGCCGTTCCAATTTGGGATTTGCAAAACGATAAGGTCTTGGGAGTCTTGGCTAGAACCACGCATCTGGATCAATTACTGTCAGGCTATGATGAAAGTATACGTGGGGATTCTGAAAATAGTGGGGACCGAAAAATAGCGTTGATAGACAACCGTGATGGAAAAATGCTGGCTCACCCGAGAATGACTGCAAATATTTTACGAAATATGAATCGTGATGAAGTGGACCGTTTAGTTCTCAAAGAGAAACACTTTGATGAATTGCAATCATTTAAGCTGGCACAAGAAAAGAATCGAACTGGTCCATTATCAGCAATGATAAGTGAATATCATGATCCCGTAGAAGCAGTGCTTTCAACCAATGATGAGGATAACGTCTGGCTGGCAGCTTTCTCTCCAATAGGTATGACTGGTTGGACGGCCGTTGTTCAGGAACGTCGGAGTATGGCGCTGCGTCCTGTTACGGAAATGCGAAGTTGGCTTATCCAGTATGGTTTGATTGTGTTGGCAACGAGTTGTCTTTTAGTGTTTACAGTCTGGTATTTTGTGATGCGGGTTCTGACAGAACGACGTGCCTGGGATTGGGCTCGTCACCAGTCTGAAAAGCGATCTGAGCAGGGTTCTGGATCATCCAGTTGACCAAATCATCAACAGAATTCATAAAATGATGGAGATGTTTCTTGTTGGAATTAATGATATATGGAGCAAATCCCCAGAATTCCAGCAGGATTTCTCTGGAGAGCGGTCAGGAGCTGATTCTGGGGAGGTCTGCGCAAGCTGATATTTCGGTCCCTTGGGATGATCGAATTTCACGTAAACACGCAATTGTGCTGGTAAAGCAGAGTCAGCTTTCCGTTTCAATAATTGCTTCTGCCGAGAATCGTATCTTTATATCCGGGAGTGAACGGGACGATTTTCTCCTTGAACCTGGAAATTCATTTGTAATTGGTTCCACAACCTTTCAATTAGTTAATTCGATATCAAGTTTATCATCGCCGAGTGAGTCTCCCCTGGAAGAGGTGACATTCAAACCGAATGAGTTATTAAAAGTCAGGTATCGTGATGCTGACCAGAGAATCGATGTCTTGTCACATTTACCTGATTTAATTATGGATGCAAGGAATGAAGACGATTTGTTCCACCGTCTGGTGACAATGTTGTTGTCTGGTGTGAAGCATGCAGATGCTGTTGCTGTCGTCCAATTGAACGGTGAAGATCGGGTGGAAGTCCCATTTTGGGAACGCAGACGCCAGACACAGGGGGAGTTCCGCCCCAGTGGACGACTTGTTCTGGAAGCGGTCAAAAACAGTAGACGGACTGTATTACATGTATGGGCCGCCAAAGATGATTCACAGACCGAAGATGATTATACTGCGGTAGCCGAATTTGACTGGGCATTTTGTACTCCCATTGAAGATGGTGTCTCCAGTAAGTGGGGGCTCTATGTCGCGGGAGAACTGAATCACCCCTATCAAGTTGATATTCCCACGGGAACCAGTGGTATTGATCTTCAAGCGGACGTCAAATTTACAGAACTTGTTGCTTCGATTGTGAAATCTGTAAGGCGTCTTAATCAGTTGGAAAGGCAACAGGCTGGATTGCGTCAGTTTTTTGCCCCACCAATTCTCGCAGCCATCGGTGATGACTTAAATACTGAGATTCTGGAACCTCGAGAATGTGATGTCACAGTATTATTTTGTGACCTCAGAGGTTTCAGTCAATATGCGGAAGATTCATCTGGAGATTTAATCGGATTGTTGGACCGAGTCAGTCAGGCTTTAGGAATCATGACATCGCATATCCTTGATTTTGGAGGAGTGACTGGAGATTTTCAGGGGGATGCTGCCTTAGGATTCTGGGGATGGCCCTTTTCATCTGATGTGGCTCCCTTGGATGCTTGCCGTGCTGCTTTGGCGATTCGCGCTGCCTTCGAGCAAATTAATCACCAGTCAGATCACCCCCTTTCCGATTTCCATATGGGAATTGGAATTGCACATGGGAGAGCCGTAGCTGGGAAAATTGGTACTCATGATCAAGTGAAAGTGACAGTATTTGGACCGGTCGTTAACCTGGCCAGCCGCCTGGAAGGTTTGACAAAACAGTTGCGTGTTCCAGTTTTAATGGATGAAGCAACATCTCAAA
>NZ_CALEMX010000477.1 GCF_937910335.1 uncultured Gimesia sp. | reverse complement strand
CGACGCGTCAGGCAGATAGACGTGTTCTCTTTTGGGCTTACCTTTCGATTCCCATTCAATATTATCTGGTTAGTATTGGCTGGTACGGAATGTTTATTGTCTTTATTCCGGTTTACGTCTTTTTGTTATTGCCGATGAGAATGGTTCTGATTGGGGAAACCAAAGGTTTTATTCATTCTGCAGGTGTTATCCACTGGGCTGTAATGTTGACGGTATTTTGCCTCAGCCATATCGCCTATTTATTAGTGTTGCCAATAAAAAATCCTGAAGCGGGCAATATTGGGCTTGTGATTTTTTTACTCTTCATGACTCAGTTTAATGATGTCTCCCAATTTATCTGGGGAAAGCTATTCGGTAAACATAAAATTATTCCGAAAGTCAGTCCTAATAAAACCTGGGAAGGTTTTATCGGAGGTGTACTGACAATCGGACTTGTTTCCGGTTTTGTAGGGCCATTTTTGACACCAATGACGTTCCAATTCAGCCTGCTATCTGGTTTGATTATCAGCATCTCCGGTTTTATTGGGGATGTTGTAATCTCTTCCATCAAACGTGATTTGGAAATTAAAGATAGCGGGAGCCTGATTCCCGGTCATGGTGGGATATTAGATCGCTGTGACAGCCTGATTTTTACCGCTCCTCTGTTTTTTCATTTCCTTTATTATGTGAACTATTAGAACATGGATCGCATTCTCAAAATCCTGTTTTTTGCATTGATCGTCAGACCAATCGTTTTTGTGGTACTTGGCTTGAATGTACGCGGAAAACCGAATCTACCAACAGAGGGACCCGCTGTAGTTGCCGCAAATCATAATAGCCACCTCGATACAATGGTTTTGATGAGTCTTTATCCCCTATCCAAATTGCATCAAGTCCGACCGGTGGCTGCGGCGGATTATTTTCTCAAAAATCGTTTTTTGTCCTGGTTCGCTTTGAAATGTGTTGGCATTATTCCCATAAATCGAACCGGCCGGCAGCGAAAAAAAGAGTTGTTTGCTGGTTGCCATTCTGCATTAGACAATAGTGAGATACTGATTTTGTTTCCGGAAGGAAGCCGTGGGAACCCTGAAGAGATGAGTGAAATTAAAAGAGGGATTTATCATATTGTACATGACAGAACCGATTCCAGAGTTACACCGGTCATGCTGCATGGTCTAGGCAGAGCATTGCCTCGAGGAGAGGCATTACTTGTCCCATTTAATTGTGATGTGATTATTGGAGATCAGTTGCCCGAAGCAGAGACGGCTGAGGATTTAGTCAATGCAATTCAGTGTTCGTTTCTTGAACTCCAAAAATATTGTATTACGCGCAGTCAAGCATGATGAAGATGCCAAATACATGAAGATGGAATGAAACTGTCAGGTTAAGCAATGCTTTCTACTGTCTTGTCAACGCAATCTAGTTAAGAAAACCGAGCCAGCTTTTTTTACTATCGTCATCGAGATCATTTTCTTCAACGACTGATTCTTCAGATCTTTCGAGATTCAATCCCAGCTGCTTTTCTTTTTTGCGAATTTGCTCTTCGCGATTCTTAAGCATTGATTCGGTACGCGAGAGCCGGGCGCGTTCTATTGAGATTTCGACTTCCGCCATTCCCAGGTTTTGCTCGAGGTCGTGGTGCAGTGATTGAATTTTTTCAATCAATTCTTCGGGGACACTATTGAGTTGTTCCCAATTCACAGGGATGACTGCCGTTTCTGCTTCGCGGACGCGTTTGATTAACAAGCTGATGTATTGATCACGTGCACTGATTGCCTGCACCAACTGGTCTTGAGATGCCCGTTCAAAATCGATTTCAGCAGGTGCATCAGGAAGAGGTGGTTTATAGCTTCCGAGTGTACGTTGACTTGTGTCAGATTGTTCAGCAACGATCTTCTGAGCGACTGATTGTTGTTGCGGAACTGGCGGCGGTGTGGATGGAACTGGTTTTGTGAGATCCGCAGAGACATCGACTCCCTGACCGGAAAGCAATTTTTCTTTCATTGCTTCCCACCCACTTGCGGACGAATCATCCATGGGGACACTGGCTACGGGGGCCTCCAGCGTTTCTGCTTCTTCCGCCTGGCTCACTGGTTCTACTTCGGTACCAGGGAGTGATGGTGATGCTAAATAATCAACCAGACTGGATGGTTGGGGAGCAACAGGACCATTTACGAAACCGGATTCAACAAGTTGTTTCAATTCTGCGATCTGCAGTTCGATTCTTGTCAGGGAACTTTCGGTTTCTATTCCCTGAAATTGTTCTATGACCGTGTGCAGATCCTGTGTCAGTTTTTGCTGTTCTTCAATGACTTCATGGGGGATACCACCAGAGATCGTCATGCCCCGATCGGCGCCAGTGCGGTGTCTGCGATCCAGTTGTTCTGCGACCTGCTCCAGGCGTTCTGTCAGGACCTCAATCAACTGCTCTTTTTCGTGAAGTTCTGACTCCAGTTCTTTCACCCGGAGATTGTCTGCACCCGTCAACTCTTCGTTGGCACGCTGGCTCAGCTCCAGTTGTGCGGTAACCTCCGCCAGGCGTTGCTTGAGACTCGTTACCAACTGCTCTTTCTCTTGCAGTTCTTCTCCCAGTTCCTTGAGCAGTTCTTCTTCCATCGCCTTAACTCGAAGATCTTCTGCATTGAGTTTATCATCGATGATACTTTGCCTGTGATCCAGTTGGTCAGCGACCAGTGACAGTTTTTCTGTCAGAGTTACAACCAACTGCTCTTTTTCCTGCAGCTCTGTAACCAGTTCTTTCACTCCATGAATTTCTGCAGAGGATAATTGAGAATCTTTCACAGGTTGCGGAGATGGATTTTCTGGAGGAGTAAGCGCACTCTCTTTCTGGCAACTTGCAACGGAGTCTCTGGTAGGCAGAGATCCGGAAGTCGTTTGATCTACTTCGGACTGGGGAGAGTGATGATCAGGGGCCATCCATTTGTACCTTAATCTGTAACCTTTCCTACTGTTTTTGCACTAAGAATAAAGGGTTTAGCTTCTTATAACTTAGCTTATTTAAAAGCAGTATTTACGGGTTTCACAGAGGCCGTGATGCATTTTTCCTACATCTTTATGTGGATGGTATTGATTATTCAAATACTACCGGATTTACGACATTCGTCGTCTGATTTCCGACAAGAATTTCTGCGATTTGACGTGCCGCCTGTTGTCGAAGTTCATCCAATGATTCTTTGGAAATGAAGGCTGCGTGGGGAGTTACAATGACCCGCTCATCTTTGAAAAAAGGATCATTCAGATCGGGGGGTTCCGGGTCAAAGACATCCAGGGCGGCTCCCGCAATCGTGTTATTTTGCAGGGCAGTCTTCAATGCGGCAAAATCGATCAATGCTCCTCGCGAAGTGTTGATGAGGAAAGCGGTTGGCTTCATTTGTGAAAAGGCTTTTGCGTCAAACTGATGTAAAGTGGCATCAGTGAGCGGGGCGTGAATGGAAATGACATCGCTTTGCTGGATCAATTCAGTGAACGGAACCATAGTTGTTCCCGTGCCATAATCATTTCCGGAAGTATTAGTGGCGATAACGTTCATTCCAAAAGCTCGTGCGCGCTGGGCGACTGCCTGACCGGTTAAACCAAAGCCAAACACTCCTATCGTCAGCGCACTGAGTCTGCGAGGTAGCGGAGCGGAGGAAAGTTCGTAAATCCCCTGTTTCGTCTGAATATGAAAAAAAGCCACATTTCGCAGTCTAGCCAGCATTAACGCGATCGTATGGTCAGCCACTTCCGGGATACAGTAATCGGGTACATTCGTAACTGGAATCTTCAAAGAAGTTGCATATTCGACATCGATATTGTCCAACCCAATTCCTAAACGTGCAATGGTTTTACAATCGGGTGCCGCTGCGATGACGGCTTTGGTTACCGACGCCCAACATGTGGCAATGGCATCTACGCCGGTTGCAAATTGGATCAGTGTCTGCTCATCGGCGCCGGGTGGGGCTTCGATCACTTCCGCATCGACAAGCGATAATTCTTTTTTTTCGACCTCGCAATCGGGCCAGGCACGGTCAGTGATTAAGACACGGAATTTCGCGGACACAATTCATTCCCTTTCATTGTGAAATGTTTTAAAAATGCTTGATGTTTTCAGGATCGTTCTTTTCACAAAAGTTTACAAGTCTAGCCATCCCGAATATATTCTGCGAGCCTGCAATTCCAGGAAGCAGGGAGTCAGGTTGATGACAGTGCATTCAAAAATACTACGACACAAACCAGGCAACGAGGGAATCACGATTATAAAATTTACTTTCTAAAATGATATGTAGTAGCCACTACTTTTCCTGACAGTAGTATCCCAACTTCACACGTTTGTCA
>NZ_CALEMX010000476.1 GCF_937910335.1 uncultured Gimesia sp. | reverse complement strand
TTCCGGGCTTAATGGCGATACCGCTAGATTTCATTTCCGGACACCCTGCTAGCTTAGGCGTATTACCCGTAAGTGGGTCGCCTTCTCCTACCCAATAGGCGCGCAGTCCGCCAGCGCGTGATCCATCAGCACGACTCGTTTCAGAATCAGTCGGGAAAGTCATGTTATTTCCCGCAACTTGGTAGTGATCCGTCCTGCTGACAATATCGTTTTGATAAATACGGGTTAGGATTTCCTGATGGAATTCAGGCAAAACGGCGATTCCACCATCGGCTCCCACAATTTCTGACATACCTTGAATCGCTTTACACATTCCCCAGGACTTCTTTGTCTTGGCGATGACTTCACTGCGATCTTTAAATCCACACCGAATGAATTCTCCAAACGAATGAAATTCTGAATATGGTTTATAGCCAACTGGTAAAGTTCGAAACTTATTTGAATGGGATTTATTCAATTCCACTCGAGCGGTTCCCTTCTCTTCTGCTTGCCAGTAACTGGAGAGTCGGCCCTGACTATCTTGATGCACCCCACTCATGTCAGGGCTGTTTAACAGATCTACACTTTGGGTCAAATTTTCAATATTTGATGAGAGAGACTTTACTTTTTCTTCGAGTGTTTCAGACATTAAATATGTCCTTTCTTCTAACTGTTTTTTATGTTTCATTAAATCAACATTTTATCCAGAGATACTGCATGTAAATCACAAGCACTTTATTCTTCGTTGTGCTGTTTCCATTCAGGCAGGCAGTAGATCAGATATTTTTTGTTTTAGTTCTACGACTGCTTGTGAAAGTTCTTCAACATTTCTCTCTAACGTCTTTTCATCATAGGAAAGCTGCCTATGACGATTAGGACTAATCTGCTTTAAGATTTCAGTTAATAATTGACGCTGATGAACTGTCAAATTTCCTGACTGCGACAATTTTTTTAAGCGACCATAATAATCTGACTTTAGCAGTTGACGAATCATTTCGGACTCCAGACAAGCTGTTGAAGACCGTGTAATTGAATCATTCTCATGCAGATTTTTTTCTTCAAGCTCGATGGAAATATTGAGGTGAGAATAACTGTCTCTATATAAGTCAGCTAAAGTGGCTTGTTCCTTTTCCAGAGAGAGCAGGAATGTATTTAAAAACGATTTAATCCGCTCGTTTTCCAATGCAAGAGATGTGGAAACAACCTGTGTAGTCAATTCTTTGATAGAAGACTGAATGAACTTCAATATCTGCGCCCCTAAAGGCACACTTTGTGTTTTCCGGTTTGTGAGTTCAGAAACAGGGGTGTTCGTTATATTTGTCTTATTTCTTATCTCCTGCAGACTTGATTTTGATCGACTCACATTTTTTTGTTTATCTGAATTAACAGGTTCGATTGCCACACAATCTTTATCCTCGGGCTGAATAATTATCTTGCCAGCTACCTGAGGCAGGTCGACATTTTCTTTATTACTTTTTTCTTGCAACAGTCTTTTTGTGGAACTTGTCCAGCCGGGTATCGCATGTTTCTTTGAAGGAAGAACCGATTTGAGTGATTTCAAAAGTGGCTCCGCAATATTGCGGCCTTCGATTGTTCCTCTATCAATGGTTCTTGCTATGGCATCCGGGTTTACGCCCAATGCACCCCAAGACCACTCAATCAGTTCCCATTCCTCAAGTATGATTCCTACACCATTATTCGATGTTTTTCTTGTGGAAGATTTGATGGGAACTGCTCGAACTGATGTTGCCCTTACCAGCCCCTCCGCAATGAGATGAAAAATCTGCATCGACTCCAAAGATTTATCTGTAAAGTAAGAGGTCGCTAAGATCTGACTCTCTTCGACTTCTAATGCCAGATTGCCATCTGGATGTTGACACTTGGCAATGGGGCGGGTGATTTCACCTAAACCGTGTTCCCAAAGTACAACAGGATTCTTACTGAAATTTTCGAGATGTACGCCCTTGGGGACTATAATGTCACCTTCACGGTCTTCCCCTGGAGTATTAATGATGGCACGTGCGGACATTAATTGTGCATCGATCATGGGCTGTGATTGACACGCCAAAGAGAGATCTGATGATCTGCCTGCGATGCGGCAGAATGTTCCAAATTTTTTGTGCCGATTCTTGAGGATGACCTGCAAGGAATTTTTAGCTTTTTTTGTTTTCACATTTTGCCTCGGAAAGAAACAGTTCATGTTTGCGACGAGGCTGTGTTTTAAGGTTCGGCACCTATGGGTCAAGATGGTTGAAAATAAATTTTACTTTTTTAGAGCCTGAAGTACTTCCAAATATTCATCGTTTTCTATCCGGAAGTCCTGGCTTGAAGAAAACGATTCTTGAGGTTTTCTCATTGACTGGTATCTTCTTGATACCCGTCAAGAGAACAGAAAACAGGATCACTCATTCTGAATTAGAACAAGACCCTACTCAGTTTCAAGGAGGAAAAAGCAGGCAAGCCTTTTGGTGACAAGACAAATTTCATTATCGCTTGAAATATTAATGGCGACAAATCATAAGCGATCGCTAAAGAATCGAGCTTGGCACAGAGAACTGTTTGGGCTGCGTGTCTGCTCAGGCCGCTTTCCGATATGATCCGGACTCTTCCGCAGAATGTAATCTCTTGTCATCCGCTTCTGGCGATTCCAAATTTGAGTCACTTTTATTCTCGGAGGAGATCCGGTTTGAATAAATGATATCAATAAACTCTGGAAAGCTATTCCATTCTCCTGGATTCTGGTTCCAAATCGCAGCAATTTTCTTGAAAAATGTCATTTCATATTGCGCGATAACCAAACTCTGGATCGTATCATTTGGTTCTAAATCGGATGCAGTCCACTGCCTCGGACATAAATCGTAAGCCGGTTCGCCATCTCGTCCATTACTGGGAATCTCATAGAGAACGGCCAGTTCGTTGGAATCGTTTAATTTTGCAGGAAAGCTCCGACAGGTATGAGGTCGGCTTCCGTAAATACTGCAACGACCCAATCCCTTGGGGTGCTCTTCATCTGGTAAACATTCGGTCAAAAAGCGACACTTTGTTGTTCCAGGAAATGACAGACTGGGTATGTGCTTTAAGCAAATCACGAAGGGAACTGATGGTGTATTTCAAAAAAGAAATGCGGAGCCATATTGCGGGAAATTAAGCCCTCTGAATCCTCCCAGCGACAGGCAAAATCCCAAAATGGTTTTTCCTCGTCATGTGTGAAACGATGAATGTCCGCCCCAGAAATGGGAACAGCAAATGATCGGCAACATCCAGAATGGCAGGAATCACAAATGCCCATTAGACTTCTTGCTTTTAGAGGAAATCCTGTCTTTTTTGCTTAGAGATGCAAAAGGATTTTGATTTCAATGAAGAAACGGCCAAACCCTGTCTGCCTTATCGTCACAATCGTTAAACTCCCTTAAGCCGATTCCTAAAATCGTAATCTTTGTGCAGTGATCCAATTCGTCTTATAGTCTTAAGCTATTTCATATGAACGACTTGACAGCATTTGCTAACCTTTTCATTCCCTCCTGAATGCCTTCAAGGTTTTGAACTCCAAATGTCAGTCGCATATGATTTTTTTGCACGGGAGATTGTTCTGTACTGCTAAGACCTTGATCGACTGCGTAACATAATTCTCCAGGAACATACATCACTTTTTCTTCATGTATCGCTGTTTGAAATAAGGGGCTCGAAAACCCCGTTTCGATAGTCTCTGGCAATGTCATCCATACATATAAGCCTCCATTGGGATGAACCCAATGGACGCCCGGTAATTTTGAAAAGTGGAGATCAGCGGCTTGCAACATACAGTCCCGTTTTTCTCGGTACACTGCTCTTAAATTTTCAACATGGTCATAGTACCAGTTTTGGCGCAATGCTGTTGCAAGAATGTGTTGGCTCATATTCGTTGAACCAAAGTCATCGTTTCCTTTTTTATCTTGAATCGCAGCACAGACTTCCACTGGGGCAACACCAAAGCCCACTCTTAATCCTGGAGAAAAGCTCTTAGAAAATGTTTGTGTCAGAATCACAGTCTCGCCTGTCGAGTCAAAGCTTTTAATACTCGGAACAACAGGTCCATCGTAGCAAAGCTCACGATACGCCAGATCTTCCAGTATGAGAATCCGTTGTTGCTTAGACCAGTTTTGTGCTATTTGTATAACTTGCTGACGTCGATCCTGAGCAAGAGAGAGGCCGGAGGGGTTTTCATAATCGCTTACGAGGTAGATCAATTTGACTCTGTTTAATTGCCCCTGCGACTCCAACATCGCGAGAGTCGCTTCAAGAGAATCCATGCGCATTCCCGATTCATCCGTTTCGACCGAGATGATTCGCGCGCCTAAACCCTGTAAGACTCCGAGAAATACAAAATAAGTCGGAGCTGCTACCAGGCAGATATCTTCCGGATCGAGTAGAACTTCGCCCAGCAATGACAGATACTGTTGAGAGCCAGTGGTTACGATGATGTTATCTTCTGTAATCCCTAATGCTTCAGCAGATTTTTGTTCCAGAGTTTCTAAATGCGATAACAGCAGTGACCTAAGCGGTAATGAACCAGCCGTTGTGCCATACTGTAAAGCTTCTTTTGCAGACTTTTGATTTAAAAACAAATGCTCAAAAGATTTTTTTGTGATCTCGACGGGCAGGCTGTTCTGATCAACTAACCCGGCGGCTAACGAAAGAACATCCGGATTTTCCACACCTTGTTGCATCAAAAAACTGATTGGTAAATCGTGACTCCATGATCTTTTTTTACTGAAGTGGATTTTGTTGTTATCAGACATTACGCTTATACTCTTTCAACCCATGAATAGAACAGATCTCGAATACGACAAACTAATCATACGGTCGGTGTCAAATAAAGCATAGTTAGTGATACATCAAATTTCCTACTAACGCGTGTCAGGCCTGTTCTCTTATAGACTATTCTTAAAATGCTGAATGAAAAGATTAGTTATTGAATTGAGTGCCTGCCAAATCGATACTGAGAATCCGACTTTGCTCCATTAACAATACTTTTTCCTGCAGGTAAAACGGGATGAGTTGAATCATTGCTTTCCTGTTCCTGAAGTGAAGGCTGTTCTTTACTGTTTTGATTCACTATGAGATCTCCTCCCTGCTTCGGGCCTAAAGGTGGTAATCCCCGAATTGCCCGTAACTCGTCTACTTTGATAATCTGTGCACGTATATCTGTCGCTAATCGTTTTTCCAATATATCAGGATCATCTATGTGAGTTGCTTCAATTTCTATCGTCAAGTTTTTCCCAAACTGTGGGGCTAAATGTTCGGTATCATCTTCCGCCAATAAATCTAAAATGGGCTGTACTGTAAGAGAAATGAACTGCTTTAAACTCGCATAAAAAGCAGCGTAGCTTCCACCGTCTGAAATTCCAGCGGCTATTCCCGGGACACCATGCAAAGCAAGAATAGCATCTCTGAATTGAACAAATGACTGATTATAGTCCATGTCTCTGGGAGTGGTCGTCAGTGAGACAACCTGTTCTCCTGTTGTAAAGATGGCCTTACCGGTATTTTCAGTGCCACCATATTTCTGTTCAAACATGGCAGCCGCTGTTTCGAGTTCCTCTCGCGTTGGGTTCATATCTTTGCCACATGTGACCACAATGGAAGGATCAGCTCCATTATTCATCTGAGCCCAACGAGCTGCATCGATTTGATTTGCGGAGTCGATCCATTTGGCACCCGCGCTCACAGGAGACTGGCCATCATCCTTGTAAACAGGGTGTGGCCAGCGCGTAATTTGTAATTGAGTAATGGGAATGATTTTCCCGGCGACCTGATGAAAAGTGCCCGTCTCAGTAAACGCACTACTGAATCCAGCTTGAAAGTTGCGTAACGAGGTCGGCTGTATTTTATAACCTCCTTCTGGCAAATCACTTGTAGGAGAGACTGGTGTGGCAATCGTTGTTGGGATGACATATCGCTGAACAGTTTTACCGAATTTATTGGGCACATTCCAGACAATACAGGTGCCTGTCAACTGAAGTTGTAACACACGCTCATAACGGAAAGAGGCCCCTGATTGTGACGGATTTGGATGCTTTAAGATCTTACATAACTGATGGTCGTTGGAAAGGGGAACTGACGCACCATTTTCTCCTGCATATAGACTTTTTGCCTGAACGTATCCGGAGTGTTCCTGGATACGTTGATTCAATCTTTTTTGTTTTGATGCGTTTACTGAATCGTTATAGACAAACACAGATGCCTGCATTGCCTGAAGACAAATTGCTCGAACTGCAACAAACGTCCAACCCGTAAATTGTTCGGCTTCCTGGCGGTGATCGCTACTCCAAGATCCAGGTTGGCCTGACCCAAGAGCCGTTCGAAGTGCGACTGCAAATTGATGAGTTTTAAAACGAGTGGCAATTTTCTTAAAGGGGTTCCACATAGTAGATCATTCCTGTTTATGAATCGATTATTTTGATTGACTAAATCATTTACTTTGCTCATTTATGCGACAATCAGGTGTCGGCGCTGCTGATCTCGTAATGCACACAAGCAATAAACGACTGCATCAGCCCGATCCGGTGATCGTCCCAAAAGTTCCCGAATGGTTTTTCCCGTATAGTTTTCATCGGTACCACGTCGACCTTTGGGAGTTATGTAGTACTTTTCTCCGTCATGGCCTGAATAGATTTTTGCCGGAGCTACCAACTCGGCACGTAGTCTTTCGTTATCGGGCAACCCGAAGGGTATCATGCGAAAGTCCCCCGCCGGGTCAAGTCTTCTTCCAGCTTCACCATAAAGCTCTGCCCGTTTATTTGCATATTTTTGCGAGTCTAGATCACTGGTTGCATTGCCATGAACTTCAATCACATGCACATTCATTTTTTTCAATGGATCACCTACCGCATTGCCATATCCGCCTCCCCAGTCAATGGCGATCGGCACATTGCCTTGTTTCAAATTTATTCCGTAAGCAAGTGCTGTCTCCAAGACCCACGACATCGTTTGCTGTGTATCAGAGAATTGACATTCGTGAATGGCACGAATACCATAGCGGCCTCCCACAGCCAGTACAGAGCTATCGCCGTATCTGGATGCTGCCACATCGAGCCCAAAACCCTCTACAGGCAAGATCTGATCTAAATATTTTAAAGCGATATTGTGCTTCCCTGCGTTAGCACGTCTCCACAATTGGTTCCACCGATTCCAAAATTTGACAGGTTTGACCAGCCAACTCGGTAAAATGATCTGTTTCGCTGGATCCTGATCAGGAAACTTACCTAGCGCATAAACATTTCGAATCAGCGGATCGGAGTCGTTTAATAACGCCATAAATTCATCGTAACAGGTTTGTCCTGGAATAATCGGTTGGCATTGACTGAAATGTTCTTTGAGAATGGGAGCACCGTGTGAATAAAACGTACCAGCGATTTTAAAGCCACCCAGGGGCGCCACTGGTTGTTCGAGACATTTTTCTTTCACATTCGTACATTCCCATCCACTGACAGTAATGCAGCGTGTTTTACCATATTGATCAATAATCGTTTGTGTTTTATCCGGATCTTCTATTGGAAAGGCATCTCGAAATGCACCCGCTAATGTAGAAGGGTTTGAAAGTGCCAAAAATTTTTTTGCCTGAGTATTTGCCAGCTTGTATTTATCTTCAAGGTTTGGTGCTGTCGCCTCATCAAACCAAAAAAGGACATGGGAGGAATGAGCGCCTCGAAATCCTTCAATATGCTGTGGATTTGCCAGAGAAATAGAATGTTGTTTGTTATCATATACACCGGATGTAAGAAGTTTTCCCGGCGGTTTATGGGACATATGGCGCCACCATTTATCAACTTCACCAAAGGCAATTTTTTGTGCCATTTTCATGGAATCACGCGTAATGATTATTTTGGCGTCATTCCAGATATGATAGTAAGTACAACAGGCGATTCCTGCTGCAGCTCCTTTTCCGCAGCCTGTATTTCCTTTTACAAAGACGCGTCGAATGGTGGGATTGAACAGTGACTCAATGATGTCCCACTGCCAGTCATCTAATTTCACTGTCGGCCATTGCAATTTGACAAAAGGACGAATCTTTCCAGAGCGAGCCTGACCAATGGCTGCATTTAGCTCAGTCTCCCGAGTTGAATGAAAACGGTCTCTGTTTTCCTGTTCAATTCTAATGAGCGAGTTATTCTTAAAGTGATTCAAAATCATCACCATTTCTGTCTTTTATTGATTCAAGTGCAAATCGCTTTTGAAATTCCTGAATCAAAAAGACAAATTACGATCGCTCTGCGAAATAGGTCTTTCTGGCTTGGCAACTACTCAGATTTTTAAATTTCAGTTCAAAATTGTTGCGATTGGCATCTGCCGGTCAAGACTAACTTTCCTGATAGGTCTGGGTTAGACCGTTGTGAACACAAATGTAAATCGATTAGAATCGTAAGACATAAAAGTTCATTATCATATTGCCGGGGATCAACCATGAAATCTCTCTTCATTGCAACCTTGCTTGCTTCCATTTTTTTACCAGTCTGTTCATTGAGTGCTGACGAAAATGTGAAAATTACTCCTGATGTTGTTTATGGGCATAAATATGGAATGGCTCTTACCTTTGATGTTTATCGTCCCCAGGAAAAGCCTAATGGGGCAGGTGTTTTATTTATGGTAAGTGGTGGCTGGCATTCGAGATGGACTGATCCCAAAAACATGCTGAGCAGGTTTCAACCGTTACTCGATGAAGGGTTTACCGTATTTTCGGTAAGGCATGGAAGCAGTCCCAAATTCGTCATTCCAGAGGTTGTGAATGACGTTCGCCGCAGTGTGAGATTTATTCGCCTGCATGCCAAAGATTATGGCGTGAATCCCGAGCAATTAGGTGTCTGGGGAGGTAGCGCCGGTGGTCATTTATCGTTAGTTCTGGGGACGACTTCAGATAAAGGAAACCCAAAAGCCAAAGAGGCTGTTTTACAAAACAGTAATCGCGTTGCTGCCGTCGTTGCTTATTATCCACCGACGGACATAAGAGAATTTGTTGATGAAAAATCCCCTTATTACCATAACTATCCTGCTCTACAATTTGATGCTGACCTCGCTGATGATTTTTCCCCGGTGTTACATGTCACCCCGGACGATCCCCCAACGTTACTCATTCATGGAGATCAGGATAAGCTCGTTCCAATTAGTCACAGCGAAAAGATCATGAAGCAATTTCAAGATCATAAAGTTCAAGCAGAGCTTTTAGTCATTAAAGACGCGGCGCACGGATTTAAAGGTGAAGATAATACCCGTGCGAGTCAAGCCGTTGTCAGATGGTTTAAACAACACCTGCTAAAAAAACAGAAGTAGTTCGCTGTCGCTGACAGGCAATTAAAACTCCGCGTTTTTAGGAGTTCGGGGAAATGGTATGCAGTCTCGAATATTTGTCATTGAAGTGATTAACTGAATCAGACGTTCAAACCCCAGGCCAAACCCTGAATGGGGAACCGTCCCATATTTTCGTAAATCGGTGTACCACCAATATTCGTCCGGATTTAAGCCTCCCTCTTTCATCCGATCAACGAGGACATCATACCGCTCTTCTCGCTGACTTCCACCAATTATCTCACCTACACCTGGCACAAGCACGTCCATAGCACAGACAGTTTTACCATCGTCATTGCATCGCATATAAAATGGCTTGATCGTTCTGGGATAGCCATAAACGATCACCGGTTGTTTAAAATGCTCTTCTGTCAAAAAACGTTCGTGTTCTGATTGCATATCACTTCCCCACTCAATGGGAAAATCAAATTTCTTTCCACTGGCTTTTATGATCTTAATCGCCTCGGTATAAGAAATACGGATGAATTCGTTATCGGTAATATTTCTCAGTGTTTCGAGAGTCGTCTTATCAATTCGTTTATTAAAGAATTCCATGTCTTCGGAACAGTTCTCAAGAACATCGCCCACTACAGTCCTCACGAAACTTTCTGCCAAAGCCATATTATCTTCCAGATCGTAGAACGGCATTTCAGGTTCAACCATCCAGAATTCTGCCAGATGGCGGGATGTGTTTGAATTCTCTGCGCGAAATGTGGGACCGAATGTATAACATTCTCCAATAGATGTTGCAAAAATCTCTGCCTCTAATTGTCCACTTACAGTTAATGATGCAGGCTTTCCAAAAAAGTCTTGTGAAAAATCGATTTCTGTCTGCACCTGAGCGAGGCGTTTTAAGTCGAGAGTTGTGACCTGAAACATCTCGCCTGCCCCTTCACAATCACTGGTTGTGATAATCGGGGTTTGAATATAGACGAATCCCCGGGACTGGAAAAAACGGTGAATCGAAGTCGCAGCCTCGTTACGAACACGGGTAATTGCTCCAAAGGTGTTCGTGCGCGGACGTAAATGCGCTATTTCTCTTAGAAACTCAAAGCTATGTCGTTTTTTCTGTAAGGGATATGTTTCCGGGTCTGCAGTCCCGTAAACATGAAATGATTCAGCATGTAATTCGATACGTTGATTTTTCCCCGGCGATTCATGCACTTTTCCATTGATGGCAACACTCGCGCCAGTTGTGACATCTTTGATCATCGCTTCATAGTCAGGAACACTTTGATCAATGACAACCTGTAAATTGGCCATACAACTGCCATCGTTTAATTCAACAAAGGAAAAACCACTTTTAGAATCACGACGAGTTCGTACCCAGCCACAAACCTTAATTGTTTCGCCCGACTGAGACGCTGATAATGCAGATTTTATTTTAGTTCGAATCATACGAGCAGAGCTTTCCTGTTTTGAAATCGAATTTGTCTCATAAAGGTTTCCTTTTTTAGTATGCCATCCTGAATCTGTAAACTGTAATCCTGCCGACATCCTGAGAGTCCGTAAATGAAAGCCCTCTGATCGACAGGAACAAATACATGGTCAGATTCTTAAAAAACTGTCTATTTTAGATCTTTATAAACAAAAATGCTGATGAAACGTGTTCTATTTTGAGGCTGGTATGAGAAAATTCGACAGCCATTTAGTAATACTTGTCTCTATTGAGAGGGCATCTGCCTTATAACGTTCAAATTTTTCTTGATCTGTGGCGGTAATACTTTCTCTCTATTACAATGAACACAAGGCCACTTCACCAAGTAGATCACCTGCGAGTTTTGAAGCATCATGGTTAATTTTGACAAACCCTCAATTCAGAAATTATCTGCAGAAAATCTGACAGATCTGAATGAAGAACTCTCTTCCATGGTTCGCGCAGGAATCCCTTTAGATGAAGGTCTGCGAAATGCAGCCAAGCATTTGAGAAAGGATTCACGCAATTTTACAGAACAACTCATATTAAGAATTGAACAAGGTTCCACGTTAGAAGAAGCACTCGACTTAGAGTCGAAAAAATTACCAGTCGCTTATACATCACTGGTTAAGTCGGGACTGCGCATGGGACGCCTTCCGGAAGCGCTGCAAGCATACACATCCTTTTCCCGTTCTCGAATGGAGCTACGCCAGGAAATTGGTAATGCGTTGTTATATCCTGCTCTTGTCTTGATTATGGCATTTATCCTCTCGCTTTTTGTTTGCTTCATCATCTTTCCTGAACTGCTTGACCTTCAAGATATGTTCAATCTAGAACGAACCTCTTTGATGCAGTCTGTTTATAATGTGCTCGAATTTTATCAGAACTGGTACTTTTTGATTCCATTGTTTTTTTTACTTTTGGTCATTAGCTGGAAAGTCAGTCGTTCCTCGTTTCTTATTCCTCGAGAACAACATGAATCATTATCTGGTAAATTTTTCTTAACGATTGCTTACGGGTGGATCCCTGGATATCGAACATTATTTCGAGAAATGAATTATTCCACTTTTGCAGAAATGGCTGGGATGCTGCTTTCCTATGATGTGCCTCTTCATGAGTCACTCACACTAGCTGCCGAATCAACGGGCAACACGAACCTCATTGCCGATTCCAGATCTCTCTCATCACAGTTAGAAAAAGGGGTTTCGCTGCAAGAGGGTATGAAATCCTGCAAGCAATTTCCGACTTTTATAAAAACGATGATGATGGAAAAAACTCATCAAAATTATCTCACAAATATTATGTCTGAAATTGCGAGGGTCTATCGGATACGAGTTTTGAATCGTCTCGATTGGATCAAAAAAATCATCCCTGTTGGATTATTGGTTTTCGTTGCAGGAGGTATTACCGCCTGTTACGCAATCATCATATTCCTGCCGTTTGTTGAAATTCTAAAAATGTTAGGGAGTCCCAGTTTATAATGAATCGGTATTCCTATCTTTGCATTGACGATGAAGGGCAGGAAAAAGAAGGCTTCCTGCAAGCGGTGAGTGATGAATCCGCGCGTATTCAACTGATGAAACAGGGACTAAAAATTATTCGCGTTGATTTATGTGGAACCGATGACTCTATGACATCGGAAGCGGCTTTGGAAATAACGGATTTTTCCGGAGATCAACTCTCAAAGTTTGGAAAAGCCGCCTGGAACTCCGAGTCAGAATATCTCGACATCGCATCTCAAAGTTCTCACTTTAAAATTTGCGGAGTACCACTTTCTGCGAGCCTGCGCACTTTAGCAGAAGAAACAACGTCAAAAAAACTTTCCCGTGCATTTAAAAAGATTGCCGTTGAACTGGAAGAAGGCAAAACGGCCGAAGAGAGCTTTAAACAAAACTTAAATGACGTTCCAGAAAACCTTGTCTCCCTGATCAAAGCTGGGTCGCAAACAGGAAAACTGGATTCTATCATTGAAGATTACATCGACAGTCAGAGACTTCTGGCCCAGTCACGTCATAAAATTATGCTTTCTCTCTTTTATACGAGCGTTCTGTTCTTTGGATCCTTTCTCATTTTTTACTTTCTTATGGTAAATATTGTTGGCAATTTCAAAAAACTCTTATCTGACTTTGGAACAGAGCTCCCTGGTTTAACATTATTGGTGATCAGTCTCTCTGATCTCATGTCCCTATATGGACTCCGCATCATATTCTGGCTGATAGTCATTTCTTCAGGAATCTGGTTCAGCTTTGATCTCTTCAAAATGCGAGGGACACGCAGACGCCTGCTTAATTCGATACCTGTCTTTGGAAGAATCTTAAATTATACGTCAATTGCTCAATTTTGCCGCATGCTGGCTACATTGATTGAAGCCCAGATTAAATTACCGGAAGCTCTCGAACTAGCGGCCCAGATTACCAGAGACCCGAATCTCATCGAGGGTTGTGATCTATTGAAAAAACGGATCCAGAACGGTCTCAATCTCACCGAGGTCGCGAAAGAAACACGCCATTTTTCAAAAAATTTCGCACATATCTTCCGATGGCAAGATCGCCCGGAGCTATTTGTCGATTCACTGCGTGCCAGCAGCAATATTTTTCAAGCAAAAGCAAACATGAAAACAGGCTCTCTCGTTTTCGCACTTCAACCTCTGGTGTTAGCAGGAATTGTGTTAATCATCGGCATACCTGTCATCGCACTCTTTATGCCTTTAATCAAATTATTGAACGATCTCTCGTAAGTTATCTTGTCGGAAAGCTATTTGATCCGTGGAAGTATTTGGATTTATATTTTGTTTGGCCTTTTTTGTTAATTTTCCGATTACGGGCATCTCTTCCATTATGCTCGCTCGACGAATTAATCATTTTGGGCATCAGGGTGTGAACCCCTTCATTAAATCCATATGGATTTTCTATACTCTGTTCATGGTTGCCTGCAGTGGAATTCTGATGGTTATCTGCGTTCTAATCGTGCTGAACAATGATCATTCCCTTTCAGGGTCACTGTTTCTGATTCTGCCAATCATGCTCTTTTTCCCCATCCCCATTATTCTGGAACTCTATTGCTATCAAGCAACAAAATACCTGAATCAAGGCGAACAGTATGAGTTACCTGAATCACTACGAACCCTGACATTGAAAATACAAACTTTAGGTTGGATCTCACTGGGAATACCACTCCTGTTATTTGCTCCGGTAATCATCTTTGCACCTGTGCTGTTCGTCGCCTCTCTCTCACCCATCTTCTCGATGATATTACTCAGTCTTTTATTTTTCGCTATTGTATTCGTAACCTCATTTCTCAATATCAGCTTTGTAAACAAACGGGGAAACGAATCGGAATTACTTTGGTTACTGGCAGTCTGCGTCGAAAAAAATA
>NZ_CALEMX010000475.1 GCF_937910335.1 uncultured Gimesia sp. | reverse complement strand
TTTCCGGGCTTAATGGCGATACCGCTAGATTTCATTTCCGGACACCCTGCTAGAGGGCCAATTAGACCATTTACCAACAAAAATCCCGATTCTAACGTGAAAATGCATAAATTATCGGGTCATTCTCAGTCTGGGCTTACGGTCGGCTTGCTGAATGGTTGCCAGCAGATTAATCTGCCTATGCAAGACCTGACCTGTCATTACAGGCTTTACTATTCATTTTAGAAATGCAGTGGAGAAACACCGTGGCCGCAAAAGCCTGGGGAGGACGATTTCAACAACAGACCGACGCGCGTGTCGAAGCGTTTACGGAATCGATTAGTTTTGACAGCCGACTAGCGGCGGTGGACATCAAAGGCTCACAGGCCCATGCACAGATGCTAGCCAAGGTCGGCTTGATCACTGACGATGAATGTCAGCAGATTGTCGAGACGCTGACACAAATCGGAATTGAAATTGAGCAAGGGCAATTTGAGTTTCGATTCGAACTCGAAGACATCCACATGCACATCGAAAGCGCCTTGATCGAACGCGTTGGTGATGTTGGGCGAAAGTTGCATACGGCGCGCAGTCGGAATGATCAGGTTTCGACGGATTTGAAACTCTATACCCGCGAAGCAATTCAGCGCATTGATGCTCTACTCAAAGATTTACAGGTTGCATTTGTCGAACGTTGTGAACGGGATCAGGATCTGGTGCTGCCCGGGTTCACACATTTGCAACGGGCACAACCTGTGAAAGCCGCTCATTACTGGTTGGCATATTGTGAAAAATTTGATCGGGATCGTCAACGTCTGGCGGATTGCCTGAAGCGTGTGAATGTTTCTCCCTTGGGTGGGGCGGCACTTGCGGGAACTTCGCTTCCGATCGACCGACACTATACGGCGGAGTTGCTGGAATTTACTGACGTGGCGCGGAACAGTCTGGATATTTCGAGTGATCGGGATTTTCTCGCCGAATTCTGTTTCTGTATGGCTATGGTTGCTACACATTTAAGCAACTGGGCGGAAGAGTGGATTGCCTGGTTTTCGACCGAGTTTGGATTTCTTAAGCTGCCCGATGCTTTTACAACCGGTTCGTCGATCATGCCTCAAAAACGAAACCCCGACGTATTGGAATTGATACGTGGTAAGTCGGCTCGACCGATTGCCGATGTGCAGCAGATTCTGGTTCTACTCAAAGGCCTGCCGATGGCTTATAACCGTGATATGCAGGAGGACAAACTGGCGCTGTTTGATTCTTATGATACGGTTGGCGCATGTTTGGAGTTAGCGGCTGCAATGGTAGAAGGGGCGGAATTGCAACGGGAAACGATCACAGCCAAGCTGGAAGATGGCTTTTTGGACGCGACCGCTTTAATGGAATACCTGATTAAAAAAGGAACTCCCATGCGAACCGGTCACGGGATTGTCGGGAAACTGGTTGCGTTATGTGAATCACGCCCATGTCGACTGGTTGATCTCACACTGGAAGAACTACAACAAGCGTGCCCACAGATTGAGGATGATATTTTTCAGGTATTGGGGGCTCGAAATGCGATGGCGGTGCTTTGCAGCTTTGGATCAGGCGGCGAGGCTCCGGTGATGGAACAGTGGAAATATTGGAAAGAAAAGCTCGGATTGTGAAAGCATGTTGAAAGTTGCTTTAGAATTTCATAGATCCTGCTTAAATCTGACATTGAAGGTACATGAGAAACATTAAATTAACACTGGCCTATGATGGATCAGAATATGCCGGATGGCAGGTGCAGCCGAATGGTCTCTCAGTACAAGCGTGTGTTGAATCAGCCATTGAGCAACTGACACAGCAGAAAAGTAGTGTCCTGGTAGCCGGTCGGACAGATGCCGGAGTGCATGCAGTGGGGCAGGTGGCTAATTTTCAAACCACGTCTTCCATACCCTGTAATAATATCCAATCGGGTCTGCAGCGTTTTTTACCAGACAGTATCTCTGTTAGAGAAGTTTCCGAAGTCGACGCATCGTTTCATGCGACCTATTCCGCAGTTCAGAAACGATATCGTTATGTCATCCATAATATGCCGGTTGGTTATCCTTTTCTGAAACGGTATGTATCGGAGTTCAGTAGACCACTGGATGAAAAACAGATGCACACAGCTGGTCAGTTCTTGCTGGGAAAACACGATTTCCGCTGCTTTGAATCGCATTATCCCAATAAAGCGACCAGTGTTCGGACCGTCAAAGAGCTGACCGTCCAAAGAGCATCCATCTGGCCAGTCTGGAGCGCGGGTCAGCCGGCAGCGATGCCAGATTCCCATTCATCCTCGTCTGAATTTATTACAGTCGATATCGTGGCAGATGGTTTTTTATACAATATGGTACGTACTATAGTGGGGACATTGATCGAAGTAGGAGTCGGGCGCTGGTCTCCAGAAGATGTACAGAAAATTCTCAAATTAATGGACCGTTCACAGGCAGGAGCGACGGCCCCCGCTTGTGGATTATATCTGATTCAGGTTGACTATGAATTGTGATTATTTCAAAGTACGTTTAATCCTTGTGGTGTCAGATTACGTTATCTAAGTGTCAGATTTCATGCTGAGAATCAGACTGAGAAAATAGAGAAGTTTCATCAAGGTTAAGAGAGATTGATGTGATTCATCACTCAATCTGGAAAGTGCATGATGAGTTTACCGCCCCCTCCTTTACCGCCGGAAGATGCAGAGGAACCTGTTTTTCTGGAAGATTCTCCTGCTCTTGGAGGGCAACGGATTGATGATGAGAATGGTCGTATCTTTCCTTGCGAAGGCTGTGGCGCCGATCTCGTATTTCATATCAAAACGCAAAAGCTGAAGTGCAAACATTGTGGTTTTGAGAAAGAAATCGGCTTTGATCCAGAGCAGGAAGTGGAAGAACAGGATTTTTATGGAATGCTCGCACATCTGAAAAATCTGCGCGAAGAGCAGGTTGATTCGGATGAAGGGGAAGAGCAGGAAGTCCAATGCGAAAGCTGCGGCGCAACCCTGGTTTTTGTGGGTACAGTAACAAGCTCTGAATGCCCTTATTGTACATCTCCCATTCAACTGGATAAGGTTCATACTTCTCACAAACGCGTTCCCGTTGATGCGGTTTTACCATTTCAGATAGAACAAAAGGTTGCGAGACAAAATTTGAAAAGCTGGGTGAAATCGCTTTGGTTTGCACCAAACGAATTTGTTGAAAAGGGGGCTGAGGGAACCTTTCATGGTGTCTATCTGCCTTATTTTACGTTTGATTCGATGACCAGTACGAAGTATTCCGGGCAGCGCGGCGAATATTATTATGTGACGGTCGGAACAGGGAAACATCGACGACAGGAACGTCGAACCAGGTGGTATCCAGCCTCTGGCGCCTTTCAGCGTTTTTTTGACGATGTTGTGATCCTGGCTTCCCGTGGATTGCCTCGAAAATTGATTCGGGCTTTGGAACCGTTTCCCATGCAATTACTCATTCCGTTTCGCCATGCATTGCTGGCAGGCTTTACTGCCCGGACTTATGATGTGGAACTGGAAGATGGTTTTGTTTTAGGTAAGGAGCGGATTGACGCTGCCCTTCATTCAGATGTGTGTAGTCGAATTGGTGGCGATACTCAGAGAGTCAGTTCCATCCAAAGCCAGTACGATGCGATTTCCTATAAACATTTACTTTTGCCTCTCTGGTTGATGACCTACAAATATAAGGACAAATTTTATCAAGTCGTCGTGAATGCAGCGACAGGTGAAGTACAGGGAGAGCGTCCTTACAGTTGGGTGAAAATTCTGCTGGCTTCACTGGTGGGCGGTTTATTAGGAATTGGTGGTTTTGCCCTTGCAAATCAATGATCTGTCTCTCTTAACTCCCATTTTGACCAACATTTGCCCTGAGTCTCCAGAAATTGGAAACTGATACCTCTGAACGGTTGCCGATCAGCCGAAAGGGAGGTAAAAAACAAGTCATCCGATTTAAAAACGATACAGTACGTTAATTGAGCAAAGTTCATTGTTAAGGAGTGATTAAGAGATGACCCATCCGATTCGAGTTGCAGTAACAGGGGCAGCCGGCCAAATTGGTTACGCCATGTTGTTCCGCCTGGCTTCAGGGGAAATATTCGGCCCTGATCAACCTGTTATTATCCATCTCGTTGAAATTCCCCCTGTGCTTTCCGCATTAGATGGAGTCGAGATGGAGCTTGAAGACTGTGCATTTCCCACATTGGCGGGTGTTGTGAAAGCTGATAGCGACCATCTGGAAGATGCTTTTGCCGATTGTAATTTTGTAATTTGTGTTGGCAGTATTCCACGAAAAGCGGGCATGGAACGCGGCGATTTAATTCGAATTAACGGCCCCATTTTTACCAGCACAGGTAAAGCCATTGAAGCGGCCGCTGCAGATGATGTCCGGGTTCTGGTTGTGGGGAATCCCTGTAACACGAACTGTCTGATTGCAATGAGCAATGCTCCCAAAGTTCCCCGTGATCGCTGGTATGCGATGACACGTCTGGATCAGAACCGGGCGATGACTCAGATTGCCAAGAAAGCAGGGCAACCTGTTTCTGCTGTGAAGAATATGAATATCTGGGGAAACCACTCAGCAACTCAGTTCCCTGATTTTTATCATGCGACGATTCATGGAAATCCCGTTCCGGAGATTATAGAAGATCATGACTGGCTGCGTGGTGAATTTATCGAAACCGTGCAGAAACGCGGTGCCACAGTGATTCAGGCCCGCGGCGCTTCCAGTGCTGCTTCTGCTGCTAATGCTGCCTTGGATACAATCAAGAGCATCGTCACTCCGACTCAATTGGGTGATAGTTTCAGTGCAGCCGTCTGTAGTGATGGGAGCTATGGAGTAGACGAGGGGTTGATTTGCGGCTATCCATTAACCAGTGATGGCACGACATGGAAAATTGTGCAAGGCATTGACCACGATGATTTTGCTCAGGACAAATTCGAAGCGACTTTGCAGGAGTTGCGTGATGAACGCGATGTCGTTCGCGATTTACTACCTGGTTGATTTTGAAATCGTTGATAAGATGAGTGAAAGAGTCACGGTCAATTGACGTGGCTCTTTCTGCTTTTATAAACCGCTTACTTGAAATTGATCAGAGAAGAGCATGCAGCCTGAAGAATTGCGTAGAGTTGATAATGACCATGTCTGGCATCCATTTACTCAAATGCGAGCGCACCGGGATGAATTCGTGCCGATTATCGAATCTGCTGAGGGGTACTTCTTAAAAGATGTAAACGGTAATACTTATTTAGATGGTGTTTCGTCTCTCTGGTGTAACGTGCATGGTCATCATGTGCCTGAAATCGATCAGGCGATTCGGGATCAGTTGGACAAAGTCGCGCATTCCACCTTGCTGGGACTGGCGAGTGTACCGTCTATTGAGTTGGCTGGAGAATTAGTCAGACGTGCGCCAACAGGGCTGACAAAAGTTTTCTATTCTGATAGCGGCTCAACTGCTGTTGAGATTGCGCTGAAAATGGCGTTTCAATATCATGCACAGAAAAAGGAATCCGAAACGCAACCACGCGATCTTTTTGCCTGTATGCAAGATTCCTATCATGGAGATACCATCGGTTCTGTCAGCGTGGGAGGAATTCCCATTTTTCATCAGATCTTCGGAAAGCTGTTGTTTGAATCAGTACAAATTCCCTGTCCGGCTACCTTTCATCGTCCTGATGGAGATACAGAATCTCGTTATCTGGAATACTGCAATCAGGAACTAGAACGTCTGATAATTGAGAATCACAAGAGGTTGGCTGCATTCATCATTGAACCTCTGGTGCAGGGAGCGGGTGGGATGTTGATACATCCACGCGGTTATTTGAAACGAGTTCGTGAATTGACGGCCCGTTATGGTATTCCGCTTATTGCCGATGAAGTCGCCGTGGGTTTGGGACGCACGGGCACAATGTTTGCCTGTGAAAGTGAAGCAGTGATACCAGATTTTCTCTGTCTGGCGAAAGGAATTACAGGCGGCTACCTGCCATTAGCAGTCACGATGACCACAGACAAAATATTTTCCGCCTTTGATGCTGAGCCAGATGAATACAAAACGTTTTTTCACGGACATACCTATACCGGAAACCCATTGGCGTGTGCTGCGGCGCTGGCGACTTTAAAACTGTTCGATACACATCAGACTTTGGAAAACGTCACAAAGAATACTGAAATATTGTCAAAACGGTTATCTGAGCTCAAAGATCATCCTCATGTGGGGGAAGTACGACAACAAGGAGTGATGGTGGGAATCGAACTCGTTAAAGAACGCGAATCCAATTCCTCATTTCCCGCAGAGAAGCGGATGGGGCATCAGGTGACCCTTATGGCCCGCAAGCAGGGAGTGATAATTCGTCCGCTGGGCGATGTCGTAGTTTTGATGCCGGCTCCCGGAATGCCCGGTGATTTGGTTCATCAACTTTGCGATACTGTTTTTACAGCCATTGATGAAACCATTCGATTACAAGTTGCTTAAGACACAGCCGGGATGCTATGGGCTAAGGTTTCTCAGGCTTGCTTTGCTTGGATGTTTCTCCGCCAGATGCGTCTGTGCCTGATGAGCCGTGTTTTTGTCCCATTTGTTTCAGGACATCGTCAATATCTACGGTGGGAATATCTTTCAGGCTTTCCATGGAGATATTGGGCGGTTCAATCAACTTCGCGGTTCTACTGCGGGCAAATTGTTGATCACTCTGAGAAAACCTCCAGATCAGAAATGCCAGTGCGGTGCTGATTACCAAAAAGATCGCGATAATATATTTGATGGCCCCTGAAGAGGAATTATTATCTGTTGGAGCCGGGGGAAACCAGCGGATTTGCCTGGCAATTAACAGCGGTGCTGTTTGTAGTTTTCCAGCGGCTGAAGGATAGCCATACTTTTTAAAATAATATCCGGTAATCTGGACCATCGGCAGTTCTTTGAGATCGGGGCCTTGCGGGATTCCCTCGGGAAGTGTCGTACAGAGCACGCGCCAGGGGTGTGTGCCTGAATCTTTCGAAAAAAACCAGCCTTCATAGAGTGTCTGAATTCCGTAAGGGTTCTCCTCAATGGTAAGTGGAGTGAGCCTTTTGAGTTGTCCCTTAACAGTCATCAGGTGTCCCCGGTATCGGGGAGATTCTGTCATCACAACGACGAAGGGAGGGGCAGGTTTAGCCGACTGTTCGAGAACGTTTTGAGGTATAGCGGCTGCTTTTGCGAGCAAATAATACATCGCACCTGCTTCATGTGTGCGAATCCCGAGCGTGCTGTCAGAAACAGATTGCATGAATTCAGGAGCAACCTGAATATCGTATTCCCCATTTTCCAATTGTGTATCGATGGTTTTTGGGAGTTTTACTTGCGGTGGCAATTCTGACCGGAACTCGTCCGGTTTTAATGTTCCTTCTTCTTTGACACTGAAATCAATTTCTCGCTGCGGGGCTTCCGTTTGCTGAATCGCTGGATCAACCTTGGGGCGGCCTGTGAGCCAATACCAGTTTTCTGGATTGGATGCAAAGTGCATTGCGATGAAGATCAGTCCAATCGCGGCGACCAGTCTGAAGAGTCGAATCTGATCACGACGGGTGAAGTAAGAAGGCGTTGCTGATGGTTTATGAAATCGCATTCCTCAACGCCTCTTTCTGATTCCTGTCATCAATAATCATGGCTTTCTCTCAGGCCTTTGGTCGCTTATTCTTAATGCTACAGGGGATCACTTATTTTTTCGTTTTGGTTTATACATATGGGTGGCCTGACCGGCAAAACCTTCTGCCGCTTCCATAATAGTCTCAGAGAGTGTGGGGTGTGCATGGATACTTTCGGCAAGATCGCCCGCGACCGCCCCCATCTCAACTGCAATGACTCCTTCTGCAATCAGTTCACCCGCACCAGGGCCCACGATACCAACTCCCAGTACACGTCCTTTTTTCTTTTCGAAAATCATTTTTGTGAGACCTTCTGTTCGACCCAGCGTTTGTGCGCGACCAGAGGCGGCCCAGGGGAAACGTGTGATTTCCACATCAAGGCCCTGATCTTTGGCTTCTTGCTCTGTAATCCCACACCAGGCAATTTCCGGGTCAGTAAAGACCACCGCTGGAATTGCGAGATTATCAAACTCGGCAGGTTCACCGGCAATCGTTTCGATGGCAACTTTTGCTTCACGGGTCGCTTTGTGTGCCAGCATGGGTTCACCGGCAATATCACCAATTGCGAAAATATGAGGCTCGGCAGTTCTTTGATTAGAATCGTGTTTAATAAATCCCCGTTCGTCGAGTTCCAGTTTTGTGTTTTCGAATCCGATCCCTTTGTTATTGGGACGCCTTCCGATGGATATCAAAACGCGGTCAAAAGTCTGCTCCGGTTCTACTCCCTCACCGGTCAGGTTCGCGATAATGCCACTGTCAGCGGGAGTCAATTTTTCGACTTTGGTATTTAAATGTATGGCAGAAAAACTTTCCGTTAAACGTTTTTGCAGAGGACGTACCAGATCGCGGTCTGCTCCGGGAAGTAAACCGCCAGTCATTTCCACAACGGTGACCTCTGAGCCCAAGGCGGCATAGACGCTGCCCATTTCCAACCCGATATATCCACCACCGACAACCAGTAATTTCGCTGGGATGTCTGGCAGTTCAAGTGCACCGGTGGAATCCATGATTCGCGGATCACCCAGATCAAAAACAGGGGGAACTGCCGGCGAAGAACCGGTGGCTACAATCGCATATTTGAATCCGATGAGTTCTTTTGTTCCATCCTGTTTGGTGACTTCGACTGTATGGGAATCCTGGAAACGTCCAAAACCCTTCAGGATTTCAACATGACGGGCTCCTGCTAATTGCGAGATACCCCCTGTTAATTGTGTAACAACTTTGTTTTTAAACTCTCTCAATTGGTCGAGGTTTATGTCGGGCTTTTGAAAGGAGATCCCCCACTCGGCGGATTCTTTTGTTTCGTTGATGAGTTTGGCGACATGCAGCAGCGCTTTTGAGGGGATGCAACCCCGGTTGAGGCAAACACCACCAGGGGCAACGTCATCGTTGACCATAATCACTTTGAAGCCTTTATCTGCCGCGTCGAACGCGGCAGGATAACCGCCGGGACCACCGCCGATAACAACAATATCCGTTTCTCTGGTTGCTGATCCAGACATAATAACATTTACCTTAATTTTAATTGATTAGCTTCAATACAGTTTGATTATTTTCTCTTAGCAGTCAACCAGAAGGTTGAATGGATCAGAAAGCAAACTGGAGATACGCACAATGAAGCGGGCTGCATCTGCACCGTTAATC
This sequence comes from uncultured Gimesia sp., assembly GCF_937910335.1. Taxonomy (GTDB): domain Bacteria; phylum Planctomycetota; class Planctomycetia; order Planctomycetales; family Planctomycetaceae; genus Gimesia. Next base: position 4,834 of record NZ_CALEMX010000475.1, on the reverse strand, counting down.
ACGCGATGATCATAAGAAAGCGATAGAGGAAGCATCAGGCGTGGAACAGGATTGTCATTGATCAGTTGGAATTCATGTCTTGAGCGAGACATTCCCAGAATGGCAACTTCCGGGTAGTTCACAATGGGAGTGAACGAAGTTCCTCCCAATCCTCCCAGATTTGTGATTGTAAAGGATCCCCCCTGCATATCACTCATTTCCAATTTACGGTCGCGTGCTTTCATCGCCAGTTCATTCATTTCCTGAGCGATAGCAATGATGTTTTTCTTGTCAACATTTTTGACAACAGGTACGACCAGCCCATTTTCTGTATCGACGGCCACACCAATGTTGACATATTTTTTGAAAATAATTTCATCGGTCTCTGGATCAAGACTGGAATTAAAAGCAGGGAATTCGTGTAAGACGATAGCAACGGCTTTCATCGCCAGCGCGGTCATCGTTACTTTTGGTCCAGAGTAGTTGGGCTTGGAAATGAAGAGTTTGCGTGCCGTTTCCAGGTCTGTAATATCTGCATGGTCAAATTGTGTGACATGCGGAATTACCTGCCAGGAAAGGCTGAGATTCTTGGCAGAAACGCGCGCGAGTTTTTTCATTTTCTGACGCTCCACTTCACCAAATTGCGTGAAGTCTGGCAAGGGGGGAACCGCGATTCCACCTCCGCCACCGGTAGCTGGGCCACCACCTGCGATCAGATTTTTGACATAATTTTCCACGTCTTCCTGTGTAACTCGACCGCCAGATTCTGATCCTGTTACTAATTGGAGATCAACTCCCAGTTTGCGTGCGAGACGCCGGGTAGCAGGTCCCGCGGGTACAGGCGTTTTGTTCGACGAAGACGCGTTAGCAGAGACGGGTTGGGTTGCCGTTGCTGCGGGAGCCGGCTTTGCCTCTGCTTTCGATTGCGGAGCGGGTGTGGATTCTGCTTTTACTGGTTCGGCCGGTTTTTCCTCAGAAGTATTATCTTCTACCGGTTTCGTTTCAGAAGTCGGTGCCTCTACGGCACCATTGGATTCTTCAATAGACAGCAAAACCGTGCCAATGGCGACTGAGTCTCCTTCAGATACATTCAGTTCCGCGATGGTACCGCTATGAGGAGATTCTAATTGAACAACGGCTTTATCAGTTTCGATATCCATCAAAACCTGCCCCTGTTCGACGGAATCGCCTACTGCAACAGAGATTTGTCCGACATCTGCCGATTCCACACCTTCACTTACTTCTGGAAGTTTAAATTCAGTAGCCATAGTTTTGTCGTTCTATTCGATGAGTATTTCGCGTTTAGTATTTCTTTTTTAATTTGCCCGATGAACGCTGCAGGTTATGCCAGCCGGGGGTTCACTTTTTCCGAATCAATTCCCAACTCTTTAATAATCGCCGGCAGTTGCTTTTTATCGAACTGACCTTCTTCAGCAAGTGAAACGAGTGTCGCTACGACAATATTCTCCGCATCGATCTCAAAATGGCGTCTCAATGATTCACGCGTCTCGCTGCGTCCAAAGCCGTCTGTTCCGAGTACACAGTAATTTCCGGAGATTCCTTCGCGGATCTGATCGGCGACCAGTTTTATGTTATCGCTGGAAGCAATGAATGGACCCTGCTCATTTTCAAAGATGGATTCCAGATAGGATTTCTGAGGTTCCGCATCGGGATTGAGACGGTTATGACGCTCTACGTCCTTGATGTTTCTGGCCAGTTCACTGTAACTGGTAACGCTCCAGACATCGCTGGCAATATTAAATTTCTCCGCCAGGATTTCCTGAGCACGCAGTACTTCCCTTAAGATCGGGCCGCTACCAAACAGTTGTGGGCGCAAGGAAATGGTGGTCTTTTCCACATCCTGAGCGCGGAATTTATAAATCCCTTTGATGATCCCTTCGACAACATGATCACCTTCCGGCATATGAGCCATCTCATAATTTTCATTGTAGACAGAGAGATAATAGAAAATCTCTTCGCCTTCGTGATACATGCGACGCATTCCATCTTGGATAATGACTGCTAATTCATAGGCATAAGCAGGATCATATGCAAGAAGGGTGGGAACCGTTGAAGCCATCAAATGACTGTGTCCATCCTGGTGTTGGAGTCCTTCCCCATTGAGGGTCGTTCTTCCGGAAGTTCCACCTAACAGGAAACCTTTTGTACGCGAATCGGCGGCGGCCCAGACTAGATCGCCGACTCTTTGGAAGCCGAACATTGAATAGTAGACATAGAAGGGAATCATATTGACACCCTGGTTAGCATACGCAGTTCCTGCGGCGATAAAGGAAGAAATCGCACCTGCTTCGTTGATGCCTTCTTCCAAGATCTGACCGTCTTTGGCTTCTCTGTAATACATCAACTGGTCACGATCGACCGGTTCGTATAACTGTCCCTGGCTCGCGTAAATTCCACACTGCTTGAACAAGCCTTCCATTCCAAAGGTTCTGGCTTCGTCGGGAATAATCGGAACGATGCGTTTGCCGATCACTTTATCGCGGAGCAGGTTACCCAGCAGAATCCCAAAGGCGCCGGTAGTCGATCCTTTTTTACCCGACATACTCTGCATGAATTTATCGAGTGACTCCAGTGTGGGTGTTTCCAGTCGTTCTGCAGTCGGTTCCCGTTTGGGAAGATAGCCGCCGAGTTCTTCCCGTTTCTTTTGCAGGTACTGCATTTCGGGGCTGTTTTCTTCAGGCTTATAGAACGGTGCATCTTTTACGTCTTCATCTCGAATGGGAATACCAAATCGAGACCGGAAATCTCTCAGTTCTTCTTCATTCGCTTTTTTCACATTGTGGGCGATATTTCGACCTTCGCCGATTTCACCGAGCCCATAACCTTTAATCGTTTTGGCTAGAATCACTGTAGGAGAACCAGTGTGGTTCACGGCGGCATTGTAAGCGGCAAATACTTTTTCTGGATCATGACCACCACGTTTCATACGTTTGATCTGATCGTCGGACAGGTTTTCCGCCATCTTTTCCAGCTCGGGGTTTTCCCCGAAGAAATGTTCCCGCACGTAAGAGCCGGGTTCCACAACGTATTTTTGGTACTGACCATCTACGACTTCTCCCATTCGTTTCACGAGATGGCCATTGTCGTCTTCGGCCAGCATATTATCCCAGTCACCTCCCCAAACAACTTTAATGCAGTTCCAGCCTGCACCTCGGAACGCAGCTTCGAGTTCCTGGATGATCTTTCCATTTCCACGAACAGGTCCATCCAAGCGCTGGAGGTTACAATTAATGACAAAAATCAAATTGTCCAGATGCTCCCGCGATGCAAGCGTAATCGCGCCAAGAGTCTCTGGTTCATCTGTTTCACCATCACCTACAAAACACCAAACCTTCGACTTGGATGTGTCCATGATTCCGCGGTTGTGCAGGTAACGTAAGAACCGCGCGTGGTAAATTGACATAATGGGCCCCAGGCCCATTGAGACTGTTGGAAATTGCCAAAAATCAGGCATCAACCATGGATGAGGATAAGAGGAAAGTCCGCCACCTCTCGGCAGTTCCTGTCGGAATCGCTCCAGGTTTTCTTCTGTCAATCGGCCTTCCACAAAAGCACGAGCATAGACACCAGGTGAGGCATGTCCCTGAAAATATACCGAGTCCCCAGAGTGGTCTTCCGTACGCGAATGAAAGAAGTGGTTAAAGCCGATTTCGAACAGTGTGGCTGCTGAAGCATATGTCGAGATATGTCCGCCAATTCCATCATGGTCTTTATTGGCACGAACGACCATCGCCATTGCATTCCAGCGGATGATACTTTTGATGCGACGTTCAATTTCACGATTGCCCGGGAAAGGTGTTTGCTCATCCAGGGGGATGGTGTTGATGTAAGGCGTATTGGCAGTGAAAGGCATCGTCACGCCCTGACGATAAGCTCGTTCCTGCAGAACTGCCAAAACATTTTTCACACGTTCCTTACCATACCTGTTGATAAGGTCATCCAGTGATTCAAACCATTCTTCGAGTTCTGCCGGATCTACTCCAGGTACAGCACCTGTAACTGTATGTTCTGCCATGAGATAAGGTTCTTTCAACCTGATTAAGTCAATATTGGAATTAATGCCTTTATTGATCCTGAATTGTTCTTCAGTTGTTACCCGAGCACAAATCACACGTATGTTCTATAACAATTGAGTGATCGATCAATTTTAGGAATGCATCGTTATTAAGGGAACTGAATCGAATCTATTTCGCGAGAATTCAGTATGTGCTTGAGAATGAAGGACATTGAACGACATCGCGGATGAGCAATTCTAACTGATTTCAGTCAGATTTGCGAGTGATACTATCTGGTCTAAGCTCTTTAATAGACGCAGTAAACGTCAAAGGGGGCTGATAAGTGGTTTGTGACAGGGAATTGCCAGGATATGTGTAGTTTTTATTCAGATTCTGGAGTGAATGGAGAGGGTCTCACTAGTATTGATCGGCTCATTTTTCTCATTGCGTGAATAGCGTCCTATAGTCTGTATTTATCCTGTATGTGTTGTTTTATCTGTTTTGTGGATGCGTATGTTCAATGATTGTGGATTTAAAACATTTTTACTCATCCACAGTAATGATGTAAAACGTTATGTCAAAATTGATTATAAATATTCAACCAATTTAAACAATTTGGCCTGTCAAAATTGTTTTCTGGTGTGATATTAAATACCATAAGCTTGAGGGTTTCTTAGATTCAGATATTCTCAATCCTGTAATTTCGAATTCTGAGAGCAATCTTTGATGTATAGCGAAGTAGCAATGAACCCATCTCAAACGGACTCTTTTTCACTCCTGGGAGAGCGTGCTGTTCTTGCTGATCAGGCGCGGGCCTGTCAATGCGAACTCGCGTCCAT
>NZ_CALEMX010000474.1 GCF_937910335.1 uncultured Gimesia sp. | reverse complement strand
CTCCCCCCCCCTCATAGGTAATGAATTTGTGTACTTTTAGAACATTTCATTAGCGATAAAGGTACGTACTGAACTTAATTTAATGAAAGGTATGCGATGTTAGGAGAATTACCAGATGTAGAAAAAGTATTGGCTGAAGCAGAAGCTGCTGTGGGGCAATGTTGTATCATGCATGGTGCTCATATCCAATACGCCAATATTGCAGGGCAAAAAGTACAAGACATCACGAATACTTTTAGAGATGGATTTAGCATTTCTGATCAGGCCATCCCATTGGTAAATGGCAAAGAGGTCGATGAAAACTATGTTGTTTTGCAGGGAGAAACTTTGGAGTTTGCAAAACAATCAGGTGTCAAAGGATTGGGGAGACTTTACACCAAGGAAGAGCTTGCTGAGTTTTGGGGTGTCTCTGAAGATGCCGTAGGTGGTCTGCTCTCTGGTAGTGGTATTTCACCTATGGTTTTAGATGGTAAAGAGCTTTACTCAGAGCTTGTAATTGACAAAATATTTACAGGTGAAGAAGTTCCTGTAATTGAACCTTTAGCCATCGCTAAGGCAGAAGAGCCTGCTTCTGATGATAGAATGAAGTCTTTGGAATCGAAGCTTGAAGAAATTCTACTGACCGTAAATCAAAATAAGCTTGAAAAGGATTTGAAAGTAGAAAAAAAATGGTTCACAACAAGAGAAGTAGGCAGGCTTCTAAAGCGAGAACCCGATACGATAATGCAAGCTTGCAGAGTTGGAAGAATTAATGCTGAAAAAGATGAGGGTGGTAAAGACTGGAGAATTTCAGAAGCTGAAGTTAATAGGCTAATGAGTATGGGGAAAATTCCTTCAGCTAAATAAATCATCTATAGCATCGTTCATATCTTCGGGAAAAAGATGTCTATACAGTTCTGTTACTTCGCTATTGGGTTTGTGTCCCATGCAGGAGGCAATGACTGCTTCAGGCTTTCCTCTGCTGGCTAAATTTGAACAGAAGGAATGTCTGAAAATATGCCAGCCTTTAAGAACATCCCATTTAGAATTTTCTAATACTCGTTCAAAGTAGTGTCTCATTTGATTTTCTGTCAAAGGCTTTGCTTTTATTGCTACAACTCTTTGTTTAAGAAGTTCAGGATCTGGAAGGGAAGCAATAGTGTATTTTCCTCCTACATGATCGTTATCAAAATAGACTTTCATGGTTTCGGCAAGATTAGAATGAATGCGAACCTGTCTGTAGCTCATGCTTTTTTTTCTGTCTTCTTTTTTTTGTCTGATTTGCACCCTGTTGTTTTCAAAATCAAAATCAGATTTTTCACTTCTCATGATTTCAGAACGTCTAGCACCCGTATAAATTGCGAAACAAAAAGCAGGATAAATAAATTTATGTCTTGCGTTTTCTTTTACATATTTAAGAAGCTCTTCAAGTTCTGATTCTCTCAAAAACAAACGACTCCATTCTTCTTTGATTTCTTTTTCATCAGTCAAATGTTTAACAATTGATTCTATTTGTTCCCTAGTTGCAAAAGGTTTATTACCTTTTCCTTTTGGAAGAGTTACACCTTTTGTTGGTGAGTCTTTTTCTTTAGAAATATAGCCGATTTTTTGAGCTACGCCCCACAAATAATTAAAGGTTTGAATTTCTTTACCTATGGTTTTTGGTGCTGCTGAATTTCTCTTGAATTTCTTTGATGGTTTCATTCTGTCTTTGATATACTGTTGAAGCTTATCAGTTGTGACTGATTGAACCGTAACATTTCCCATAAAATGAACTAAATTGTTTTTGTGGGTCTTTTCTGTACTTACAGAGGATGCCTCTTTCCCAACAGTATAATTTTGTGTGTAATCGTCCCATAGAGTTTCCAGTTTTACAGATTTGATTGCGGTCGGTTTGGCTGTGTGTTTTCCACCTGAAAGAATAAAGTCGCCAACCTCTTTTTCTGTCATTCCTTCAGTAAAAGCGATTCTTCCTGATGCGATCAAATCAATCGTTTCTTGGATCAATCCGCTTTTACCCAAAGCAGCTTTCTTTGAATCAGTCTTTAAAGATCGATTGAACTGTTTGGGTTTTCCATTGACAGGAAATCTAAATACGACGTGATAAGTCCCATTTGCTTTCTGGTGGATGCTTGCCATAGATCAAAATCCGTAAAAGTAACCGATAAGTAGCGTTAAAATTTCTGTATGTGAGTGCCTTAATCAGTTCGTTCAGCTATTAAATAATACTGTTTCTAAATCATGGTTAAAAGACTGTTGTTATTTATTTGTTACCTTTGGTGCTTTGGTGGTAGGCTGGAAACAAAAAAACGACTTACAAAGTGAATTGTAAGTCGTTTTGTTGTAATGATTTGGGGATGACAGGACTTGAACCTGCACGCCTTGCGGCACTAGATCCTAAATCTAGCGTGTCTGCCAATTCCACCACATCCCCGGGGAATTTTTGTTCTGCTGGAATACTAACGATTTCCAGTAGCCGATACAAATCGATGGAGAGAAAAAACTTGGAGTTTCAGATGGTTTATGAGATATTTTTCGTGTTTGAGAATCTCGGTTGATAGCCGTCTGCAGCATTTATTCTGCAGAGCTATCGGATTCCATTTTTTTTTGCTCTTCGTGTTCCAGTTTGGAAATCTGATCGCGGAGTGATGCGGCGGCTTCGTAATTTTCTTCAGCGACAGCGGCTGTCAGTTCTCTGCGTAGCTTGATCAAGTTGTATTGCTGCTGGCTCGAAGTGGGAGCCCGTTTGGGAAATTTACCGATATGCTCACATTCGCCGTGGATATTTTCCAGCAGTTGAACGAGCGGTTCACGGAAGGCAATATAATCGTGGGGACAACCCAGTCGCCCTTCACTGCGAAATTCCTGAAATGTGATTCCACAATTGGGGCATTCCAGTTCTTCGTCGAGCTCCAAATCCTGTGAATTCATTTCAATCAGCGAGGCTTCGTCTTGTGGCTCCCATTCATCCTGGGGAGCCTGACCGCTGATGTAATCCTGAAAATGTTCTTCGCAGAAGTGGAGCGCCTGTGCCTGACCGCTTTGGATTTCAGTCAGGTGATACACGGCCGGTTTGTTACAGACTTTGCATTTTTTCATAGTAAACGCTTTATCAAGTCCCAGTTTAATGTAGGAATTCCGGTTCAGGAATTAGAAAAGTCTGTACCTATTCTATACAAACCAGTGGTGCGGCTCAATCTCGAATCTGAATTAGAGTGATTCGGGGAATTCTGACGGCGTTTCTCCGATGGCGATGATACTGCAAGCCTGGATTACATTCAGCCCGAGTTCACTGGCGCGTTTGAGTAATTCCGGACTTTCACTGCCCGGATTCAACCAGACTTCATTGGCCTTTCGATTTTGAATTTGTTCCAGCAGCGTGATCCCCACTTCGGGGGGAACATAAACGCTAATCCGATCTAGTTGTCTGTCCGGAACTTCTTCCAGACTGGGATAAGCGGTTAAGCCTTCGATTGATGACTCTCGGGGATGTATGGGGAAAACTTCGTATCCCTGTTTTAGATGAGCGCGGACTGATTTGTTCCCATATTTCTGCCGGTCCGCACTGGCTCCAATGATGGCAACAGTTGGTTTGCTCATGTTGAATCCTACTTTTTCAGAGAAGCCACAAACTGATCATAGCGTTTCTGAACTTCTTTCTGAGTGGGGGTTTTTCCTTCACTGACGATGATACGGTATTTCATTTTCAGAGGTTTACTTTCATCAAACTTCGTATCAAAAAACGCACCAAAACGGCCATAAGGGCGCTCGGAATATCGTGATGGTTTAGGAACAGCGGGGTCTTCAAAGTATTCGACATTGTAGCGTTTACCATCGATTTCGTATGTCATGGCAAACCAGCCAAGATTGATATGCCCGTTGGGATCGGTTTTGTCAGAAACCTGAAACGGTGCAGGCTGTTGAGGGAAGCCCTCTGGGCGAACATAAGTAGCGTTGTTTGATTCTGCAACGGCTTGTGCGGCACGGTATTGGAAGCCGGCATGCTGACGGTCGCCATCGAGTTTGATTTCGCCCCGTTTGCTGTTCAGTGTCGTTTGCCAGTCAATTTGCCAGGCGGGATCTTTGGAAGTGACAACTTTAATGGGCCTGACGGTGACTTTGCGGGTTTCTTGAATGACGGGTTTACCCTTAGCGTCGTTCCAGTGAATTTCAGAAGTCATCGTTCCGGAATCTGCGTCACCTTTCATCTCAATCATTTTCGCATGACGCAGGTGAGCGCCGCTCTTACAATGCCAGAAATCGAGTTGTTTTCCTTCGAATTTTGTTTTATTCCAGCCGACATAAAGCCCACGATGATGGGTGTATTTTCCACCGGGACCTTTGGTAATGATCGCTTTACTGGCAGGTCCATAAACGTGGTGAAATACTTTGTAGGTATCGTGAAAACTGTCGGCTGACTTATCGTCATAGGGATAGACATACTGTAGAACGGGGTTTCCATTGTAGTAAAGATCGGCGACTTTTTTCTCTGGCTGATCTTTCCAGGTAAACCCTGATTTTTGACCTGCATTGACAGTAGGAAGGAACAGAGAGATCGTCAGCAGAGTACAGAAAACAGATGAAAATATGGTAAAACGTTTCATGATGAGATCCAGATGACGTTATGGTGAAAAGTTGGAATAAGTTGGGTTCATATTTGTGAAAAATTCCCGCGTCCCAGTCAGGAACGCGGGAATGAAAAAACAAAAATCGTACTTAACCGGCACTGGGGTTCGGCTCATTTTTCGGTGGTTTTCCATCGGTCCAGGGACCGGCCAGTGCCATGTAAGCAGGCTCTTCGAGCAGGCTGCCTTTATCGCCGGCTTTCCAACCGGGAATATGTTTCGGCTTTTGTCGTGCTTTCGACATAGCTTCCCATTTTTTGGCCCAACTTGCGTCGCCATTGGAAACTTTCAGTGAATCCGTATCGAAGTGGAATACTTTTCCTTCTCGGTAACTGCTTGAACCAAGGTTCACAATGGCAATTGCTGCAGCACCAAGATCTGGAGGGTTATTACACTTACTCTGATCATTGGTCTGCATCGCTTCGATCCAGTTTTTGAAGTGAGCATAGGTTGTATCTTTGACTTGATCAACGCTGATCCGTTGTTTCTTCAACGAACTGTCGCGAGTGACCTGAGGTCGTTCGGGGATAAAATCATACCCGTCAAAACCTTCGCCGTTTCCAAAGACAAACGAACCATTATGGCCACGGATCACCTGCTGAATGCGCGTTTCCTGGTTGCACATGGTGGCGTTGATCAGTCCCTGAACTCCTTCATTGAAGTCAGCGGCAACGGTGGCGACATCGGGTACATCGCGACCATCGTATTCCAGATACAGCCCCCCTGCACCGACTACGCGACCGGGGTATCGAAGTCCGGTTGCTTTCAACATCGCAGTCGTTCTGTGGACAAACAGGTCGGTATACATGCCCGATCCGAAAGGCCAGAAACGACGCCATTGAGCGTAAACAGCACGGTCGAATGGTTGGTGTTCTGCCAATCCCTCTTCGACACCCAACCAGAGTTTCCAGTCGATGTTTTTCGGATTCATTTCTTTTTTCAGAGCGTAATACCGCCATTGTCCCATTGCGGAGTTGCGATAATATTCGGTCTGGAACTGCAGTACTTTACCAAGCTGGCCGTCCTGCAGGCGCGCCCGAACGTCATCCCAGACGGGGAGGCTTGTGGACTGCACACCGACCTGCATGATCTGGCCTGTCTTTTTCCAGGTCTCGACCACGGCCAGAGCTTCTTCCACATTTTTGGTCATTGGTTTTTCGCAATAGACGTGCAGGCCGCCATTCATAGCGTCAATCGTCTGCTTGGCGTGCCAATGGTCAGGGGTACCAATGCTGACTGCATCCAGTTTCTCTTTTTCAAGCATATCACGATAATCGACATAAGCGGTTACGTCGTTACCCAGCTCTTTTTTGATGTAGTTAGCGGTCCGATCACGGTGTTCAGAATAGACATCGGCCACAGCGACCAATTCAATATTCATCCCATCCTTCTTTAATTTGACCAGATTTTTAACGTGTGCGCCAAATCCACGACCACCAGGTCCGATAAATCCAATTCGAATGGCTTCGTTACTGTTGGCGGCTCCTGATGCGGGTGCAGTCGCCAGTCCGGCGATGGCGCTGGCGGCAACGGCTGTGGTTCCCGATGTTTTCAGGAAATCTCTTCGATTGATGGGGCTTTGATCCATTTCGTTATCTCCGGTGATATAATAAAGTGTGTCTGTGACAAGATGGGGTAATACCAAATGCATTCATGATCGATGGTGAGCACTCTCGGGTGCAGTTGGGGGCAGGAGAGGATTTTACTCTTCCTATGCATAATAGTAGCAATAATGAGGACCAGATGGTACTTATCACTCTACATTTTCTGAATTGTTGACGATTCGAATGGTACCCTCAGTAACGGGCGACGGGCAGTAAGATTTTCTTAATAAAGACAAATAATTGTTGGGTTAAGTTGTGTTAATACGTGGATTAGATGGTTTCGATGCTTGCCTGGGAGGCATCGTCTCAATTGGTAACTTTGATGGCGTTCATCTGGGACACCAACTGATGATTCAAACATTGGTTCACCAGGCCCGATCTGAAAAACTACCTGCTGTTGTTTTCACATTTGAACCGCATCCGATTCATTTACTGCGCCCTGAGCATGCTCCTCCGGAATTAATGCTGATCGAGGAGAGAGCGGCTGCTCTGGAGGATTTGGGAGTCGATTGCGTGGTCGCTTACCCAACAGACCGTGCCTTACTTAATTTAAGTGCGGAAGCATTCTTTCAACAGATCTTATGCGATCAGTTACGCGCCAGGGGACTGGTGGAAGGGCCCAACTTCTTTTTCGGTAAAAACCGTGCAGGCAATGTGACCCTTCTGCAAACATTATGCGATCGTGCTGGGATGTTTTTTAAAGTGGTTGAGCCTGGCCTGTGTGATGGACGGATGATTTCTTCTTCGGAAGTTCGGAATTCTGTTCAATCGGGAGCCCTCGATCTTGCAGCGAATATGCTGGGCCGACTCTACCAGATTAATGGGATAGTCGAGCATGGTGTGGAACGGGGAAGAGTTTTGGGATTTCCGACAGCGAACCTGACTGAAATATTAACACTGCTGCCTGCAGAAGGTGTTTACTCTGGTTTTGGTACAGTAGGGGGAAAACGCTATCCTGCAGCGATTCATATTGGGGCCAATCCCACATTCAAGAATTCAGAAAGTAAGGTCGAAGTGCATTTGATTGGATTTTCAGGTGACATTTATGATCAAAACTTGCAGGTGGAATTTCTAGAGAAGCTGCGCGGAACTCAGACCTTTTTTGATGCAGACGCTCTGAAATTGCAATTGGCGATTGATGTTGAATCAGCAAAAAAGCAGGCCGATCAATGGAACGCCACCTATTAACTCCCTAAGATGGTCTTCATGACAAAGTGGAACCGGTCACTCGAAATTGTAAAAACACGCAGCGCAGGAAACATGAATGAGCAACATTAACTGGACCCCGCTTTGTGAGTTGATTAAGGTCCATCAGAAATTTTTACTTTCCTGTCATGTTCGACCTGATGCAGATGCGCTCGGTTCTGAGTTGGCACTGGCTTGTTTTCTCAAATCAATGGGGAAAGAAGTACGCATTATTAATCCTTCTGCGCATCCTAAGAGCCTTGCTTTTCTCGTTCAGGAGCATGAAGTCCGTTACGTGGGAGATGGAGTTACTACGAAAGATTTTGAATGGGCTGAAGTGCATATCATCCTTGATACGAGTGCCTGGTCACAATTACCGGGACTGGCGAATTTCTATCGTAAGACAACATCAAAGAAAGTCGTTATCGATCACCACGTCAGCTCTGATTCATTAGGGGCCGAAGAATTCAAAGACATTTCATCGCCGGCGACGGGATGTCTGATTTATGATTTAGGGCTGGCACTCAATTGCACAGTGACCGCGGAAATTGCGACTTTAATTTATGCCGCCATAGCGACCGATACCGGCTGGTTTCGTTTTCCTGCAACGACCAGTTATACCATGCAGATTATCAGCAAGTTAATGGAAGCCGGCGCAGAACCACATCAGATTTATGAACTGCTGTATGAGCAGAACAGCTTATCACAATTAAAACTGATGGGTCGCGTGCTCGGACAAGTGCATACCGATTTCGACGGTCTGTTAGCTTATACGGTTGTCAGTAACGAAGATCTCACTGCCACTGGAACGACGCCACTCGATACGGAAGGGCTCGTCAACTACTGTTTGACGCTGGCAGGAACACAGGCGGCTTTTATTGCAGTCGAGCAGCGCAGTCGGCAGGTGAAAATCAGTTTTCGAAGTCGTACCGCATGGGATGTTTCCAAAGTCGCCGAATCATTTGGAGGTGGCGGACACCGTCAGGCTTCAGGGGCAATGTTAAATGGCCCCCTCTCTTCAGCCGTTACGAAAGTACTCAGCAAATTCCGCGAAATGTTAGACGTGGAAGAAGAATAGAACGCTGCATTTCTGCAATATTATTGGTGCACTGTGTCGGGCTTTGATTGCTCTTGCTCTCAGTCTACTATAGCATAAATGGTATTCTTCTAAGATAGTGTATTCATTCAAACTACAAAGGGTAATCGATGCGCTCCCACTACCAACGGCGGTTCTTCGTCTGCATTTTGACATCACTGTTTCTGGTCTGTCTTCATTCCAGCCTTTTCGCTGAAGACATTCCCATCAAAAATACACAAGATCCAAAAGACATTGCTACTTCTGCTGAACAAACTGTGAAGAATATGACGGTTCCTGAAGGATTCAGAGTCTCACTCTTCGCCAGCGAGCCCGATGTGCATCAGCCGATTGGGTTTGAAATCGATGACAGAGGCCGTCTTTGGGTGGCAGAATGTTTTACCTATGAGGGCCACGGAGTCTACGAAGAACAGTTTCAAGATCGCATCGTCATCCTGGAAGATTCCGACAACGACGGAAAAATGGATCGCCGGAAAATATTCTGGCAGGGACCGGGACCGTTAACCGGACTTACCGTGGGTTCGAATGGAGTTTGGGTTTTGTGTCGCGGGGAGTTACGCTACATCGAAGATCGCAATCATGATGACATCCCTGATGGAAAACCACAGGTTTTGCTGGAAGGTTGGAATTATAAGACGGTCAGACACAATATTGTCAGTGGTCTCACCTGGGGCCCGGATGGCTGGTTATATGGTCGCCATGGGGTGACTGATACTTCATTGGTCGGACGCCCCGAAACGGAACCATCACAAAGGACAATCGTGCATTGTGGGATCTGGCGCTATCATCCGGTTCGCAAAACGTTTGAAGTTGTCAGTTCTGGTACCACCAATCCCTGGGGATTTGATTATGATGACCACGGTCAGATGTTTTTCACAAATAACGTGAATGGTCATTTATGGCATATGATTCCCGGCTCCCATTTTATACGCATGCAGGGGCATGGCAGCGATCCGAATCCTTATGTGTATGAATTGATGACGAAGTGTGCCGACCACGATCATTGGGACAGTTCATCAGGAAAATGGTCCGATTCACGTGATACTTCCGGCATACATGGAAAGCTCGGGGGCGGACATAGTCATTGTGGTGGTATGATCTATCTGGGAGATAATTGGCCTGCGAAATATCGAAATTCAATTTTCCTGTGTAATACGCATGGGCATCGTGTCAACAATGATGCACTTGAACGCAAGGGATCTGGTTATGTAGGCACACATCGTCCAGACTTTCTTTTAACCGGATCGGATTGGTTTCGAGGAACCGAATTAAAATATGGACCGGATGGAGGCGTCTATCTCACCGACTGGGCAGATTTGGGAGAATGTCATGATAACGATGGCGTGCATCGCACCAGTGGTCGCATTTATAAAATTACGTATGGAAATGTCTCTCCACCAAAACAACAGGATTTGAATCAGTTTTCAGATAGTGAGTTAGTCAAGCTGCAACTTCATGCGAATGACTGGTATGTCAGACATGCCCGCCGCATTCTAACGGAACGTGCTGCAACGGGAAAAATTTCAGATCAGACAAAAACTGAGCTGCTCGAAATTTATCATACAGCGAAATTAGTTCCGCAAAGGCTACGTGCGTTATGGGCCTTATATTGCATGAATCAACTCAATGATTCCTGGTTGGTTGAACAACTGGATGATCCGAGTGAACATGTTCGGATTTGGGCAATTCGTTTTCTGGTTGATGATCGGAAGACTCCTTCTCAGGCGGTTAAGCGATTTGCGCAACTGGCTCGGCAGGATGCTTCAGGATTAGTTCGACTCTATCTCGCGTCGGCTTTGCAATCTTTGCCTGCCTCGGATTGCTGGAAGATTGCTGCTGCCCTTGATCAGAATCATGCAGATGCGGATGAACGTAACTATGCGCTCATGCTCTGGTATGGGATTCAGCCTGCGTTGATCGAAGAGCGTGATTCCGCTCTGGAGTTCTTGAAAGGATCGACCAGACCTTTGATTCGCCAATTGGTTTCCAGGCGTCTGACCGAAGAAATCGATCAACATCCTGAGTATGTTGCCAAAGTGGTTCAGCAGGTCATCGATACAAATGATCGGCGTGTCCAGCAAGATCTCTTAACCGGAATTCAGTCGGCGCTACAGGGGCGTTTGAAAGCAGAATCTCCCGGAAACTGGAATATGTTAAAAGAGAAAGTCGCGCAGTCGAATAGCAAAGAGTTAAAACCGTTAGTCACACAATTGTCAATCATTTTTGGTGATGGACAGACAATGGATGTACTCATGAAAATGGCCATGGATTCCAAACGACCCATTGACAGTCGTTATCAGGCATTGGAAACATTGCTGAACAGTTCACAGAGTGAAGAGTTACTTCCTGCAATTCGTGAACTCATCAGGATTACGGAAACTCAGGCGCTGGCATTACGTGGATTAGCGCGATTTAACGATCCGCAAACTATGAAAAGCATGCTCGCACGCTATCGCTCTATGAAAAGTGAAGCCCGCCTGACGTTGATGGATACTGTTTGTAGTCGTAAGGAGTATGTACTCCTGCTGTTGAATGCCATGGATCAAAAACAGGTGCCTCAACAAGATGTTTCCGCTTACCACGTACGTCAATTACGAAATTTTCAAGATCCACAAATTGAAAAGAAACTAAATCAGGTTTGGGGATTAGCGCGCCAAACTCCCGAAAAGAAACGGGCACAGATCGAAGGATATAAAACATTGCTGACGACAAAACGTCTGCAGCAGACTGATCGTACGAACGGACGTGTTCTGTATGAGAAAACCTGTGCGAAATGTCATCGCCTGTTTGGAAGCGGTGGAAAAATTGGTCCGGATCTGACCGGTTCCAATCGGGCCAATATGGATTATCTTCTGGAAAACATGGTCGATCCTTCTGCTTTAATTCCCAAAGGATACGAGATGGTTGTAGTGGCTCTTGAAGATGGCCGCGTCTTGAATGGCACGATTGTCAGGCAGACCGATCAGCAGGTAACATTACAGACGCAGACTGAGCTGGTTGTTCTGGATCGGCGTCAGGTGGAAGAAATGAAACCTTCAAAGTTATCACTGATGCCGGAAGGACAGTTGGATTCCTTGAGCGAACAGCAACTCGCTGATCTGATCGCCTATCTCGCCGGTCATTCGCAAGTCAGGTTACCCGCGGGAGCAAAGGCCCAAAAAACTTCTGGCGATTGAGGAGTGAAGCGGATGCTGTAAAGAATATTTGACAACGAATTTCAATATTCTATTACGAGGAGGTGATCGCGTGGTGACAAAATCTGTGAGTCTTCGCTTAGTGAGGCCCTGGCTCTTTGAGGTTTTCAAGTTGCAATACCTGCAGTCCGCAGTGGCTTTGGTATTCGTGCTGAGTGCGATGGCATCGACGGCTGGTGCCGAAGATCTTGGTAAAAAATACGTTGCCAATTTGGACTATTCGAAGCAATTCCGCGCGTACGACTGGACTGTTGGTAACACGGATGTCTGGAGTCTCAAGACGTTCCAGTACAAACTGGCAGAGGAATTCGAAATCAATCTGGGACCTTCGCACGTTGTTTTTGGCCGTACAGGCACGAACGTGCTTTGGGCCGTCCTCTTTCCAGATCAACCGGGCGAAATCAAATTGGCAGGTGACGGTAAAGGTGAGCATGTGACGAGCGTCTGGTTACGTTTTCATCCGGCACGTGTAGGTGAATTATTTCCAACAGACACAGTTGAGAAACAAGGAGATGCGGCTTTTGTTCAACGCGCAAAAGTATTGGCAAATTTTAAGATGCGATCCAGTTGGCACAAAAATGGCAAGCCGGTCGTCCCACTCAGTGAGTCGATCACTGTTGATCTGGAAACCAAAGAAGGTTCACGACGATTCTATGTCGTCGATTCTCAGAAAAATACAGTGAAGTATGTCGATGCGTTTCGTCAGCGGACACTCCCCATCCCGGCCCTATTAAATCAAAGTCGTGGATTAGAGATCTTTGATACCGTCTGGAACGCATTCGACCGCGAATATGCCATGTTCCAGATCAAGCCAGACGTTGACTGGCAGAGCTTACGCGAGAAGTATCGACCTCAGGTTGCAAAAGTAAAAAACAATCGTGAGCTGGCGCAAATGATCAGCGAAATGCTAAACCACTTAAAAGATCTGCACGTTTACGTCAAAGTGGATGGCAACTATGTTGCAGGCTATCAGCGGAATCGATTTTTTAATGAAAACCCTGCTGCAGCTGCGCAGCTCATTGGTCCACTGAGTGTCGAGAAGGGACTGAGATGGGGGCGAACGAACGACGATATCGGTTACATCGCCGTTGACAACCTGGTGAACGATTCACTTCCAAAGGACTTTGAGACCGTTCTGAAACAAATGAAAGAGACACGAGGTCTGATACTTGACGTGCGTCGCAATGGTGGCGGATCGGAACCCCTGGGGAGAAAGATGGCAGAATACTTTGTCGACCATCCCGTGGTTTATGCCATGCATCAGTATCGAAACGGACCGAAGCATACTGATTTAGGCGCCAGGCAGAAGCGGACGTTTTCGCCAAACGGGAACTGGTATTACCGTGGCCCTGTTGTTGTTCTGCAGGGAGAGAGAACGATGAGTTCGGCTGAGGCGTTTGTGCTGATGCTCGGACAATGTCCTAATGTAACAACCATGGGCGATCGGACAGCGGGTTCCAGTGGTAATCCAAGGCAGATCAACGCAGGTGCGGGCATCGTCATCAATCTACCCCGTTGGATTGCCCTCGATTCAAACGGAAAAGCCTTTGAAGGTGTGGGGATTCAGCCTGATATCGAAGTGAAGGCTTCCCGTAATGAATTCATGAAAAAACAGGATCCCGTGCTCGATACTGCTCTCAAACGGTTGCGAAAAAATAGCAAGGAACAGAATGATCGTTCCAAAGAGGCACTCATTCCACGTCCGTAGTATCTCGCCTACGAGCACCATTGAACCATGCATACAGGATCGATGTGGCTGTTTACATTTTCGGTTTTTTAACAGCAGACCACAATTCTATTTGCATTGCTTTGGTCACCAGTGGTGGATTTTCATGTCTGTTGTCTGAGTGACATCGGATAGAATTTCTGTTCATGGATGGTAAGGTCGTTCCTGTTTTAGACTGTTTTTCTACCACGAAAAACACGAAAGGCACGCAACGTTCTGTCGGGCGGACATAGGGGTTCCGCTCCTATTCTTTTAGATGGTTCCTACCCTACTTTAACTATGAGTTGGTGCTTTATGATTTTGTTGCTGTGTGTTTCTGATGGTTACTTTCTAACGGCGGCTAGGGCCGAGCCGCTTAGGGTTTTGTTAATGATGGATTGTTTTGTTTCTCTGTCAGATTCCTGCTCGCTGCGCTCGGCCCGAATTTTATTCGGGCTTACCCAAAGTGTCGGTACTTTGACTGTGAATCATTTTGCCGAAGGGCGTGAGGGTGTCAATCTAAATTTTGTTCGAAGCGTAGCAAATGGTGACCAAAATCTGCCAAACGCGTGCCAAAGTGCGTTAAACGCGCGCCGAAGTGTGTCGATAAGTTACGAGACATTGAGAACTGATGGCGATTTTACAGGTGAAGATTTTCAAAACAGAGGGACTTTTATAGTAGTGAGATCTTCAGTGTT
>NZ_CALEMX010000473.1 GCF_937910335.1 uncultured Gimesia sp. | reverse complement strand
CGGAAGGCAGCTTGTGGCGTCGTGGTTAAACTAATTGTTGGTAGATCAAATGATTGATCGATTGAGCCGAACATGAATTCGAATACTACAAGGGTTGATGAGTTAACGCATCCCACTCGTTTTCTGGGAATCGATCCGGGGCTCAATCGCACGGGTTATGCAATACTTGAGCATTCTTTGAAGTGCCCTGTTCTCTGCGAAGGGGGCATCATACGATCGAATCAAGAATCGAATCTTGCAGCCCGCGTGCACGAAATCGGATCGGGAATTCGAGAAGTCATTGAAGAATTTCATCCTGATATCATGGTGATCGAACAGGTTTTTACAACTCCCAAGTTTCCCAAAAGCTCCATCATTATGGCTCATGCCCGGGGTGCGATTTTATATGCAGCACATGATGCCGGAGTACCAGTCGTGCATTACACTCCCACTCAGATTAAAAAGTTGATTACAGGCAGTGGTCGCGCATCGAAAGAACAGATACAGCACGCCATCAAGACAGAACTCGGTCTGAAAACGGTTCTCGAACCTAATGATGTTGCAGATGCATTTGCAGCCGCCTTATGCCATTACCATTCAATGCGCGTCTCCTGTTTCTAAACGGCGCGCTCACAAATTAAACTCTCAGGCAAGCAACCATGATTACAAATATTCGCGGTGAACTTAATGAACTCAACTTAAGTGAAGCCATCATTTCAGTAGGTGCTTTTGATTATCAAGTCTACATCCCTGAATTTGTCCGCCGTCAACTTCAACCTCTGATAGGTAAAGAGGTCAGTCTGAAAACGATTCAATATATCGAAGGCAATCCACAAAAGGGGAGGCTCACTCCACGGTTGATTGGTTTTATGAGTCATGCTGAACGAGAGTTTTTTGAGTTGGTCTGTTCAGTCGATGGTGTCGGTGTCAAAAAAACGTTGCGTGCCATGGTACGGCCTGTGAATGAAGTTGCGACTGCCATTGAAGAAAAAGACCTGAAACAACTGACGACGCTACCCGGAATTGGCCCTGCGGTCGCAGAACGGATTGTCGCCAAACTCAGACGCAAAATGGCGAAGTTTGCCCTGATTGTCGCCAAAGAATTTCCGAATGATGAGGCAAGTACCGATGTCTTCGGTGAAGCATACGAAGCTTTACTGAGCCTGGGATATTCAACTACAGAAGCCCGATCTAAAGTCGAAACGATGGCATCTGAGGGAAAAAAGTTCAAAAGTATCGAAGAATTCCTGACGGCACTTTATCAGCAGGAACGAGGATAATCATCTTTACCTGCAGTCACTTTCATGCCGCTAAAATCGCTATAATCAGCAGATCGGTTCTCATTTCTATCTGAACTTAGAGGTCTTCTGGCTGTCTGATGCTTATCGTTTGTTCTATTGCATTCTCGGACCTAGGTTTAAATATCCCTCTCTCTACTTGATCGCGCATTTATCGGTTGATTTCGATCCTTGTACAGCAGAGTGGAATCAATTTCCCTTTTCTTTTTTGTCAGAAAACTAAGCACATTGGCACAATTATCATGGTTGCGAAATCAGTCAAAAAGAAGACCAATCAATACTCTTCCCTGGATATAAACCGACTCTGCATGGGGGTCAAATTACAGGCTCCAATTTATGATGGTGGCAGGGAAAATAATATTTTGCTTCTGGCCAGTGGCAAGACAATTACAAAAGGAACCATTGAGAATTTAAAGAAACGTGGCATCAGCAGTGTACGAGTTCACGAACGAGACCTGGCAAATTTAACAAACGACAATAGTGCAAAGCAACGATCTCCAAGAACTGAAAATACCGAAAATACCAGAGTAGATAATTATCGCAAAGATAGTCAATTAAAGCCTGTGTCTTCTGCTGCACAAAAACATGATGCAGATAAAGAACGGACCGATTCTCCCTGGCAAATCCAAACCAGTTCTTTTTTGCATCAAATCAAGCCAGTGCAGGCAATCAGTTACTCTCCCGGGATGAAAACTGAATACAAAAAACAATTTGCGGGATTAACAAAAGCTACTGATAGCCTTTACAGTCAATTGCTACTCTCAGCAAATGTCAGCATGCCTCAGATTACTGATATTACAAATATATCGTTCTCTCAAATGGTGCAAGACATGGACCTTTTTGTTCTGGAAGGAATTGCCCCGATAGATTCCGGTAATTTCTGCAGGCATGGTCTGCAGATGTCGAGTCTGGCCATGGCAATCGGCACACAACTGGGATTGAGCCGCGAAAATCTGGTTCATCTCTCGATTGGCTGTCTCTTACATGACACCGGAATGAGCCGTATTAATTACAAAGCAGTCAAGGGTAATGAACCACTTACTCCCATCGATTATATGGAGTTGAAAAAGCATCCTATCATTACCTATGACTTGTTAAACAAAATACACGAAATTCCGATGGTTTCAAAAATCATCGCCTATCAGATACATGAACGTTGTGATGGATCAGGATACCCTCGAAAGCAAAAAAGTAATCAAATTCACCCATTCTCTAAAATTGCTGCGGTAGCGGATGAGTATCTTGACCAGGTTTCAACACGACCTGGAAAAATGGAACTGCATCCCTATTTCGCTGCGGAAAAATTGATCTATGGTGCTTCGCAGGGGAAATTTGACAGTAACTCGGTACGTGCATTACTCCAATCGATCTCACTTTACCCGCTTGGTTCTTTAGTCGAACTCAGTAACGGACAACTGGCAACTGTGATTCGGACGAACCGAAGTCAATATGATAAGCCAATCGTTGAAGTCCAGTCAGCGGATGGCTTGAACCAGTTGAGGAACCTCCTGGATGATAATATTCATGTGATCCGAACCATTTCCGAGGAAGAAACGCAACCTGCTTAGTCTCTCAGATAAGCTGGCTGGTGCGAACGTTACGGACAAGCTCATTCCACCAAGGCAACTCGCAAATCCATCACATTGGTTTGTGTGGCTCCAGTTTTTAACAGGCCACCCACTTGCACGAGACAAGGGTAAGAATTATGGTCTCGCAAAAAAATTTCCGGTTCAATGTTGAGTTCATGCGCGCGTTGTAGAATCGTCGAATCCAGCAAACCGCCGGCTGCATCTGTGGGACCATCTTCTCCATCGGTTCCTCCAGACAGAATACAGATTTTGGAAATATCCTCATTCCAAAGGCGCTGCATTGCGGCCAAAACTAATTCCTGATTTCGGCCTCCTTTACCCGGATTTTGAGTCGAAGACAAATCTACTACGGGTTCACCTCCACTTAAGATGCAAGCTGGTCTGGAAACAGGACCTGTGCGATCACGAATTTCCAGACAAAGTTCAGCTAGTGCGATCCCTGTTTCGGCGGCGGTTCCTTCATTTTCTGATCCCAGGGAATAGATTTCAAAACCGGACTCGCGTGCTGTTTGTTTTGCTGCATCGAGTGCAGTTGAATTACTGCCGATGATTTGATTCATCACATTTGCTTTATTGGAACTCACATGTTTGGTGGCGTGTTTTTGATCATCTTTTAATATATGCCAAATACTGCCTGGAACCTGTTGAGGTTCTTTAATAAGACGCCGCAATATTCCCACTGCTTCATCCGAAGTGGAAGTATCAGCGACTGTGGGTCCGGAAGCAATAATCTCCAGCGGATCGCCGACTACATCCGAAATAATTAACGCGATCAACGTTCTGCATGTAGCCGCCTCAGCAAGCCGTCCTCCTTTAACTTGGGAGATTTGTTTACGAACGCAGTTTAATTCCTGAATGGTAGCCCCTGAAGACATCAATAATTTTGTGATCGACTGCTTGTCCTCGAGCGTCACCGGAGGCAGGGGAGCTGGTAATAATGCACTTCCTCCTCCTGAGATTAGTACCAGGCAAATATCTTCCGGATTCAAGCTGGAGATTTTTTGTAGAATTTGACGAGAACCGAACACGCCCTCAGCCGTCGGTTCATTCAGACTCTTTGGGCGGGCGGGATGCAGATGTATCAGCGAAAGCGGACGAATGCAATCAGCGGGTACATTTACCCAGCCGGTGGTTCGCTTTTCGAGGGCAGAACCTTTTAATGCTGCTTCGACCCCTGCAGCCATTCCACTACCCGCTTTGCCGGCTCCGACAACCAGCAGCTTTTCCTGGCCTTGTAAACTGAAAGAGCGGCCACAAACGGAAAGTGCTTTGTCTGAAATCTGAATCGCATTGCAAACGAGGGATTCTGAATCGACTGCTTGCACTCCTGCATTCCAGATCTGCAACGCCTGCTGGGAAATTAAGGGCAACTCTGGCATACCTACCTCGCAAGAAGAAAAAGCGTGCGTTCGAGAAACAGAAAATTTATCAGGGATCTACCTGAACTGGAGGTGCTTCTTCGACGGTTGTATTTAAAGCACGCGCTAACTCTTTTGCAAGGACACGTCCTTCGACTTCGGTCGGGGGCACTTTCTCTTTCAATAATTTCTCTCGGTAGAGCTGATCTTTCTGATCATACCAGAGCGGATCGACCTTAGCCTGGGAAATGGAATCCACTTTCCAGACACCTGTCCGACTTTTTATCAGATGAATATCCGGCTTGATGGCATATCCATTTTTCTGAATTTGAATACTGACCTGTGCTGTATCCCCGGTGAGCTGAACGTCAAGAAACCGGTAATCGATACGTGCGCGACTGTCTTGAGAATCTTGTTTAAGATTTTTTGCCAGCGCAGCCTTTTCCGGTGTTAGCAGAATACGAATCTTTGATTCATCGCCTGATTGCAGAGCTTTCACAAAATCAAGCGAGATTTGCTTGACCTGATGACGTTCATATAACCTCTGTGCCCCTAGTACGATGAGGGCAAGTCCGATCGCAACTAGTGCGCCGATTAAGAACTTTTGAGACAGAGGCCGAGTGACCATCAGGCGCCCGGGCGAAGATGACTATAGGCTGTTAGAATCGCATATAAATCCGTTGGGATTTTCACTTCGTCTTCTGAAAAATCAGAAACCCATGTACGACGAAAATGAACTGCTTCTGCCAAAGCGTCTGCGATTTCCCCAAAGCGGACATTGACCATTTGGTCATTCTGCTTGAGCGTTTCTTCTTCACCTGTGAAAATTCGAAGCCGATGTTTCATAGAGGATCCTTCCTATATCGATCTCGTAGATTTTTTGACCAGCTGAATCTACAGCCAGGCAGAGACAATTCCCTGCAAACAAAAATCCTTAGATAAGATTGAACAATTTGAAAGCCGGAACTCATCCGACATAATCTTATTATCGGCTTAAGGGATTTGGCTTCTTGACTGAAAAGTTCAGTTTTTTTTGATTTTAACGGACGTAAGATCTGCTCAGTTTACCCAATTTCAAAATGCGTGTGTAAAATTTACCAGTCGATCGGCGATTTCCGCGCATTGAAGTCGATGAAAGAATTTTCTAACAGCAAACTTTGCCGGGAAGAATTCGCTTTGAAATGGATCCGATTCAGGAAATGCTAGATTCAAAGCCAAGTAAAGCGGGCAGCTCGTGCATGAAACGAAACGATTTCGCTCCCAAAGCTTCCAGTTCTTCGGGTGAACTGTGGTCGGCGTATCCCAGGACTGGAATTCCCGCAGCAACCGCCGCCTGCACTCCCAGGTGACTGTCTTCGACTACCACGCATTCTTCCGGATGAACGCCCATCTGTGCAGCGGCATAGAGGTAGAGATCGGGTTCCGGTTTCCAGACACCCAGGGTATAGGCAGAATAAATGTGCCCTTCGAAGAAGTGAAGCAAATCAGTAATCTTCAACGTCTGTGCCATCTTTTCTTCAGGTCCATTCGAGGCAACACACTTGGAAACGGGAATCGAGGCTAAAGCCTCACGGACTCCTAGGATGGCCTGTAACTCGGTTTGAAATACGTCTGACATCTGAGCCCTTACCTGAGTAGCAAAATCATCGGGTAATTTTTTACCCATCTGGTCTTCCACAACGGCGAGACAGTCTGCCAGCTTTCCTCCCTTGAATTGTTGTACCGCCTGTTCAGGTGACAGTGGGAATCCGACATCGGTAATCATTTCTGCCAGAACACGGTTTCCCAATGTTTCACTGTCAACCAGCACTCCATCACAATCAAAAATGACCGCTTTACAATTCATCATATCGCTCAATAATTTCTCTTTTTCAGAATCTTACGGAATCTTATTCGGGCAATTCGATATAGATCCCATCCTCTTCCACAAAAACGGGAAAAGTGGGATGACACAATCGGTCATTCAGACAATGTTTTCCGGAGGTCACATCAAATTGCCAGCCATGCCAGGGACAGGTTACTACGGTACCATTTAAACTTCCCTCACCCAAGGGCCCCCCCGCATGAGGGCAGACTCCATCCATCGCATAATAGTGTTGATCCACATGGAAGAGAGCAATGACCCGGTCTTCAGCGACAAACTCTCCCGATGAGCCTTCCGGTACTTCTGTCACATCCGCGATGCGTACTTTCATTCCCATTGGTCCCCCTTGTCTAAGTCAAAATAGGTCATGCGTAAGTCACGCCTGAAATGAAGATGGTCACCTGTCAGCCCCACCTGTCAGCCCATTGTACCTTCACATGTACGGTATCTCTGACTCAGGTTGTAGTTGACTGCCGCGAATGATTCAATTCAGGCTGCTTTTTTTTCCTGAATCGACTCTGTCGGACGCTGCTTTTTCACACGCACACGCGGCTCGCTTTTCCAGCGACGATGAACCCAGAAATACTGTTCCGGCGACTTTCGAACGGCATTTTCCAACGCCGTTGTATACTGCTGTGTAATTTCACCAACCGGGTCTTTCGAAGTACATTTTGTAGAATCAATCAGTTGTTCGCAGCCCATTTCGAATTTCACCCATTGGTTACGTTCAAAATCATCAGGCAGTCTGCGTGCGTAACCTACGCAAATATAGGCACGATATTCCAAAGCCAATAAAGCGATTGATTTGAATGTAGATGCAGGCTTACCAAAAAAGTCGACGAACAGTCCTCGTTTTCCTGCATCCTGATCACCGAGTAATGCCAAATGACCACGCCGCTCGATTGTGGCAATCATATCATCGTAGCCCCCTTTTTTGGCCATCGCCCGATGTCCCGTATGTTGACGGAACTTTTCAAACCATTTATTCAGGTAGGGATTATCCAGTTCGCGGGCAACGACTCCCATTGGAAAGCCAAACAGACCAAATACGGAGACCGCGATTTCCCAATTGCCATAATGTCCACTCAGCAGAATGACGGGGCGTCCGGAACACAAAGCGGTAATTAATTCTGGTGGATAATCAAAATCCAGCACATCAAAGATATTTCCGCGATGCAACTTGCGGGGCAACTGGATAATTTCCACAACCATCCGAAATAGATGCACCCACATCTGATAGATGGTTCGTTCAATTTCTTTTTCCGAGAGTTGTCCGCCATACGCTATCTGTAAATTTTCAGACGCCACGCGATATCGAGTCCACTTGCGAGGTAGACAATAATGAATGAAGAATGCCAGACCTTTGGCTAATGACACTGATTCTCTGATTGGCAAAGATCGCACAATACAGACCAACGTACGGAAAATCAGATATTCCAGTCGATACCTGGTCATTCGCCAATTGAACATGAAATCGCTTCCTCTTGCTTCCCTGCTGTACTTACCATGCTTAGTCCGTAATTCAGACTAAAAAGCTATAAAAGTGTCTCCAGAATCGTAAAATTCGTCAACCCCCAATTAATTCCACCTCATTGATCACAGCACCAGATCAAAAAATGGACTAAATCAACTGGATCAATAAATTTCCCTCGGATTTGAAGGCACTTGCGTATATATTTATATAGGGCATTTCATTCCATTAACTCGCTCATTCGGATGTTTTTTGCAGCTTCATTCAGAACTCATTTTTATGTCTCACCAACCGTATCAATTTATCGTTATGCGATTCCTGCTTGCAGCGGGGGCGGTGTGCGTATTGAATTTAACATTGATTCAAAAAACTGCGTATGCCACCTGTGGTGATTATCTCTCTCATACAGAACAACAGCCTGAATTTTTCTCAGACTCAATGATTCCATCAGATCAAACTCGAACTCAACAAAACCTGCCCTGTTCTGGTCCCCGATGCCAAAACCATCGACCTGATCCGTCTCCAGAGTCCCCGATGATAGTCATCATATCTTTAAAACCTGCCTGCTCTCTCTTTATGGAAACGCATCCCCGTCGAATACAGATTTCGGATTCAATGAATTCCGGCACTTTAATTCTGTCGGGAGACTATCGACAACGCATCGAGCGGCCTCCGCAATTCTCTGGCTCCTGAACGTTCTGATTTTAGCAACGTTACCTCAGACGTCTCATGAAACTGTTTACCATACTACCAATCTGATTTTGATTGCGCGTGCGCAATTCGATTTGTAGTTGCTAATACCAGTTTTGCATGCAGCCATTTTTGCCGGATCGATCGCCATTATGACCTCATCTGATTCTTTTGTAGTGGAATCTCAACCACGGCGCACTGTTCGTCGTGCAGTCGGTCCGAAATTGCGCAAGGTTTTATATCTTGTTTTGTTTCTCGTCGCCTTATTAGGCGCCAATTCCATCTATCTTGTCAGTATCACCGTTTATGACAAGTTAAGTGGGGATACGCTGGAAAACTGGTTTTATCAATATATGTTCCTGGGGCATCTGATCCTGGGACTGTTATTACTGGCTCCGTTTATCCTGTTTGGCATCATTCATATTTCTAACACGAAGAATCGACTCAACCGCCGCGCAGTACGTGTTGGATATGCGCTGTTTATTGTTTCCTGCCTCCTGTTGATTTCCGGAGTTCTTTTATTACGTATCGGTTCCTTCGACCTAAAAAATCCGACGGCTCGTTCCATTACTTACTGGTGCCACGTTCTCACTCCTCTCAGTGCAATCTGGCTCTACTGGCTGCATCGTCTGGTAGGCCCCAAAATTCGCTGGAAGGTTGGAATTTCTTATCTGGCTTTGATTACGGTAATGGTCGTGGGAATGCTCATGTTTCATTCCGCTGACCCTCGCAATTGGAATGTAGTTGGCCCTGCCTCGGGCGAGAAATATTTTTCGCCTTCATTGGCACGCACTGCGACTGGTGATTTTATTCCCGCAAAATCATTAATGATGGACGCCTATTGCCAGAAATGCCATCCCGATACTCACGCTGACTGGAAAAACAGCGTGCATCATATTAGCTCTTTTAATAACCCTGCTTATCTGGCGTCGGTCAGAGAAACACGCAAAGTTTCTTTCGAACGCGATGGAAATCTACAGGCATCCCGTTTTTGTGCGGGTTGTCACGATCCTGTCCCTTTCTTCAGCGGCGCGTTTGATGATCCTGGTTTTGATGACATCAACCATGCAACTGCCCAGGTGGGAATCACCTGCACTTCCTGCCACGCCATTACACATATTAATAGTGTGCGAGGCAACAGTGACTACACGATTGAAGAACCCATTCATTATCCATTTGCTTACAGTGACAACCCGTTTTTGCAATGGGTGAATAATCAACTGGTAAAAGCCAAACCTGCGTTTCACAAAAAAACGTTTTTAAAAGATTTACACAAATCAACAGAATTTTGCGGTTCCTGTCATAAGGTTCATTTACCTGAAGAACTCAATCAGTACAAGTTCCTTCGCGCACAAAATCATTACGACTCATTTTTATTGAGTGGAGTTTCGGGTCATGGAGCGCGCAGCTTTTATTATCCACCACATGCTGAAAACAATTGCAATAAATGTCATCTGCCTGTTAAAGCCTCGGATGATTTTGGCGCCAAGTACTTTGACAATGCCAAAGAGCTTAGTGTCCATAATCATTTATTCCCGTCAGCGAACACTGGCATAGCAGCGCTACGAAATGACGAGAAGACGGTTGCCGCTCATCAGGAATTTCTCAAAGACAATCTCCGCGTCGATTTCTTTGGAATCAGAGAAGCAGGCAGCATTGATGGTAAATTGATCGCTCCCTTACGGCCTGAGGTCCCTGTATTGAAACCGGGAAATAAATATCTGTTGGAAACTGTGCTTCGTACATTAAAGGTCGGCCATCATTTCACACAGGGGACAGCTGACTCAAATGAAATCTGGTTAGATGTTACGGTCAAAAGTGGCGACCGAATCATCGGCCGAAGTGGATCCAGGGAAAATGATGGTACCGTGGACCCGTGGTCACATTTCATCAATGCCTTTGTGATTGATCGAAACGGTAATCGCATTTCACGTCGCAATGCACAAGATATATTTGTGGCCCTGTATAACAATCAGATTCCCCCCGGTGCAGGGCAAACCATTCATTATGAACTTAATCTGCCCAAAGATTTAAAGGCCCCTGTAACCGTTGAAGCAAAATTGCAGTACCGCAAGTTCGATACACATTATATGAAGTTTGTCGCGTCTTCGCTGGAAGCCAGAGGACAGGGACTCTCCGGGAAGAAAAAAGGCTCCCCCTATATCAACACATTACCGATCACCACAATCGCCGCCGATACGATTACGTTTCCCGTGGAAGGTGTCACTGCAAAAATCATCAACAAAAAGATAGAAATCCCAGTATGGGAACGCTGGAACGATTATGGCATCGGACTGTTCCTGAAAGGCAAGTCGGAATTACGACAGGCTGCGGAAGCATTTCAACACGTCGATCAACTGGGGCGTTACGATGGTTCCTTAAATCTGGCACGTGTGTATTTCCGCGAAGGGCGACTATTGGACGCCGTTAATGTTCTGAAAAAAGCGGCTGCATTTACAGATCCCCCTGCCCCTGCCTGGACTCTCGCCTGGCTGAGCGGCAAAGTAAATCAGCAATTGGGGCATCTGGATGTAGCAGAACGAAATTTCCGTAGTGTTCTGGAAGATCAAACGGAAGAACGCATCGTCCGCGGATTTGACTTCAGCAAAGATTACGTCGTGATTAATGACTTGGGACAAAATCTGTTTGATCAAGCCAAACGGTATCGCACGAAAGAAAATCGAGCGCAGCGAAACCAGATTTTGAATCAGGCAGTTGAACAATTTCAAAAGACATTAGCCTTAGACCCGGAAAATGTGACGGCTCATTACAACCTGTCCTTGATTTATGACCAGTTGGAACAAACCGAACTCGCACAACAACACCGAAAACTGCATCAGATGTATAAAATTGATGACACGGCGAGAGGTTTATCCGAGCGAAAAGCCCGCGAAAAATATCCGGCAGCCAATCATGCAGCCGAACATCCAGTGATTTATTCACTCAATAGAACCGTCAAACCATAGATAGAATCGCGATTCTTCTCTCTAAAAGAGAGCAGGGAATTCGAATCAAACATAACGAGGACCATCAAATGGCCAATCAGAATCATGACGAACTCCATTCAGAACTGCACAATCTGGAAGAGGAATCCGAGCAAAATGATGAATTCATCGGTCGTGCCTTCTGGTATTCCTTGGCGATCATTTTGGTCTTTGCAATGGTTGCTGGAACAATCTATGTAATGACTCAGCTCAACCAGCCTGCTGAAATAGTCAAGGAAACTCCGCTAAGTCTGCCGAAACAGCGTGTGGTAGAAGAAATCAGTCTTCCCAAAATCCCCTTTACTGATATCACAAAAGCGGCTGGCATTGATTTTGTTCACAATAACGGTGCTGCCGGAGAAAAGTTACTTCCCGAAACGATGGCGGGAGGCACTGCATTCTTCGATTACGATAATGACGGTGACCAGGATTTGTTGCTGGTGGGCGCGCAGGACTGGCCCTGGAGTCAGCCACAGAAAACAGAGCGTGCTTCCTCATTGGCTTTGTACCAGAATGATGGATCAGGAAAATTTAAAGATGTCACACTCGAAATGGGTCTCAACGTTTCACTCTACGGCATGGGAGTTGCCTGTGGTGACTATGATAACGATGGTCGCATTGATCTGTTTATATCTGCATTGGGTACCAACCGCTTGTTCAAAAACGAAGGTAATCGATTTATCGATGTTACAATGCAGGCGGGAATGGGTGGCTTTCAAAATCTTTGGAGTACCAGTTGTGGCTGGTTTGACTATGACCGCGATGGGGATCTGGACCTGTTGGTCTGCAACTATGTGGAATGGTC
This sequence comes from uncultured Gimesia sp., assembly GCF_937910335.1. Taxonomy (GTDB): domain Bacteria; phylum Planctomycetota; class Planctomycetia; order Planctomycetales; family Planctomycetaceae; genus Gimesia. The sequence goes on along the minus strand of NZ_CALEMX010000473.1, from coordinate 26,239 downwards.
GCGCGAATTTGACCGTGCGCAGAACTTCACTCTGAAAGGTGGTATCCGCGCTTACGGTCGTCCACAAAACTTTAATGGCGTCCCTCCCCTGCTCTATCAGAACCAGGGCAATGGCCGCTTTACCGAAATCTCTGAGCAAGCCGGTCTGAAAATTATTACATCCGCGACGGGAGTGCCCCTGGCAAAATCACTGGGCTTGAATTTCTATGATTTTGATCAAGATGGATTTCTTGACATCTTTATCACCAATGACACAGTGCAGAACTTTCTATTTCACAATCAAAAAAATGGAACATTCACAGAAGTGGCGGCTATTTCCGGAGTCGCATTTGACATGGACGGCAATGCACGCGGCGCAATGGGCATTGATATTGCCCCCTTCCGCAACAATGGAACATTAGGCATCGCCATTGGCAACTTTGCCAATGAAATGACAGCCCTCTACACCTCACCCGGCAAAGAGATGCAATTTGTTGACGAAGCCGTTTCGAATGGACTAGGTCCGCAAACCCGACTGGCTCTCACATTCGGCGTATTCTTTTTTGATGCCGACCTCGATGGTCGTCTTGATCTGTTCTCAGCGAATGGTCATCTTGAAGAAGATATCAACATCGTTCAGGAACGGCAGCACTACAAACAATCGCCTCAACTGTTCTGGAACTGTGGTTCGCAATATTCGACTGAATTTTTGTCCTTAGGAGAATCAGAGATTGGTTCCGATTTTAAACGACCGCTGGTCGGCCGCGGGGCCAGCTTCGGCGATATTGATCATGATGGTGATCTGGATCTGTTGATTATGACAACCGGAAATAAACCGAGGCTCTTACGAAACGATCAGGAGACGGGGCATCATTGGGTTCGTTTCCAACTCACCAGTGATCCGAATCAAAGTGATAAAGGGATTTCCCCTGTTTCCAGTCAGCATGCATTGGGTGCTCAAATTCAGATCGAAACGCAAACTGGCATTCAAAATCGGCTGGTCATGCCTACCCGCAGCTATCTGTCACAAACTGAGCTGCCAGTTACCTTTGGACTAGGGAACGAAGGTATCATTCAAGCGGTTTCTATTACCTGGCCTTCGGGAACGGTTTCTAGCTGGGATCAACTCAAATCCAACCGGTTATATCAAATTTCGGAGCAAAACGGGCTCGTTGAAAAATAGAAACATCCTGTTTTACCAAATGTTGCTATTTCTAGTGAGTTAATAGAAATAAATAAGATATCCTTGACAAACTCGCATAAATCGGTTTTGATGTATCCGCTTCAAAATGTAAGATCAAGTAGGATGAATTTCAGATTATCCTTGAATTACTGAGAGTACATTTGGCATAATACACGCTTAGGTGATTTTAATAGATTCCTTCCCCAACTGGATTAATGTGATAGAATTAGAAACATTACCAGAATCATCTAAAACTAAACTCTGAAGTTACCAGTGAATTTCGGAGCCATCCGCCGAGTAAATCGACGATATTCCAACCCAAGAAGAAGTAGTGCTCTTTGCAAATAGCAAGTGTTAAACCTCTGGCCTTTGAGAGCCACCAACCAAACACAATTATCCCCACGACCGAAAATGGAGATTTCATTATGAACTTGGATCAATCGCGTCGCGATTTTCTACATGTTGGCTTTGCAGGCGGAATCGGGCTGACGTTGCCTCAGTTCCTTCAGATGAAAAGTGCACAGGCAGATCTCAAACATTATGAGAGCAAAGAAGGTACTGCGAAATCAGTCATCTTTATCTATCTGCCAGGTGGTGCTGCACATCAGGAAACATGGGATCCTAAACCTTATGCTCCAGTTGAGTACCGAGGTCCTATGAATTCGATCGACACGAATGTCTCGGGCGTTCGCTTGAATGAAAAGCTGGTCAAGACGGCACAAATAATGGACAAGCTGACCATCTGCCGTTCGATGTCACATGGTGAAGCCGCTCACGAACGTGGGACACATAATATGTTCACCGGATATCGACCGAGTCCTGCTTTGAAGTTTCCCAGCATGGGAAGTGTAGTCACACATGAATTCGGCCCCAAGAACAGCATGCCACAATATGTATGCATCCCTAATCAACCAAACGAATTTGCCGGTACGGGATATCTTAGTTCTTCATTTGCCCCGTTCAGTGTAGGATCAGATCCTGCTTCCAACGGCTTCAAAGTCCGTGACCTGAATCTGCCCGGCGGTGTTGATACCAAACGATTCACCCGTCGCCGTTCCCTTCTGGGAGCAGTCAACGATCACTTTGTCTCCAAAGAAAAATCGGATTCACTGGACGCTGTTGATACATTCTATAAACAAGCTTACGACATGGTCTCTTCGAAAGCCTCTCAGGAAGCATTCGACCTGAATAAAGAAGATGCCAAAGTCCGGGACGCTTATGGTCGTAATTCAGCAGGCGCTCGTATGCTACTTTCTCGAAGACTCGTTGAAGCAGGTGCCCGCTTTATCACAATGACCTATGGTGGTTGGGATATGCACGACCGGATTCAGACCGGAATCACAAATAATGTGCCTTCATTTGACCAGGCCTTCTCAACGTTAATTACAGATCTGAGCCAGCGTGGACTCTTAAAGAGTACATTGGTCTGTATCTGCAGTGAATTCGGACGAACTCCGAAAATCAATGCCACTGCAGGACGCGATCACTGGCCGAAAGTTTTCAGTGTCGTCATGGCTGGTGGTGGAGTGAAAGGTGGAAACATCTACGGTGCTTCCGATGCTATTGCGAGTGAGCCTGAAGATAACCCACTTAATGTAATGGACTGGGCAACTACAATTTACCATTGCCTGGGAATCGTATCTGATAAAGAATTGATGGCACCTGGCGACCGTCCAATTGAAATTGTCAATGGTGGAAAAGTGATTAAGGATCTCCTTGTCTGATCCACCAGAAATATATTTATTGAATTTGATTTGTTAACACGTGAGAAAATCTCGCGTGTTAACATTTTGATTCAAGCGAATGAAAACTGATACTCGAACATCTACTTTCCAAGGGGGGAAACCGTGATGCTGCGGAAGTACAGCTCTGTCTGCACCGGAATTTTTGCAATCGCATTTAGCTTATTGCTCGTGGATCTAGTCGAAGCGGCAAGCCCGACTTTAAATTATGTTAGGCCACGAGGTGGACAGCGCGGAACGGAAATCGCTCTCACGTTCTATGGCGCCCGATTATCAGATGCGGTTGAAATCCTTTCGTATAAGAAAGGATTTGAATTCAAAGAAATCAAAGGTGATCCCAAAAATGTCAATGTCTGTACAGCCATTGTAAAGATTTTGCCAGGCTGTGACCTTGGAGAGCATACATTCCAGGTTCGTACGAAAAGTGGCGTCTCCGATTATAAAACATTCTGGGTCGGTCAATTTCCAGAAGTTGCAGAAAAAGAGCCTAACAGCGAATTTGAAACACCCCAGTCGATTACACTCAACCAGACAGTCACTGGCATTGTTACGAATGAAGATGTTGATCATTTCGTGATCACGGCGAAAAAAGGACAACGCATTTCAGCCGAGATTGAAGGCGTTCGTTTAGCGACAACTATCTTTGACCCATATGTTGCGATTCTTGACGAAAAACGTTTTGAATTAAAAGCAATCGATGATCTACCTCTGCTGAGAAACGACACCGCAGTTTCCGTGATCGCTCCTGCAGATGGTAAATATACTATTTTGGTACGCGACAGCTCCTATGGTGGAAATGGCGCGGCCTTCTACCGCCTGCACGTGGGAACTTATCCTCGTCCGACAGCCATTTATCCTGCCGGTGGACAGTTAGGGACAAAACAGAAAGTGACCTTCAAAGGAAATACGGTCGCAAATCTTGCTCAAGAATTTCAGTTGCCTGCGAAACCTGATGATGAGTTTCGACTCTTTGCTGCTGACGCCGGAGGGAGTGCTCCTTCTGGTAATGTATTCCGCCTCTTCCCTCATGGTAATTCATTCGAAGCCGAACCCAACAACGAATTCAAGCTAGCCTCTGCTGCAGCGCTTCCTAACGCTTTTAATGGGATCATTGAAACAGCGGGCGATATTGACTACTTCAAGTTTCAGGGAAAGAAAGGCCAGACCCTGGAAATCGAATGTTTCGCACGCCGTATCCGATCCTCTCTCGATCCGGTCATGGCACTTTATAATGCAAAATTTGGAAGACTTGCCGCAAACGATGATTCCCGTGGCCCTGACAGTTACTTCCGCTACAAATTTCCCGCAGATGGTGACTATTATCTTTCAATCACAGACCATCTCGCCCGTGGTGGAGCCGATTTTGTATACCGCGTCGAAATGCAGCCAGTCTCTGCATCATTGGATCTGGGTATTCCCAGAAATGCTCGTTATTCTCAAGAACGACAGCGCATTGTCGTTGCCCGTGGAAACCGCTTTGCTGCAGTGGTCAGCGTCGTACGGAAAAACTTCGGCGGAGAAATTGTTCTTGATTCTCAGAATATTCCTAAAGGAGTTAAAATGGTTGCCGAACCAATGGCCGCCAATTTAACGACAATGCCCGTCGTGTTTGAAGCTGCCGCTGATGCTCCGGTATCTGGCACTCTGATCGAACTTAAAGGACGGCACGCAGATCCGAAGCAAAAAATTGAAGGCGTGTTCAGAAACCGCGCTGACTTGGTACGAGTTCGTAACAATCAATTACTTTGGATGAAAGATGTCGCTCAGATTCCAGTCGCTGTCGTGGAAGAACTCCCCTTCAAACTCGATATCGTAGAGCCTAAGGCACCTCTAACACGCAACGGCTCTATGCAACTGAAGGTTGTTGTGACTCGGAAAAAAGGATTTGATAAAGCAATCACTTTGCAGTTCCCCTTCCGTCCACCAGGACTAGGAGCGGCCAGTATTGTCACAATCCCCAAAGGTCAAAACGAAGTTTTGTACCCTCTGAATGCCAACGGCAATGCAGAAATCAAAAAATGGAAAGTCTTTGTGATTGGTTCTGCCGATGTGAGTGGCCCAGCCTGGGTTTCTTCACAGTTAGCACCATTAGAAATCACAGACTCGTTTGTTGATCTTGCATTGTCTCGTACGGCTGTCGAGCAAGGAAAAGAAACTGAAATCATCTGCAAAGTCAGTATGAAGAACCCGTTTGAAGGGAATGCAAAAATCAAACTCGTAGGTTTACCTCCTAAAGTCACAACCACTGATATCTCCTTCAACAAAGAGAGTAAGGAGCTTGTATTTAAAGTTAAAACTGACCCCACTTCACCACAGGGACGGCACAAGAGTCTGTTCTGTCAGGTGGAAATCCCCATGAATGGCGAAACGGTTGTGCACACAACTGGTCGAACAGAACTTCGTATCGATAAGCCAATCCCACCTAAGAAGGATGCTCCTGCCAAACCTAAGCCTGCCGCTGTTGTGAAAAAAGCGGCGCCTAAAAAAGCAGCGCCTCCTAAACGGCTGACACGCCTGGAACAACTACGTCTGGATGCCCAGAAGCGTTTGGAATCCGGTTCAAAATAATATTAGTTCGCTTTATTACTGATTAATTGAATTCAAATTTTATATCACCTTCATCAACTAAATTCTGTTGACGAAAAAAAGGTCTTTGATTATGTTGCGTCACCAAACATTACTTAGCAGCTTTGTCGCACTGACTTTCTTATTCAGTGGATTCTCTCTCAGCTTGGCAGCAGATAAGGCCAAACCTGCACCGGCCAAACCTGCACCGGCTAAACCTGCACCGGCTAAACCTGCACCGGCTAAACCTGCACCGGCTAAACCTGTACCGGCTAAACCTGTACCGGCCAAACCTGTACCGGCCAAACCTGTACCGGCCAAACCTGTACCGGCTAAAACAGCTACAGCGAAACCAGTGGCACCTAAGCCAGCTCCTAAAATGGTAAAGCTGAATGTTTATCCAGAACTAATTGAACTCACCACCAGCCGCGATCGACAGACCATCATCGCGCAGGCTGTCTACGACAACGGCCTCACACAGGATGTTACTAGTCAGTTACTACTAAAACCTGCGGCAGCTGGCATTGTTCGTTTAGACAAAAATATTGTGTATCCAGCCAGTGATGGAGAAACAGATTTAATCGCCAGTTTTGGTGGTGCAAATATTAAATTGCACGCAAAAGTTGTCAAAGCAAAAGAAGAGCGTCCAATCAGTTTTACGCTGGATGTAATGCCTACTTTCATGCGTGCTGGCTGTAATACCGGTAGTTGTCACGGAGCCGCGAGTGGAAAAGATGGCTTTCGTCTCTCACTTTTCGGATTCGACCCGAAAGGGGATCATTTCCGCCTAACTCGCGAACTGAGTGGACGCCGTGTCAATTTGAGTTTGCCTCAGGAAAGTCTTCTGATCGAAAAATCTACCGGAGCAGTACCTCATACCGGAGGTAAACTCTACGAAAAAGATTCGGAACATTACACCGCAACACTCCGCTGGTTACAAGCCGGGGCACCTTACGATACAGGTGTAATCCCCACCGTTACCAAAGTAGATATTTACCCGAAAGGTGGGGTCCTGGATGGAAAAGGTACTAAACAACAGGTATCTGCCGTAGCGACATATTCAGATGGAACTACCAGAGATGTGACTTCTCTAGCCGCATTCTCATCAAACAATGACAACTCAGCCACGATTACAAAGAACGGTTTGATTACAGCCAGTAACCGTGGTGAAGCATTCATCATGGCACGATTCGACACACATACTGTTGGGTCACACTTTGTTGTTTTGCCGAAAGGTCTCAACTTTACATGGCCAAACACTCCTGAATCAAATTATGTCGACACGCTCATTCACAATAAACTGAAAAAATTGCGAGTGATTCCGTCTCCACTCTGTACCGATGCTGAATTTTTACGTCGCGCCAGTCTTGATATCTGTGGTATCCTGCCTTCGATAGAAGAGTTCAATCAGTTTGCCGCCGATAAAGATCCCAAAAAACGAGATAAGCTTGTTGATAAACTGCTGAATCGTAAAGAATTTGTAGAGATGTGGGTCATGAAATGGTCCGAACTGCTACAGATCAGAACGGTCAATAACCGCATCAGTTATAAATCAGCCTTACTGTATTACAACTGGTTACAGGAACGAATTGCTTCCAATGTACCCATTGACAAGATGATTCAGGAACTCCTCGGCTCTACCGGTGGTACATTTGCTAATGCGGCGACTAACTATTACGAAAATGAACGAGACACTTTAAAAGTTTCAGAAAATGTAGCTCAGGTCTTTATGGGTATGCGTATTCAATGTGCTCAATGCCATAATCATCCATTTGACCGCTGGACGATGAATGATTACTACAGTTTCGCTGCTTTCTTCTCACAGATTGGTCGCAAAGGAAGTGAAGATCCGCGTGAATCTATTATTTACAACCGTGGCAGTGGAGAAGTTCAACACCTGGTTGATAAACGCGTGATGAAACCGAAATTTCTGGGTGGTGCCGAACCCGATACCCGCGGAAAAGATCGTCGCGTATTACTCTCACAATGGCTGGCCTCTAATGAAAACCCTTACTTTGCATCTAACCTGAGTAATATTGTCTGGGCTCACTTTTTTGGAAAGGGTATTATTAACGAGGTCGATGACGTCCGAGTCAGTAATCCTCCTGTAAACCCGGAATTGTTGACTGAGCTTTCTAAACGCTTTACTGAATATAATTATGACTTCAAGAAACTGGTCCGAGATATCTGTACTTCTCGAACCTATCAACTCTCGACTCAAACAAACAAAACAAACGAAAAAGATCTAACGAATTTCTCACACGCTCAACCTCGACGTATGCGGGCTGAAGTGTTGCTGGACTGTATCAGTCAAGTGACGAATTCTGCTAATAAGTTTCGTGGACTGCCCCTGGGTGCTCGTGCTGTACAGATTGCAGATGGTAATACTTCAACCTACTTCCTGACTACATTTGGTCGAGCAAAACGCGATACCGTTTGTTCCTGCGAAGTTCGGATGGAACCCAGCCTTTCACAGGCATTGCATTTACTGAATGGCGATACCGTCAACAGTAAAATCACACGAGGAAAGTTTGTTGCTGACAGAATCAAAGCGGGAAAGAAACCGCTTGAAGTGGTTGACGAAATGTATATTTCCTGCCTCTCGCGTAAACCGACAGACAAAGAATATTCATCGTTAGTTCAGGTCTTGGATGAAAACAAGAAAGATCAAACCAACACTTTGAATGATGTATTCTGGTCCTTATTGAACTCAAGAGAATTCATCTTTAATCATTAAATAATAAGTCATCTGACGATTTATCACCTTTGGGGAACTTCACAAGAATCCCGCTTTTAATATGGTTATGACTATGAAAAACGTATTCTCCGATAACTGGTGTCATCAAACCTGCAAAACACTGGTAGTTGCTGGTTTGGTGGTCTCTTTGATGTCAACAGCGTTAATTGCTGCAGACAAAAAACCGGCAGACACAAAGAAAGTAAAAATCACTTACGACGAACACATTAAGCCCATTTTCCGCGCAAAATGTTTCGCCTGTCACAATACCAACAAAAAGCAATCTGGCCTGGATCTGACGAACTACACAGGCTTGATGCAGGGTGGTGCTGCTGGAGATTCGATCGAAGCCGGAGACTCCGATAGCAGTTACCTCTATATGCTGGTCACTCATGAATCTGAACCATTCATGCCACCAAAATCTGACAAATTGCCTGCTAATCAAATTGCGTTAATCAAACAGTGGATTGATGGTGGTGCCCCTGAAAACTCAGGCAGTAAAATTGTCATTAAGAAACCTAAATTTGATTTTGCCCTCAAAGGAGCATCCTCAGGCAAACCTCAAGGGCCTCCTCCCATGCCTCCACGTTTAAGCTTGGAGCCTGTAGTTCATTCTACATTGGGAACAGCAGTTACTGCCTTAGCTACAAACCCCTGGTCTCCTCTGGCAGCCGTAGCAGGTCAGAAACAGATACTACTTTACAACACCAAAACACTCGAATTACTGGGCGTACTCCCCTTCCCGGAAGGTGTTGCCCAGGTATTGAAATTTAGCCGCAATGGTAGTCTTTTATTGGCAGGTGGAGGTCATGCTGCCGCCAGTGGCCGAGTAGTCGTATGGGATGTCCGAACTGCCAAACGCCTGTTTGCTGTCGGCGATGAACTGGATTCGGTTCTTTGTGCCGACATTAGTTCAGACCAGCGTTTTATCGCATTAGGTAGTCCCAGCAAAGTAATCCGTGTTTACTCCACAAGTGATGGTAAGCTTGCGTATGAAATTCGCAAACATACAGACTGGATGACTTCACTGGCTTTCAGTCCCGATTCTGTTTTGCTTTGTTCTGGTGACCGTAGTGGTGGCGCCTTTGTTTGGGAAGCAGCCTCAGGTAGCGAGTACCTCACACTGAAAGGACACAAAAAAGGCATCACAGGAATTTCCTGGCGATCCGATTCCAACATTGTCGCCACCAGCTGTGATGACCAATCGGTCAAACTCTGGGAACTTGAAAATGGTGGAAACATCAAATCCTGGAATGCACATAATCCCGGTACTTCAAGTATCGAATTTGCCCGCGATGGCCGAATTGTCACTTGTGGTCGTGATCGTGTCACGAAAATTTGGGATCAGGCAGGAAAACAATTGAGAGCGTTACCCGCGTTTACAGATATTGCGGGAAGTGTCACTATCTGTGATGAAACCAACCGCGTGATTGCCGGCGACTGGACAGGGAAAATTAAAGTCTGGAATGCTGCCGACGGCAAAGATGTTGGTGAATTAACTGCGAATCCCTTACCGTTGTCTCAGCGTCTGACAGCTGCAACCGCCAGTCTACAGGCAACACAGGCAAATCATCAAAAACTCGTGGCTGCAGTTAAAGTTGATCAGACAGCAGTTGCTAATATTAACGCCGCTATCGCCGCCACTCAAAAACAACAGACTGATCTGCAAAACAAATTGAACGGCATCAATGCCAATCTTGCTGCATCCAAAAAAGCATTTACTGCCGCTCAAGGCAGTGCGGAAAATTCAACAAAACTGATTGCCGCCATTGGTGTGACCTTGCCAGCCATCATCGAAGCACATGCCAAAGCGGATGCCATCAGTAAAAAAGTGGCCGGTGATAAAGAGTTAGCTGAAGCAGCTGCAAAACTGAAAACTGCGATCGATAAACGAGTAGCAGCCAAAGCGGCCGAGCAGAAGAATCTGGTGGCTCATCAGGCGGCTGTCAAAGCAAATCAACTGAAGATTACGCAACTCACACCTCAGGTAAAGCCAACGACAGATGCAATCAATGCAACCAAAGCCAAGGTGGTTGCACTCCAAAAAACTGTGAAGCCTGCGACTGACAAAGCCACTGCTTCTCAAAATGCAGCCAATGCTGCAGCAAGTGCATTGGCTGCAGCACAAAACAATCTTAAACGCTGGCAGGCCGAAATCGAATTTGCAAAGAAGTTTAATGAAGCCCAGGCCAGTACTGCTAAATAAGAACCATTCTAAATTAAGACAAAGCCCTTCGAACATTCATTCGAAGGGCTTTTTTTGTGCAACCGCGAATAGCACTCCTTTTCTAATTCTGTTAATTTAAGAAATCGTTCGCTAACGAAAAACTAATCATTACCAGAGGAGCAGTGTGAGATGGCGCAAAACAATTCCCGATTTGCGGTTGTAGCCGCCTTGATCGGCAATGGTGTCATTACTGTCGTTAAGGGATTCACATTTCTGATAACTGGTTCTGGAGCCATGCTCTCAGAAACAATTCACTCCGTCGCCGACTTTTTGAATCAACTGTTATTGCTGATCGGATTAGTACGCGCTGACCAGGCTCCTGATCATCGATTTGAGTATGGATATGCAGGCGAACGATATGTCTGGGCTTTAATCTCTGCCGTCGGTATTTTTTTCCTGGGCTGTGGCGTTACCATCTATCATGGTGTGCAGTCTCTATTCCATCCTCCCGCGTTGGAAATGGGGGAAATGAAATGGGCCATCGCTGCGCTGCTGTTTGCTCTCGTGATCGATGGCATCGTTTTTATTCTGGCTTTGAAAGGGGAATGGAAAAATGCATCGAGTTACGGCCACCCCTTTCACCATTACCTGCGTTATGAAGCCGACCCTGCTTCGGTTGCCGTCATCCTCGAAGATGGTGCCGCCTGTCTGGGTGTTGTCATTGCGCTCGTTTCCATTTTGCTGACACAGATGACCGGACATCATTACTGGGATTCGATCGGCTCGATCGCGATTGGAGTTCTCCTGGGGGGAATCGCTATCTGGTTGATCATTCGTAACCAGGAATTGCTGGTCGGCCCTAGCATTCCACCCAAAGCAAAAAAACAAATCATTCGCATTTTACAAAATAATCCACTGGTAGACGATGTCATAGATCTCAGATCTCGTGTCCTCTCCATCGACAATTACCGTATTAAAGTCGATCTAAGTTTTAATCCCAAAGAATTGTCCGAACTGCTCAAGAAGAAAGCACTTGCCGCTTATCCGCAAATTGAAAATGAACAAGACTTCGAGAAGTTTTGTCTGAAATATACCGAGGACCTTCTTGATACCCTGGCAGAAGAAATCGATAAAATTGAACACGAAATTCAACGGCACGTTCCCAAAGCGCAGCATCTCGACCTGGAAGCAAATTAACTACAATCTGTTATTTGAATCAGAAACGTCGGATTTCAGTTGAATTTGGAAGTTTCCTCGGTCTGCGTACCTGTGATCGAATTTCTGGCGGTCTATAATAGAATAGGTTTCTGGCAATCTGTCTTTTTATCAAATTGAATTGAGTTTTTCTGATATGTCCCAGCGCGTTGTATTGGCCATGAGTGGTGGTGTTGACAGTTCCGCAGCCGCTCATTTATTACTGGAACAGGGCTATGAAGTAATCGGGCTGTTTATGCGGTCCGGAGCGACAGAGGAAACAGCCTGCGCGATTGATGATAAAAACAGTTTACCGGTACTCAATACGAAGTCACACAAGCAAGGCTGCTGTTCGGCCAGCGATGCCGCCGATGCCCGTCGTGTCGCCGACATGCTGGACATTCCCTTCCATGCCCTTAACTTTCAAGACGCATTTGGCCGCATCAAAGATTACTTCGCGGATGAATATCTCGCTGGTCGCACTCCCAACCCATGTGTCATGTGTAATAACTGGCTAAAATTCGGCAAACTCTGGGATTTCGCAGAGCAAGTTGGTGCGACTTCTATCTCTACAGGTCACTATGCACAACTGAATCCCGTGCCCGGTGAAAACGTCCCGGCATTGATGCGCGGACTCGATCGTTCGAAAGATCAGTCGTATGTTCTTTTTGGTATTAACCGTGATTTGCTGGATAAAATTATTTTCCCTGTAGGAGGTTTTGTCAAACCGGAAATTCGCGAACTGGCAGGAGAAGCCGGCTTGCGAACTGCCAATAAACCGGACAGCCAGGAAATTTGCTTTATTCCAGACAACGATTATTTTGGTTTTCTCAATCGCTATCGGGGCGAACAGGAAACAGCAGGCGAAATGGTTGATACTGAGGGCAACGTTGTCGGACATCATAACGGATTTGAAAATTATACGATCGGCCAGCGCAAGCGACTGGGAGTTGCTTTTGGAACACCGCGATTTGTGATTAAGATTGAACCAGAATCCAAGCGAGTCGTTATCGGAACCCGGGAAGATCTGGCCCGTAATACTTTAGAGGCAGATCGGTGCAACTGGTTAATTGACAATCCCGGCTCAGAAATACGCTGTCAGGCTCAAATCCGCTATCAGCATAAGGAAGCCGACTGCACGGTCAAAATTCTAGATGAAGATCGCATCCAGGTTACATTTGATAATCCTGAGTATGGTGTTGCACCTGGTCAGGCGGTCGTACTTTACGAACAAGATCGCGTTCTGGGTGGCGGCTGGATTATGTAACCGAAATCCAGTCAGGCAGCAGCTTCTGCTTCCATCCTGTCCCGATTCTGACGTTTTTTAGAGCGGTTTTGCCCGTCATCCATGCTCACTGAATCTGTTGTTTGTGAACGATTTGAGATCCAGGTCAATAAAGCCGGCAATGTAACCAGAGAGATAAACAGGCAGCAAGCCACGCCAATTACCAGTACCAGTCCCACACTATAGAGGCCTCGATGCGTTGCCACCATCATGCTTCCAAAACCAATCATGGACGTCAGCGAAGTCAAGACGATGGCATTGATCGTACTGGGAGAGGTTTTGTAGGCACCTTTTTTCATCCGAAAATCGTGAACCACATGCACGCCATCATCCACGCCAATTCCCAATATCAATGGTAATACAATCAGGTTTGCGGGATTCAGGTTAATCGATGTCATTGCCAATATCCCAAACATGACGACGCCACCAACAACAGGGGGCAACATTGTCAAAAACATATGGGAGACGCTGCGTCGATCCAAAACGAATGCCACTCCGATACACATGACCAGGAACATACCAATGGCGGTTTCCACACTGATAGGGGTTCCACGATTGAACAAAATGAACCAGGTACAAACGGCAAGAACCGTGGAAGGAACTATGGCCATGGCAGCATGACGACGGCTCAAATATCCAATCAAAAGTACCACACAAATTACCGCCAGCGCATAGACCGTTGCCGTCTTATAACTCAGTTTGATTTGCTGTGAGGCTTCATAATTTTGTAAGGGTGTTCCGGTAACGTCTGGATCAACGGCTCGCACGTCTTTTACAAATTCTTCTAATGGACCGATCTCCCAGATATGATCGCGTGGATAAACCTGAATCAGCCATTTCCCCTCTGCGCTTACAAAACGAGACGTCAATGAGCGAGGAAGATCAGTAAATCTAACTGGTGTAGAATCGGAGGCTCCGCGCAAGGCTTTAAACTGGCCTAATAAGGAAGCGGTCGTACGATATTGGAACTCATCCAGAAAACGTGACTGATCTTCCAATGTCATCGATTCAAACCGATTTAGAAATCGGTCAAGCAAGCGGGCGGTTCCCTGGGCAGTGGGATGATTATAACGGGACAATAACACATAAACCTGTTCCAGTTTTCTCCCGATGTTTGAAGGATTAAGTCGTCTGACAAGGGGAACTTCATCTGGTAAATGGACGAGTTGAGCCCGAAACGATTGGACGAGCAAATTGGTATCTTTAGAGGAATGAGCGGGTACACGTGATGCCAACTCTTCTACGTGATGCACAGTGGGCAACGCTTCAAACTTTTTACGAAGTGCACGGGCTTCATCCGGGTTATCTGCTACGGAAACTGCAAATAACAACGAATTTTGAGCATCCTCAAAAATGCGTTTTTGAACTTCAACCGATTCCAGACCAGCCGCCTGTAAATTGAGAAGGTTGTAATCATAGACCACTCGTGACGACCAACCCTGGTCTGTTTTCTGGATCATCTGACTGGCACAAAAGGCAACCACTGCCAGAGAGCATAGGGCTACGGCGCGTGGAAATCGCATGATAATTTTCTGCAGCCATACTCCCTGAAAGGGTGTTGGCATCTGTTTGATTTCCACATTCCGATCAGCGCGTGACAAGAGTGCCGGCAATACAATAAATGTGGCGAGCGCGCACAACAATATACCCCCACCACCAATAAACCCTAACTCGGCAATCCCCAAAAAGGGAGTAAATCCTGCACAATAAAAGGCTAATGCCGTTGTTAACGCGGCAGTCACAATCCCGGTGCCCACGGTGCGAGAAGTACTGAGGAGTGCAGGCTCCAGTTCTTTACCGGCGTGACGTAATTCAATATAGCGCGACATGTAATGTATGCCAAAATCGATTCCCAGCCCGATTAGAATCACCGCGAAAGAGACTGAGAGTATATTCAAATGGCCGATAGTCAAAGTGGTATACCCGAAAGCCCATGCCATGCCCGCAGACAGCATAATCAGCGCTAAGATCGGATGCCGAAATCCTCGAAATCCTATAAATAGTAATAACCCTACACCAAAACAGGAGATGATTGAAGCATTGATCATATCGGCCTGTGACTTGCGCATTTCATCATTTTCGAGTACCGGAATACCAGTCAAACTGATTTTTGCTTCTGGATTTTCGGCTGCGACCTCTCCGATGATGCTCCGCATTTTTTCAATGGCATTCGTAGCTCCATCAAACCCGTTTTCCTGATGTACGGGAAACACTTTGAGAAATCCCATTGTCCCGCTTTGGTTTAACAGGTAAATCACTTCTTGTGATCGTTCTCGCATGCGTTCGTTTACAGGAACAATCGAGGGCCAGGGAGACTGAAAATCACTCTGGTCAGCTAGAAAGCGTGACATGCTTGTCGACAGAATCGCTGCATGGTTGAAGAGTGGTTCCAGATATTGATCGCTGTCTGTACCACGATAACTGGTAGACCGCGACTGAATCTGATATCGCAGCCGATCATAGAGCAGATCAACCTGTGTCAGATCCCAGCGACCGTTACGGTAAATCGGTCCGTATTCGTCCAGCCGATTTAATCCTGTCTGTAACTGTCGGGGTGATAAATATTGTAATCCCTTGGATGGCAGGTCGCCTGGATTAATCTGGTAAAGTGGATTTTCAAACAGCTCGGGATGCTGCTCAATTCTTTGCCCCAAATTGCGTAATACAAATTTGATCGATTCGGGAGATTCTGACTCAACAACACATACCAGGTCAGAAGAGCTGCCAAAGCTTTCCGTATAATTGATCCATTTTTCATGAAATGCAGCAGTCGGATCAATTAAATCAGCTCGGTCTGTTTTAAATTCCAGACGAAAAACCGTCAACAATACACAGCCAATCGAAACAATTAGCGCAAACCCCAGGCTGAATTTGGAGTGGGTGACCACAAATTGGGTCATTGCAGCCAAAGTCTCGCTGAGGAATGATCGTTCCTGATTGTCGGATGAGAGATTATCCACAGAACACTTCCATGTGTTTCTTCAGTCGATCTCTCGTTCGATCTTAACTACGGGGTAGAAGTGAAGTAATCGAGTCCGTGAGAGCATTTAACGTATTATGAAACCGATGATTTTACAGCAAAATTCAGTTTTCCAGCAACAGGAATCTTGTCAGTATCAAAGATGTAAGTCTACTAATATCAAATATTTAATACTTATGAATTTTTTGAATGAAAACTGATCATCAAGGAGGAATCTCCCAGAGAGAAGTACGTACATTTCCTGATAACATTGAATTCATCGGCAATTTGATATTCGGCAGATGAACTTTCTCTGGCAATCAAGAGAAAGCTGCATTAATTCTCTGGCAGTCTGCTATTCTCTGAAAAAGGTTTAATATCCGTAACTCCTTTCAAATTCGGACATTAATCAAGTTCCCGAAGAATCCGGCCCGCCTCTTATCGGCATTTTGTTGAATACGACTTGACCCCATTTTCAATTTTTTATAAAAAACCTGCCCCATCGCAATGGTTCGGAAGCGGTCCTTCGCTTCCCCAACATTGAACACTTCACTTTACTCTTTCAAATACCCCCTCTCAAAGACTCTCTTTGTAGGACATGCTCATGTTAAAATGCGTCATTCGTTCAATTCCCGTAGTGGGAATTACATTGTTTTCATTGGCTGCAGGTACTGCTCAGGCTCAGTGGCTGCCCTTTAATAACTGTAATTCCTGTGCACCACCACCTGTCGTTCAAAGCTGTTGTCCACAACCGGTGGTGCAGTGTCCGATTCCCGTGACTCAGACCACCTATCGACAGGTGCCAGTCACAGAATATCGCCCCGTCAATCAGACCGTGATGAGACCTGTTACCGAAACCAAATATGTCGACCAGCAAGTGACTGCATATCGTCAGGTTCTTGAACCAAAAACAGTTGAAGTCCCTTACACAAGCTATCAAAATGTCACGGAATGCCGTCAGGTGCAACGGGATATGGGCCGCTGGGTCACTCAAAGACAGTGCATCCCACGTACAACTCCTTGTAAATACGATAACCGCCCGAACCTGATGGGTTGGATGAATCGAACTGGTTACTCGATGAGAATGGCCTTTACTCCACAATATCGTACTACCAGACATTACGTTCCTAAAGTTGTAACACAAAACGTTCCTGTCACGCGTCAAGTTGCCGTTCATCAATCTCGTAAGGTCACTTACAATGTCGCCCGAATGGTTCCCTATTCGACGACTCGAAAAGTTGCAGTGAACTCTACCCGTTATGTAAAAACTACTGTCACCGCGATGAAGCCGGTTACTGTCATGCGATCAATTCCCACCACCCGAACGGCTTATGTCTATCCGTCCAACGGAGGGTTTAGTGGAACTGCGACAGCATTACTGCCAACACCGGAACCATATAGATCAGCAGGAGCACCGGAGCCAATCCGTCAGCGATCTGCAACCAACAAAAAGAAATACGATGACACATTCGATGCAAATGGAAATAAATACGAACGTGATCCGGCTTCTGATCCCCGGCGATCCAGCCTGGAAAATGATTCTTCGTTCCGACGTTCTTCCTACGAAGTACCTCAGGAATCAACGGCCCCGAATTTCCCCCCCACACGACGGGCTGACTACAAATCTGAGTCTTCGAGCAGCAAGCTGCCTTCTATCGTTCGTGCCAGTGGTTGGACTCGTCGAGTTCCACGTTCCAATCAGACAGCTCCGGTGACATCTGACAGCAATATTTCTTTAGCTCAGCGAACGCCATAAATCAAAGTCAGTCTGTGTCCAGGTTTAATGTAACGTCTCCAAGACTATTTGAAACGAGTATAATAGAATGAAAGACGCTATGGTTAAACGGGATACGTTCTAAAATACATGAGCACTTTGAAGTGCATGGGTTCACTCGTCGGACATTTGTTCGACGAGTGTTTTTTTATGCGCTGTTACTTCTTTTTAGGTTGATTTTGAATCTGTTTTTCGACTTTCGCCCAGGAATCCCGTAGGGTAACCGTACGATTAAAAACGGGTTTCTCACGCGTAGAATCCTTGTGGTCAACGCAGAAGTATCCCAGCCGTTCGAATTGAAAGCGGCTGCCAACTTCCGCATCTCTCAAACAGGGCTCCAGCTTGCAATTGGTCAAAACCTGTAATGAATCTGGATTCAAGTTGGTTTTGTAATCCACATCATCGGGCAAGTCTTCGGGATCTCGTGTCTTAAACAGATGATCGTACAGGCGAACTTCCGCATCAACAGCGTGCGGTTCAGAAACCCAGTGAATCGTAGCTTTGACCTTTCGGCCATCAGGGGCATTCCCCCCTTTTGTATCAGGATCGTAAGTACAACGCAGTTCTATTACCTCGCCAGAGTCGTCTTTGATCACATCTACACAAGTCACGAAATAGGCATAGCGGAGCCTGACCTCTCTGCCTGGGGATAGTCGGAAGAACTTCTTGGGCGGCTCTTCCATAAAGTCTTCTTTCTCAATGTAAATCACCTTTGAGAAAGGTACTTTTCGGGTTCCTGCAGACTCGTCGTTGGGGTTATTAATCGCTTCCAGTTCTTCGGTTGACTCTTCGGGGTAATTCTCAATCACGACTCTTAGAGGATTTAAAACTCCCATTACTCGGGGAGCCACCTGATTCAAATGGTCGCGCATACAATTTTCCAGCACGACCTTATCTGTCATCGAATTAAATTTTGTCACTCCAATCGTCTTACAGAACTCGCGTAATGATTCCGGAGTCACTCCCCGCCGTCGCATTCCGCAGATTGTAGGCATGCGGGGGTCATCCCATCCAGAAACATAATTCCCTTGAACCAGTTCCAATAATTTACGCTTGCTCATCACCGTATAAGTCATGTTCAATCGCGCAAATTCAATCTGTTGCGGATGAAAGACCTCTAGCTCATCAAGAATCCAGTCATAAAGTGGGCGATGATCTTCAAATTCAAGCGTGCAGATTGAATGCGTGATTTGTTCGATTGAGTCGGAAATACAGTGCGTGTAATCGTACATCGGGTAGATACACCACTTATCTCCTGTACGATGGTGGTGCACGTGTCTTACTCGATAAATCACCGGATCGCGCATATGAAAGTTGGGAGACGCTAGATCAATTTTGGACCGCAAAACATATTCACCCTCTTGAAAGTCGCCGTTTTTCATGCGTTCAAACAGATCTAGATTTTCCTCTACGGAACGCGAACGACCGGGGCTGGGTTTTCCCGGTTCGGTAGCTGTTCCGCGGTACTCACGCATTTTATCTGCCGGTAAGTCACAAGCGTAGGCTTTCCCTTTTTTGATCAAGGCGACGGCAAATTCATACAGCTGGTCGAAATAATCTGACGCAAAATACTCGCGATCGTCCCAGTCAAAACCGAGCCACTTCACATCTTCTTTGATGGATTCGACGTATTCGACATCCTCTTTTTCCGGATTTGTATCGTCAAATCTCAAATTGCACAGTCCACCCGGATTCTCATTGGCGACGCCAAAGTTAAGGCAGATTGACTTAGCATGACCGATATGCAAATAGCCATTCGGTTCGGGAGGAAAACGTGTATGGACACGTCCGTCATGTTTGCCCGTGTTATTATCTTCTTGAATGATCGTGCGAATAAAATCGGTTGGTGTTTTTTCTTCGGGAGTTGACATCCCTTACTCCTTTAATGTTTTCAACAATCACA
The DNA here is from genome assembly GCF_937910335.1 of uncultured Gimesia sp. Lineage (GTDB taxonomy): Bacteria > Planctomycetota > Planctomycetia > Planctomycetales > Planctomycetaceae > Gimesia. The sequence goes on along the minus strand of NZ_CALEMX010000473.1, from coordinate 6,751 downwards.
GGACTAGCCTGCTTTTACTGTTAGGTCTTGCTTGAGTCACCCTGAGCGAGGGCTATCGCCCGTTCAATCCGTTTGACGCAACTCTCTTTGCCTAGAATTGCGAGACAATCAAACATTCCGATTCCTGTTCCTTTTCCACTGACTGAAACACGCAGAGCATGTATGATTTGTCCCATGCCTATCCCCTCCGCTTCTACAAATTCGTGCAACAGTTTGTCTAATGCAGCTGCACTGAAATCGTCGGCTTTCGCCAACTGGTCTTTCATTTTATCCAGAAGTATTACAGCGTCCGCTGATTTTTGAATCCGTTTTTTGAAGGCTTTGGGTTCATATTCCAATTGATCATCGGCGATAAAAAATTCATCAAAGTCCAGAATATCGCTGGCCACTTTCAAGCGGTCTTCCATGCCGAGAATCACCTGACTGATACGTTGTTTGATTTCCGGCACACTTGCATCCTGAACTAAACCCGCGTTTTCCAGAAAGGGACTGCAGCGTTCTACTTTCTCATCCAACGATAACTGATTCATCCAATGCGATTGGAAACTGAGCAATTTATCCGGATCAAGGCCTGCAGCAGATTTGACAATCCGATCGAGTGTAAAGTTCTCAACAATCTTATCGAGTGACATAATTTCGGTCTTATCATCCAATGACCAACCCAGTCTAGCCAGGGCATTGAGAATAGCTTCTGGTAGATAGCCAATTTTTTCGTAATACTCGACCATGACGGGATCAAGACCTCCTGCGTTTTCCAATCCAATTCGTGGAAAGACGGATTCTGCCTTGTCAAACATTTTTTTGAACTGGGGACTTTTACGATACTTCTCGAGTTTGCGTTTACTCAGTTTTTCTTTTCCGCCGGGTGCCGCCACAAACGGGATGTGGGCAAACGTTGGCAGTTCATAACCGAGTGCCTGGTAAATGAGAACTTGCACTGGCGTATTGGAAAGATGTTCTTCCGCCCGGATCACATGGGATATTTTCATGCTAGCGTCGTCGATGACGGTCGCAAGATTATAGAGAGGTGTTCCATTGCCTCTCAAGATGACCGGGTCGGGCATCAAGCCAGCATCAAATTCCACATGACCACGAACGGCGTCATCAATCTGAACCTTCTGATCTCGGGGAACCAATAATCGTACTACCGACGGGCGGTCCTCTGCTTCGTACTGCTCCTTTTCACTTTCCGATAATTCCAGAGAACGACGAAGATTCAGATAGTTCCGCTTTTCATTTTGCGCTGCTTCTCGATCCACCTGAATCTCTTCGGGTGTTTCATAACAACGATAGGCTTTGCCATCCGCCAGCAGTTGATCAACGGCTGCCCGGTAAAGATCATTTCGCTCCGATTGAAAGTAAGGGCCGTAATCTCCCCCCACTTCCGGGCCTTCATCCCAATCCAGCCCCAGCCATTTAAACGCTTGTAGAATTGGGCCGAGTGCTTCCGAAAGGTTACGTTCCTGATCGGTATCATCAATGCGGAGAATAAACTGTCCACCATTGTGCCGTGCCCAGAGCCAGTTGAATAAGGCGGTACGCATACCTCCAATATGCATGTAACCAGTTGGACTGGGAGCAAAACGGGTTCGGACATTACTCATAAATGGGCTCTTAATATTTCTCGTTCAACTGTGGGAAATGAATGATTCCAGCAGGTGGAATGATGCCATACAACAAAGCTTCGCATAGCCGTTCTGATTCGGACGACCGATCATAAAAGACCGGTACTCATTCGACAAGTATGTTTAAAGATTCAACTTAGCGCAATTTCACGATTTCTGGAGATTCCCGACCTGAGTAACGGTCTTGACGCTTCTTCTCATGCGACTTAGCATTTCTGCATGAAACGTTCTCTACTGTTCCTTTTTTTACTGCTACTTCTCCTGGGAGGGGTCGCTGGAGGCCTCTATTGGTCTTCGGCTCAGGTGCCTGATTTTTATCAGATCGCACTGCAGGAACAATCTCAGCCGGAAGTCAGACAGCAGAAAGCCAAACAGTTCGTCCAACATTCCATGCAACTGGTAAATGATGTACGTAACAAGGAACCGCGCTGGTCACAGGAATTCAGCGAACAACAAGTCAACGCCTGGCTGGCTGAAGAATTACATCAGAAATACAACGAATGGGTTCCGGAGGGGATCTCTGATCCACGGGTTAAGTTTGATAAAAACCAGGTGGATCTGGGATTTCATCTGACTTTGAAACAATGGTCGGGCATCATCAGTTTGAAATTCAAACCGTGGTTGATGGATAATCAACGGCTCGTACTGGAGCTGGATCAGGCCAAAGCCGGCTTACTCCCGATACCCATTGATGATGCCATATCTGATCTGATCCGGGAAGCGCGTAGTGAAGGCTGGTATATCGAGTGGGGGCAAGCGAATGGCAATGATGCCTTGATTGTGCATTTGGACCGCGGGAAGTCAGAACTGCCTGACTTGACGGCTCTGGCTGTCGAACCGGGTATCTTTCGTCTCGCCGGAAAAACAAAGGTCAAAAAACAGTAATCACCAGAGTCTATCATACTTAAAAGAATGCCGTGTAATTCAGGCTCCATTGTTTTTCTTTGTCCATTTTTTTGAGAGTCACTCGTCCGGCCAGTTCATCCCCAGTCAGCAACGCTACGATCAACTCATCGTTTTGTTCCAGAAGTGAAAACGTACCACGGTCCCACCGACTGACTTCTCCCCGGTTACCAGAGACCGGCCCTTCGTATTCCAGATAGGCGATTCGATGATCGGGCAGCGCTTCGGCAAATAAATCTATTGATGATTCATCTGAGGCATGATCAATGGCTGGTGGCGCATTCAGACGCCAGGTTTTGAGGACGCCCTCTTCTTCCAGCATCAAGTCCCAATGCAGCTCAGGAAAATCGTGACGTAGTATGACGTATTGCTGCATTAGTTCGCTTTCCCCGATAGGGCTGTTTGAATCAACACGTCCCAGGCTTGAAAAAAACGGGAAACAGAAAATCTCTCTGTGACTTGCAGACTAGCAATTGCTGTTTCTTTGCGTGAACTTTCATCTTCCATAAATGCTTCCATCATAAGAGCAAGCTGGTAGCTGGTGCTGAAAAAGTTAATTTTTTTGGTTTGTACAATTATGACTGGTAACCCCTCCTTTGCGATGTCAGCAGGGCCGCTTTCACAATCGAAACTGATACAAGCTAATCCGCGCGACATGGCCTGCAACAACGCATTCGGGAAACCTTCATACCTTGAGGGCAACACAAAGATTTCTCCCTGATCCAGATACAATTCCGGATTTTCGACCCAGCCTGTTAGTTCGATCTGCTCCTGCAATCCCCGTTCATCAATGGTTGCCTGCAAACTTTCACGTAACGGCCCCTCGCCTAAAATTCGCAATTTCCAGTTTGGAAACTTTTCCGCGAGATTTGAAAAGGCATCGATCAACCTGTCGAAACCTTTTTCATAGGAGAGCCGTCCCATACCATAAATAATATGTGATGGCGGCCGTGATAGCACCATCTGTTCCGTGACGACGGGAATATCTGGCGAACGGGGAGTGGGTACCGCATTCGGGATGACTTCAATGTGTGTCTCTTTCAACCACTGCTTGCAGAAATCGGCAACGCCCTCTGTCTGAACAACTAAAGCTGTTGCGCGTGGATAAGTTTTTTTTCGTAAAAAAGACCAGAGACGACCAATCGGATGATGTCTGGGGTCAGAACGTTCCGAAATCAGCACAGGCCTGTTCAACTTCCGCGTCGCCAATAACGTTAAAACATTCATGCGGTCCGTGAGACTGATTACGATATCAGGCTGAGAGGCCGCGATGACATCCCGCAATCGTCTTACGCGTTGCCGATTGTTAAACACAGCTTGTATCAGGTTTTTGGAATCCTGCATCACCGCCAGCTCATACCGCTCAACTGTTTCAGAAAGTTGAAACGTATCTGATTCTGATGAATCCAGGGTAATCAGCGTGACTGAATCTCCTGCCTGTGCCCAGTGATTGGCCATCATGGCGGCTACACCTTCCGCGCCGCCGAGGCTGAGAGAAGGAACGGTAATAGTCAGTCTTCGAGGCACAGAAGTCAAAGCCCTTCATGTAAGCTATTGCCTGGATATGAGATACGGCAGTCGTACTTCTCTATGATCCGAATAGAATTTAGATTATCGCATCAGACAATGATCAGCAAGGGGGGAATCGATTCGATTCGCGTCCCCTGCAAGAATTGCACTACCCGTCCCTCTGCAAATTTGTTAAATTGCGGCTCCTTTCATCCATCTGTTACCTCATAACAGATGGTCATTTCAGCCATTGACTCCCACTTCATTCCCGTCATCAGTAATACCATGGATGGTACTATGGCAGATAAACCAAAAACCAAACCCAAAACTTCGTTCATCAAATCGTGGAAATTACGTGGACTGACATTACTGTTGGTCGGTTTGTTGGGCGGAATGTTTCATTTCGGGATCAAGACGAATCAGGTCACGCGCTGGGTTTCGGACTTTGTCTCTTCGACGATTTCCAGTTCGACACCAGCGGACTGGAATTCTACAGAAATCGATTTACCACGTTCCGAGAATAGCATTCGTATCGCCACGTTTAATATTCAGGTATTTGGTCAAAGTAAAATGAAAAAACCGCAGGTTCCGCAAATCCTGGCACGCATCATTCAGCAATTTGATGTGGTAGCGATTCAGGAAATACGATCGCAGGACCAGTCATTCATAGACGAATTTTTGGGCATTCTCAATACTGGTGACTACCATTACGCCTGCCTGGTTGGTCCGCGACAGGGGAGAACAGCCAGCAAAGAACAATATGCCTATTTCTTTAATACCGATCGAATCACCGTTAATGAAAAATGGTCTTATAGTGTGATCGATAAATATGACAAATTGCACCGTCCGCCTTATGTCGCTCACTTTCGGACTTTGGTTTCGTCCGGTAATCAACCATTTACCTTTTCGCTGATCAACATTCACACCGACCCCGATGAAACCAAACAGGAACTAAATGTTCTGGACGATGTATATCGGGTTGTCGCCAGTGATGGAAGTCAGGAAGATGATGTCATCCTGCTGGGTGACTTAAATGTCGATGATCGGCATCTGGGAGAACTGGGAACCGTTCCCGATTTGATGTGGACCGTTTCTAAAGTACCCACGAATACCCGAAAAACAAAACAATACGACAACATACTCTTCAGCCGCCATCGCTCGCAGGAGTTTACAGGCCAATCGGGTGTCTATGATTTTCAAACACGCTTTAAGCTGACCGAAAAGGAAGCACTGTTGGTTTCAGACCACTTACCAATTTGGGCCGAGTTTCAAATAACAGAAAAAGGGGGCGAACGCCAGGCGACCGTTCCGGGAACCCAGCCACGTTAGTCTGATTTTTTCTTGTCCGAGACTCTCAAGGTTAACAGACTGATTTCGGGTCGGCAGAGCCAGCGTAAGGGATGGATGCCAGAGACTCCACGACTGACGTGCAACACTGTGGAACCACGGGCAAAAGTCCCACTTGCATAACGGGTCCCGTGCAGACTGGGGGCAAATACCGGACCAATCAATGGGAATCGGACCTGCCCACCATGCGTGTGACCAGAAAGTACCAAGTCATATCCCTGGCGAACGGCCCAGTGAAAATGATCAGGCGTGTGACTGACCAGCAGAAGGAAGTCCGATTCTGGTTCGGTGCCTTCCCCGATGGTTGATCGCTTGATTTCCGGATGCTCTCCCATCCAGGGGACTTCTGTTCCCGCCAGTTGCAGTGTATGTCCTGCATGCTGCAGAAGAAATGGCTTAGTAGAGAGATCGATCCAGCCCGTTTCCACTAAAGTTTCTCGAATCTGAAGACTTTCCTGATGCCAGTCATGATTACCAAGAATAAAGTAACACCCCAGAGGTGCTTGCATCGGCCCCAGAGTATCGTCCAACCAGTCAAGACATTTCATTTCGTCAATTAGATCGCCAGCGAAAACGATCAGGTCAGGCTTGGTTTCCTGTGCGATCCGACACAGCTCGACAAAATACTCGCGTTTCAATGTGCCGGAAAAGTGTAAGTCGCTGAGATGCAAAATTGTCAGACCATCCCAGTTCTCCGGTAGACGAGGGAGCTGAAATGTTTTCCGGGTGAAATCGACACTGAAAATTTCGTTCAAAGGAAGGCCAGCCAGATAATGATAGGGCCCCTCTCCGATCAGATCCTGATTGAGTCGCTGTCGCATGTGGATCAATTCAGACTGGTATTCGATCTGTAGCCGGGGTGGTTTGTAAAACAGATGCCGGAAACCCGAATACAATAAACCCAGAAAACCCAAGGCACATACCAATAGAACAGGCTTCCACCAGAAAGGGAGTTGGCTCCAGGTTCCACCCAATAAGACCCCCGGAGTGTACAGTCCCACGGAGAGAAACAGCACAATGGGGAACAGGACGATGAACAACTCCAGAACATGTCTGAGTTTTTTGAGCCGCGCATCAGGTATTGGCAGGGCGTGTGTGCGATTGATGACCATGACCCAGAGTTCAGCATGGCCGATCGACAGTATCAGCAATATCAGTCCATTGGCTATTGCTTCCATGATGATCTTTACACACTTCGCTTTGAAAACGGATCTGAAGATAAAATAGAATACTTCTGCAGGCAAATCATAGAAGATCGATGCCGGAATGCAAATGCAAACGGAATAGCAATCCAGTGTCATTAGAACCGGCCATAAATTGTAATAGTTAAGACTTAATCTGACATTCCTGTTACCTTAGTGGTTGAT
>NZ_CALEMX010000472.1 GCF_937910335.1 uncultured Gimesia sp. | reverse complement strand
AGAAGACGAAAACAGGAGAGAGTCATTTCCACTCCCCTGCTTCCTCTTCTATTTCACAACAAAATTGACCATTCTGCCAGGAATGACGATGGCTTTGACAATCGTTTTCCCTTCAAGAAACTTGACAACCGTTTCATCCTGCTCTGCCGCCTGCTGCATCGTTGCCTGATCGGCGTCGGCCGCGACAGAAACTTTGGAACGTAATTTCCCGTTGACCTGAACGGGAATCTCCACAATTGATTCCTGCAATAACGATTCATCATAGATTGGCCAGGGCTGATACGCTAACGATTCGGTATTTCCCAGAACACTCCAGAGTTCTTCAGCTATATGGGGCGCAAATGGTGAAAGGAGCAACACGAACTCAGACAGGACGGCCTTGGATCTGCTTTTCTGTTGTCCCATCGCATTTGTAAATTCCATCATGCGGCTGATCGCCGTGTTGAGGGACAATTTTTCAATGTCTTCGGTGACTGCTTTGATCGTTTTATGTAAGATTCGTAACTGTTCTTCAGATGGTGCATCGTCCGTCACCGCTGCACTTAAGGTAACTTCTTCGTCGCGTTCCTCAATCATCAACCGCCAGACCCGCCCTAGGAATCGGCTGACTCCATCTAAGCCGCTCATGCTCCACGGTTTTGTAGCTTCCAATGGTCCCATAAACATTTCATAAATACGTAGAGAATCCGCACCATACTGTTCAACCACAAAATCAGGATTTACTACGTTTCCTCGCGCCTTCGACATCTTATAGGCGCGACTATTCACATAAATCGTGGAATCATCGACAAGCGTGAAATCCTCACCTTGCTTCTGTACCTGATCAGATTCCAGGCTCAGGATACTTACGGGCTTGCCTGACGATTTCTCAATCCATCCCGTGTCGAACTCATCTGATTCTTCAACGGCTTTGGAAGAAACCCAGGTACCGTCAGCTGTCTGAAATCCCGTCAATTCGACATCACCCAAAATCATGCCTTGATTGACCAACTTCTGGAATGGTTCAGCGCAAGTCACATGCCCGAGATCAAACAAAACCTGATGCCAGAAACGCGCGTAAAGCAAATGTAAAACCGCATGCTCGCCACCGCCAATATAAAGGTCCACGGGCAACCAGTTTTGTTCGTTCCTGAGATCGACGAACCGCTCATTGTTCTCTGGATCAGCAAACCGCAAATAATACCAGCAGGAGCCAGCCCATTGTGGCATGCTGTTCACTTCACGATAGAGACGCGTGCCATCAGAGTCGGTTTTATAGAGCCATTCTTCCGGAGCAGAAGAAAGTGGTGGCTCAGGCGTTCCTGTTGGTTTGTACTCTTTCAAGTCGGGTAATTCAACGGGCAAACTCTCTTCCGGATCGGGCCGCATCAAGCCTGTAATCTTTCCCTCGGCATCCAATTCATGCCAGATCGGAAATGGTTCGCCCCAAAAGTGCTGCCGACTGAAGAGCCAGTCGCGCAAACGATAGTTGACGGCCCCCTTACCAACCCCCTGCTCGATGAGGTTGGCTGTGATCTGTTTTTTGAAATCTGCCGTTTTCATTCCATCAAATTCACCAGAATGAATGGCCGTTCCCATTCCGGAAAACGGTGTTCGTTTTTCGCCATCGATTTCAGTTTCCAACGCCAACTCGTCTTTTGAAGGCTCATAATTGTCAGCAGGTTGCACAACAGGAATGATGGGTAAGCTGAATTCAACGGCAAATTCCCAATCGCGTAAGTCGTGCGCGGGAACCGCCATGATGGCACCGGTGCCGTAGCTGATCAAAACATAGTCGGCGATCCACACGGGAATCCGTGCCCCATTGACAGGATTCACGGCATAACTACCGGTAAAGACGCCCGTTTTTTCTTTGGCCAAATCGGTTCGATCGAGGTCGCTCTTGAGTGCTGCTTTCTGCCGATAGGCCTCAACGGCCTGTTTCTGATCGGCTATCGTCAACCGGTCTACAAACGGATGCTCCGGGGACAACACCATGTAGGTTGCCCCATATAATGTATCGGGGCGTGTCGTATAAATTCGCAACACGTCTGCCTCTGGCTCTTCTGAAAAGCCTGATGCGGCACGAGTTGACTTCCATGTTTCGAATGCCTGATCCAAATCTGTCGTTTGGTTTTCGGAGCCGATAAAGAAATCGACTTCAGCCCCTTCACTGCGACCAATCCAGTTTTTTTGCAACGATTTAATCGACTCAGACCAGTCAAGACCCTCAAGACCATCGATCAATCGGTCTCCATATTTTGTAATGCGGAGCATCCATTGCCGTAAGGGAATACGTTCGACAGGGTGATCGCCTCGCTCACTTTTTCCGTCGATGATTTCTTCATTCGCCAACACGGTTCCCAACGCGGAACACCAGTTAACGGGCGCCTCATGCTGATATGCTAAGCGATTACGGTTTTGATAATGGCGAATCGCTTCTTCACCTGCAAATTTTATTTTTTCGGGAATCGGCAACTCACTAATGGGCCTGGCACGACCCACACGTTTTTTACCATCGGGGCCTGTCCACTCGTTTTCCGGATCAAACCAGGACTCGAACAACTGGAGGAAGATCCATTGTGTCCAGCGGAAGTATTCTGGATCGGTAGTAGAAAACTCGCGGCTCCAGTCATAGCTGAAACCCAACATTTTTAGCTGGCGACGAAATGTGTCGATATTTTTCTGCGTCGTAATCCGCGGAGGGGTGCCTGTTTTGATGGCATGCTGCTCGGCGGGCAAACCAAAGGCATCCCAACCCATCGGATGCAAAACCTGTTTACCCTGCATACGAGCGTGACGGCATACAATGTCTGTTGCCGTATAGCCTTCCGGATGACCCACATGTAAACCATCGCCTGAAGGATAGGGAAACATATCAAGCACATAGAGCTTTTCTTTGCCTTCAACAAATTCTCCCGTCTTGAAAGTTTCGTGCTGATCCCAATATGTCTGCCATTTGGTTTCGATCCGCTTGGCGTCGTAACGAGGCATTGTGTCCGGTCTTCCTAATAGGTCATGGGCACGATGGCCCGGTCAAAATTCAGTTACCAATTTGCGAGGAAAATTCCCTGGCCGCATATCGTAACAAACAAACAGGTAGGCTGTCAGTGATGGCTACAATAATAGAGTTAGTTTAGCCATCCGTGGAAACTTTGCAATTCTGCCTGTTTTTGATATCGAGGGTTTCTTTACCGCCTGTGATTTGTCAAAATAAACAAGCCTCTTTTCCTAGTAGAGTGGCAACTTACCTTAACCATCTCAATTTCATTGACTCACATCTGGAGTAAACATAATGGCAGTTGATTCACCGACCCTGGATCATAACGAATCCAACAGGCGTGATTTCCTGAAAACCACTTCGCTTTGGGGCTGGGGCGCTTTGACAGCTGGCACCTTGATTTCAGACACCACATTGGCGGCAGGAGTTCAGAAAAAAGACGCATCGAAGAAGCTGAAACTGAGTCTGGCCGCTTATTCTTTCCATCGTTATATGCAACATAACTGGCCGAAGCCACGCCCCAGGAAAACGAAAGCCACCATGGATATCATGGATTTCGTTCGCTACTGCGGCAAATTGAAACTGGATGGCTGTGAATTGACCAGCTATTACTTTCCGAATCCCGTCAGCAATGACTACCTGAAAAAGACACGCGATCTGGCGGGATCACTCGGCATGGAAGTATCCGGCACCGCCATTGGCAACGATTTCTGCTTACCCCTGGGAACAGCCCGTGATGAGCAACTGCAAATGACGCGCAAGTGGATTGATTACTCCGCCATTCTGGGCGCGCCCGTGATTCGTATTTTCGCAGGCAGAGTTCCTAAAGGGGGCAATGAAGCCGAGGCAATCCGCATGTGCCAGAAAGGCATTAACGAATCCCTCAAATATGCAGAACAAAAAGGAGTCAGTCTGGCGCTGGAGAATCATGGAGGGATCACTTCTACTCCCGCGCAGATGATGAGAATTATTGACGGTATTAATAAAGCACCGAATTTCGGCATTAACTTTGACAGTGGAAATTTCCGAACGGAAGACCCCTATGCCGATCTAGAGAAAATTGCACCGCTGGCGATCAATGCGCAAATCAAAGTAGAAATGGGAGTGAGAGGTAAAGAGGTTCCCGCTGATATTCCACGCATCATTAAAATTCTAAAAGATGCGCACTACAAAAACTTTCTCGTTCTTGAGTATGAAGCGAAAGAAGAACCCAAGGCAGCCATTCCGGCTTACATAGATCAACTGCGTAAACTGGTTTAGCGGTACTTCTACTTTGGTCTTTGGTTAAGTGAGAGTCAGTCATGGAAGAAACTCCTTCTGAAGAGAAAAAGAGTGGCTCTTTCTGGAGTCGTCAATTGCCGCTGGAGCGCGAGACCAGCGTTTTTATTTTGGTTAATGCCCTTGATGTCTTCATGACGTATCTGCTTCTGAGGACTAACCAACAACCCGGGGGTTCGAATTATATCGTTGAATCGAACCAGATTGCGAATTACTTTATTGCCGGTTGGGGCATTAAAGGCATGGTCTATTTCAAATTTGGACTGGTGGCCGTTGTCACTGTGATTGCACAAATTGTGTTCACAAAGAGACCAACAACAGCGCGATTATTGTTGAATCTTGGCTCACTGGTGGTTGCTGCGGTCGTGATTTATAGTTTCATGCTCTACGTCCGGGAGGGACATCTTGGCTGATTTAAGCGATATCTTTTTACGCATCATTCAGGCTTGTTGGATGTAAGGCGAATCAGTCCGGCGAATACAATGGCTGCGGTTTCAATCCGTAATATACCCTTACTTAATTTGACCGACTTCGCTCCTTTATCTATCGCGGAATTGAGTTCCTCAGAAGAGAAGCCCCCTTCCGGACCAATCATCAGAATCACAGGGCTCATCACCAGATTCGTCTCAGTCTGGCACAAAAGGTCTAAGGCACTTCCATTCGGGTCGGCAATCAACAAATGACAGTCCGGCTGGCATGTTTCTTCTAAAAAATCTTCCCATGTCTGCAAAGGGGCCAATTCCATCAAGCGAGTCTGCCCCGACTGTTTTGCCGCAGCCACAATTGTTTGTTGTAATTTTTTCAAACGATTCTCGCCGGGATCAACACTGCTGCGTTCTGTGATGAGAGGCACTAATCTGGTAACACCCAGTTCCGCCGCTTTCTCAACCAGCCAGCGAAATCGATCTCCCTTGGGAACCGCTGTAGCTAAAATCAGAGGAACCTGAGTATTCGCTTGAACTTCGAGTCGCTCTGTGATCTTGATTTCGACCGTTTTTCGTCCCGTTTTTGTAATCTCCGCTTCTGCCTCGGCTCCTGTCCCATTAAATACCAGCAGAGTATCGCCTGCCTGCATTCGTAAAACATGCAGCAAATGATGGGCTTCACTGCCTTCCAGAAGTAGTCGATCTGGTTCAAATGAACCTGGGAAGAAAAAACGGTGCGGCATAAATATCTCGAGAAGAGGCGGAACCAAGAAACTTTAAGCTCTTTAAAATACGTAAGTTGAGAAAAAAAGAATAGACAGACGGGGATCAGTCATGCCGATAGCACTGAAAGGCCGATTTTAATCATACGGGAATCTCCCCGCTCAGTGGTCTCTCAAATCGATGACCCTGAACGTGTCGATCCCCGTTTATGGATGGTATCTCGTTTCCTGTGCCTTATGCAAGGAGCAGAGAATCAGAACAAGAGGTTCGAACTCAAAATCAACAGGTCAAAAGAGAATCATGTATTGCGATTTCTGGAATTTGACACACGCTCCGTTTCATCAACAACTGGATCTGGATTTCTTTTTCGAAAGTGAAATCCATGAAGAGGCATTAGCCCGCTTACTTTATGTAGCGGATGAGCAAAAAAAATGTTCCCTCTTCACAGGACCATCGGGAACAGGTAAGACGCTGACGCTCAAAGTGCTGCAGCACTTATCCAAAAGGAGTCCGCACCACTGCGAATATTTTGATCTGCTGGGACTGGGTGAAGAAGAATTTCTATGGCAGTTGTGCGCTCAGTTTCGCCTGGGCCCCGCTTATGATACCAGACCAGCTCAACTCTGGAGAATGCTGACGGATTACCTGACTGGCTTGCAGTTGACGCAGGATCGTGTGATCCTGCTTCTGGATCACGTCGACGAGAGTCGTTCCGGATGTCACAATACAATTGAACGATTGCTCCATACTGGAAACCAGCGGCACACTTCATTATCCATCGTAACGACATTCGAAAATCTGAATTCGGAAGCTGCGAATGCTGTAACCCGTTTCTCTGATCTGGCGATTGAACTCACTCCCTTCGATCTGAAAACGACTGAAAACTACATCGCTCACCGTCTCAATGTATCAGGTCGCACAAAGCCACTCTTCACCGTTGATGCCTTCGAGGAAATTCATAAGGAGACGAAGGGCGTACTCAAAAAAGTGAATCAGCTTTGTGATCTGGCGCTGCTGGCAGGATATGAGCAAAATCTGCCGGAAATAGGCTCGGAAGTGATCTCCCGAGCAGGAACTGAAATAAAAACAGCTCCTCTTTCAATAAACCGCATTTCCGAAGTCGTTCAAGGTGTCTAGAATAGTGTGTGTTAAAACTCACTCACGTCACCTTTGAATCATTCACTGAAAATGCATATTTGTTTATTTGATATTGATGGTACCTTGCTCGATACCGGTGGTGCCGGCCAACGGTCGATCCTGCATATGCTGGAAGAAGAGTTTCAGGTTTCCGCGCCCGTTGAGGGCATTCCGACTGCTGGTAGAACCGATCATGCCATCATGGTAGATCTGTTTGAATATTTCGATATTCCCAACACAAGTCAGAATCGAAAACGATTTGAGAGAGCCTATCTTGACTTGCTAGCAGAAAAACTGAAAGAACAAAAAGGCCATGTTCTGCCGGGAATCAAGTCGATTCTGGAATCGCTCTCAGAACGCGCTCATGTTGATCTTGGTCTACTGACCGGTAATTTCGAACATGGTGCCCGGAAGAAACTGAAACACTATGACCTGAATCATTTCTTTGACTTTGGCGCATACGGTGATCATCATTCAGACCGCAATGATGTCGCTCATGAAGCTCTCAAACAGATTCAAAAACGCCACGCTCCGGAATTAGTGGAAGCGGCAACGGTTTGGGTAATTGGAGACACTCCCAGTGATATCCACTGCGCCCGCGCTATCGAAGCAAACGTGATTGCGGTCGCTACGGGAGTTTATCCCCTGGAAGATCTGAGAAAATGCGAACCAGATTATCTGTTTGCCCATTTTGAAGAGAGCGAGCCCCTGCTTTCGCTGTTCCAGTCTCCCCATTAATCCTTCAAAAAAGAGTTTTCTGCTCCTGAGTTGGTACAATGCATTCCGGAGAATCATGGGTGACTTTATTCACATAAGAACTGACGGGAAAAATCTGCATTTCTTCTGCAGGGAAGGTCTGGAGCAATCGTTCCAGCTGCGGAGTGGGTGTGGTTTCGGAACTGAGCCAACGACCGAACTGATTCGGACGCAGAATCACGGGCATTCTGGGATGAATAGTTTCGAGCAATGTATTCGCGGCCGTGGTTAAGACCGAGCAGGTTTCCAGTTCTGTCCCATCAGGACTCTGCCACTGCTCCCAGATACCCGCCATCGCAAACAACGGTTCATCCTTTAATCGAATACACATCGCCTGCCGGGAACGATTTCCCGTACTTTTCCATTCATAAAACCCGTTCGCAGGAATGAGACACCTGCGATAGCGAAACGCATTTTTAAATGCCGGCTTTATTGATGCCGTTTCAGAACGAGCATTGATCATCGCATGACCTGGTGCGAGATTTTTTGACCAGCCTGGAATTAACCCCCACTGAAAATGACTTACGTTGAAACCGTGATGATCATGGGAGATCGCCAATACAGGTTGCGAAGGGGCAATATTGTATCGGGGAGCAATGCGCGGAAAATTGACCATGTGAAATAATTTCATGATCTCTGCGTCAGGCGAAAATAAGAAAAACCGAGCACACATAATCTCTTTAAGCCTTCATTTGTTTTGGGCAAACAATATGATGTTCTTTAAAGCGTCTGTTCTCTATCGTAATTCAATTTGGATCGAATCTCCATTCACCGGTTACAAGACATTATATCAATTTCGAATCTCCAACAGGAAGATATCAGATGACCCTCTTGCGAAATATTGGAAATACGAACATTCAGATTACGCCAATCGCGATGGGCTGCTGGCCAATTTCGGGAGTCACGAGTGTTGATGTGACCGAGCAGGCAAGTTTGGCTACCTTAAACGCGGCCTTTGATTCAGGGATCCACTTTTTTGACACCGCTTATTGTTATGGCTATGAAGGAGAAAGTGAGCGATTGATTGCCAGAGCTTTAGGAGAGAAGCGAGACCAGATCGTCATCGCTACGAAAGGAGGCATCCACTGGTCTGGTACGAAACAGATACGCGATGCTTCGCCTGAGAGAATCAAAAGGGAATGCGATGAGAGCCTGGAGCGACTTAATACAGACCGGGTGGAACTTTACTATTTGCATGGTCCTGATCCTGAAATTCCTGTCAGTGATTCAGCGGGCGCTTTTAAAGAATTGCTGGAGGCGGGTAAAATTCTTTCTGTGGGTGTTTCGAATTTCACTCTGGATCAACTTCAGGAGTTTGCGGCTGTCTGTCCAATCTCTGCTTACCAACCTCGATACAATATGCTCCAGCGAGAAATCGAAGCGGACCGACTGCCCTGGTGTATCGAGAATCAGGTTTCGGTCATGGTCTATTGGCCTTTGATGAAAGGTTTACTAGCCGGAAAGTTAGCGCGCTATCATCAATTTGCTCCCGAGGACGGCAGACAAAAATATCCGATGTTTCATGGAGAAGAATGGGAAAAAAACCAGGATTTCCTGGACCAGTTGCGTTCTCTGGCAGAAGAATTCAATTGCACGATTGCTCAAGTAGTGATTCGCTGGACGATTCAGCAAACAGGAATCACATGCGCATTATGTGGAGCAAAGCGACCTGAGCAGATTGAAGAGAACGCAGAAGTTTTGAACTTTGAACTATCGGCTTCACAAATTGAATCGATCAATCATCTGATCCAGCAGCGCGGACCGATATGCTCCTGAGCGAAATAATATCACTGACACCAACTTAGGGAAGTGTCAAACCTTCACGAATGGAATACCGGGCCAATTCTACTCGATCATGAATTCCCAGTTTATGCATGATACGGTATTTATGACTGTCGATTGATTTTTCAGAAAGGTGCATTGAACGAGCCACTTCCTTGACACTTTTTCCGCGCGCCAGATGCCGGAGTACTTCAATCTGCCGAGAAGTCAGTGATGCCAGCATGCTTTCTGAATGAATTAAATAACGATTCTGCTTGTGATCAAAAATCAGTCGTTCCTGAACCGATTGAGAAAAGCAATATTCACCTCGGGCCGCTTTTTTGATTGCGTGAATCAGAGATTCAATCGGCTCGCCTTTCAAAAGATAACCGACTGCATTCACCCTTAATGCCAATTCAATGAAAATATCAGAGAGATAACCCGTCAGAAAAATCATCTTTGTGTTTTTTAATTTCGTTGAAATTTCTTGTCCGATATCAAATGATCCTCTGCCCGGTAATTCGACATCCAGAATCACAACATCCGGCTCGGTTTCCAGAATTAAAGCCAAACCCTGATCAGCATCTGTTGCCGTTCCCACAACATCGATTCCAGAGTCTTTTTGGAATCGCGAAACTAATGAATCAACAAGCATGGCATGGTCGTCTACGATTACAACTCGTATCAGATCAGTTGAAGTAAGCATGGTGGCTCCCGGATAATTTTAATTACTAGAAATGATAGATATCAATTTACTTATGGTTCCATCTACATTCAGCATCTCTTATTTTCCCTCTAAAAAATCTCTGCATTTCTTAGAGAGCTCATGCACATCATTTGTTGCGGATTCAATCAATGGATCTAGATCTGTTAATATTCCGGCTATCTCTGGCTGTGTCTCATTGGAGGGTAATGCCGCTAGAAATTCACTCTGGCATTGTAAAACCGTTAAAAAATTATTCAATCGATGACATGTTGTTATTACATTTTGAGCAAATTCAATCGGGTCTGGGTGAAATGACTCAATCATTGGCTTTCAAACTCTTGAATTTTTAAAACTAGACAACTATTCGAATATATCAGCACGCAAGTACTAAGAACTGAAAGGGTTTCTTCGTTACTGAGGAGAGAAACCATGATAAGTTATCTGGAAATGTAATTGAAAATACGTTTCGAATCAAAACATCTACATCGCAATTGATAAGTATGAAGCTGTACTATCAACATCCATCTACCTATCGTATACCATTTTCATTTCATGGCTCAACTGCAATCCAAAGCAATTTTGAAGTATAAATATTTATATTTCTATACTATCGTGAACGCTGCGAAACGGATCGAATTAAACAAACGCTGATTGTTATTCAGAGCTGTTTATCTTTTTTGCTTCTTGGTTCCACTACCTCATATTTGTCGAAGCAGGCACATTTCTACCAACCAAATCCTGAAGCTAAAGACATTTCTCGACATTATTGTCTGCAATTCTTCGCTTCCTGATCAGATTTCAGATGAGATGCCAACATCCCGTAGGGGTAATACCTCCATTATATTCAGCAAATTCGACATATGCGGCAATGTTTCTCCGGCCCTGTAATTTTTATTGCGAATATCGTGTTGATATTTTGGCACATGTATTTTTTCGTGATCTATGTTTTACATACACAATTATTGGAACGCACGGCTTATCACTCAACTAACCAATGTTGAATTCTGTGATCAATCTTAGAGTTCCATCTCTTGGCTACACTTTTGAGGTTCATCTAAAAGAATTGAAAAAACGTATTTGTACTATTCGTAATAAAACAGGAAATTGATAATGACGTCAACCATTGCAGGTAAATCGGAGCTCACTGCCGAATTTGTGAATCCTATCATCAGCTCAACAATCTCAGTTTTTGATATGATGCTGGGATGTACTCCAAAACGTACAGGACTGAGCTTGAAATCAGATCATATTCCACAACATGAATTGAGCGCTGTGATTGGAATTTCGGGAAAAGCAGCCGGAACTCTAGTCCTAAGTTTATCAAAAAGCGTAGGCATTGGAATTTTGGATCGTCTCTTGGGTATTACAACGGACGAACTCAATGATGAGGTCTGCGATGCCGTTTGTGAATTAGCAAATATGATCGCGGGCTCAGCAAAAGCCCAACTGGAGCACCTGGAAGCTTCAATCAGTATTCCGAATATCATTACCGGAGTAGGACACGCCGTACATTACCCTTCGAATGTTTCACCTATTTGCATCGCGTTTGATTCAGAAATTGGAACCTTCACGATCGAGGCAGGATTTTCTGATCGATAAAACACTAACTTAACTAACACTTTTTTTTGAACAATTTAATGACTTAAAGATAAAGGCCATTCCAATGAAAGTTTTACTTGTTGACGACTCAGGAACAATGAGAACGATCCAGAAACGATGTTTGTCGAAACTAGGTATCGAAGATGTAACTGAAGCGGAAGATGGAGTTCAGGCGTTAGAGTTATACAATGCTGGCACGTTCGATATTGTTCTGAGCGACTGGAACATGCCCAATATGGATGGGCTTCAGCTCCTGAAAGAAATCCGTCTGCTTAACAAAGAAATTCCTATCATTATGATTACAACCGAAGCCGAACGTGCACGCGTAGTCATAGCAATTCAGGCAGGTGTTTCTGACTATCTTGTAAAACCATTTACACCAGACAGTTTGAAAAGCAAGTTAGAACGCTGGGTCACAACAAACGCATAAAGTATATGGCGATTGAGATCCTATTACATGATGTTGAATGCATCATCAAAAAAACAGAGCTGTCTAGTTAAGATGCATTTTTTTGAAAATTGCTAATATTCATTGAATTGCATCACCTAAAGGTCAGAGATAATGATTTCTCCGGAAAAAATTTGGTCGTCGGATCAATTACCAACCTTACCTGCCGTCGCGGTCAGGTTGTTGTACCTTTCTAAAAATCCAGATACCGATATCAGCGAAGTGATCGAGACGATCAAAGCAGACCCTGCCATCACAGCCAAAATTCTGAAAGCCAGCAATTCTTCTTTTTTTGGCCTAAGGTCGGATTGTAAAGGCATAGAACGCGCTGTTCCTCTTTTGGGAACCATGGTTGTTACCTCTCTGGCGTTGAGTTTTTCGCTCTCGGAATCAGCAATCAATGCAGGACCGCTCAAAGTACGATTCGATTCTTACTGGAAACAGTCGATCGTCCAATCTGCAGCAGCAGAGTTATTAGCTTCGAGACTGGGGAATGAATTAAAATACGACAGCTTTCTGATTGGTTTGTTACAGGATATCGGCTATCTTGCAATGCTCCGTTCCATCCCCGACGATCTCGTTCCGGTACTTGAGCAAGCTGAAACACAAGAAAGAGAATGTGCTGAAGTCGAAACAGAAGTTTTGGGAGTCAATCATTGTGAAGTCGGCGTCAAAATGATGGAACGCTGGGAGCTGCCAGAACAATTCAAAAGTGCTATTGAACACCATCATGACACACTCGAACAATTAAAAGCACTCTCGTCACACCCCCATTTCAATCTGATCATTACCATAGCATCTTCGGCAGCAATCGGTGATTATTTCTGTTCTACCAATAGTGGATTAGCCTTAAATCGACTCCAGGAATTGACATCAGAATTCTTCAATATGCCCTATGAAGAGCTGCACGGTTTTCTTGAACAAGTCCAGTCACGATTTGAAGAAGCAGCGCAAATATTTTCGGTCAATATGGATGATATCGGATCACCATACGATATTATGGCTACCGCTAACGAACAATTACTCAAATTGACCATGAAAGCTCAGGTCGATTCGAATCAAGCATCCGCGCGCCAAGCTGTCGTCGAAGAACAAAAAATAAAACTGGAATCGGAAAATAAACAACTGCAGAGTAAAGCAATCCACGACCCTCTTACAATGGTTTATAACCGAAGTTATTTTAACGAAGCCTTTGAAAAAGAGCTTTATCATTGTGCTCGCTTTGCACGGCCAATTGGAATCATTTTTTCAGACATTGATCGATTTAAACAACTAAATGACACATACGGTCATCAGTTTGGAGACCTGGCATTACAGCGCATCGCCAAAGTTGCCAGCGAATCGACACGTCGATCTGACGTATTCTGCCGCTATGGTGGTGAAGAATTTGTGATCCTGGCGAATAACCCTTCAGAAAATGGTATTCGGGAGCTATCAGAAAGACTGCGGACTCTCATTGAAAACGAATTCATTGAGTTTGAAGGGAAACGCGTACCAGTGACAGCCAGTTTGGGAGCTGTTGTCGGCATTCCACCTCGTGACATCACAGGCTATGCAGAACGCCTGATCGCTGAGTCTGATCAGGCGATGTATGAATCGAAGGAAAAGGGAAGAAATCAAGTACAAATCCGTAGCATCATCAGCAAGGATGATCAGGAACTACAACAACTGGTCAAACGCAATAGATTCAGTCGCTGGCTCGTGACTAAGAAAATCTTCGATATTCCAACTATTTCCAAAGCACTTCTGAAATGCCCTGAGCAAGAAAAGCGGGCGAAAACAGGCGAACTTGCTATTGCCGAAAAATTATTAACGGATCTACAAGTCACCAATATTTTGGATCTTCAGAAAGAAAGTGGCAAACGGTTTGGGGACGCTGCTATACAGTTGAATTTACTGACTCAACAACAGGTTTCCTATCTGCTGGCATTGCAGATTGAACCACCCATTACACTGGGAAAAACCCTGATCACACTCAAGCTTCTTGAGAGTTCGCATACTGCTGAGCTCATCAAACAATACCTGATAGATATGAAACCCGCTTTGAATCCGGCGAAAGTACAACATTGCGGGGTTTCGAATTCATAAACGCAATCTAAAATCATTCTGATCTGGACATTGTAGAGAGACTCCGATCATGACATAATTCAGGATTTTATAGATTGCCATCAAAACACTACGCTTTTGCACACATCACTCAAAATGAAAACGGATTTTCGAATCCTCACCCACACACATTAATCCCCAGAGACTAGAGAATGGAGGGCGATTGAGATGAGCTTAATCGCTGATACACGGGCGCAATTGGAAGCAACAACCTTAACATCGACATCAGAAGTACCCCATGATGAGCACCACGTACAGGCAGAACCACCTGCTTTTTACAGTGTCATTCCGTTCGCCGCTCTCTTGTTATGCATCGCATTTCTCCCCTTAATCCATAAAACCGAAGAATGGTGGGAGCATAATAAAAACCGCTTGCTGGTAGCCGTCAGCCTGGGGTTAGTCACATTACTTTACTATACGTTCTTGTACGGGCATGGTGTGGTAGACCATGGCACTCATGAACTGTCGGCTCCGGGATTTCCTGCTGCCATCGTGGTGCTTAAAAATGCGTTGCTGGTCGAATATATTCCGTTTATTGCACTGCTTTTCAGCTTATACGTGATTAGTGGTGGAATTGCCTTTAATGGCCATCTGGTAGGCCGCCCTGCTCTGAATACAGGTATCATTGCCATCGGTGCAGCGATCGCCAGTTTTATCGGAACCACTGGCGCTGCGATGTTACTGATTCGACCACTCCTCAAAGCGAATCAAAAACGTAACTATGTTGCCCATACCGTCATTTTCTTTATTTTTGTCGTTTGTAATACGGGGGGCTGTCTACTTCCCATCGGCGATCCCCCCTTGTTTCTAGGATTCCTCAGAGGAGTGCCTTTCACCTGGACTCTCACACTCTGGCCCATGTGGCTGGCGATGAACCTGTCGCTGCTGGTGATTTATTTCCTGTACGATACAATTCGTTATAAAAAAGAAAATAAGGAAAATGTCGAAGCGATTCCTGAAACGATCGAGCCATTTGCACTCAGAGGAGGCGTTAACTTCCTATGGTTGCTGTTAGTCATATTTTGTGTGGCACTGCTCGACCCTTCGAAGCCTTTTCCGGGCACAGACTGGCATGCTCCTCATTTTTTTCGAGAAGTCTGCATGTTTCTGCTCGCGGGGATCTCGTTGTTAACGACTTCAAAAAGCATTCGCAAACAGAACTCCTTCAACTATGAAGCGATTTTGGAAGTGGCAGCACTGTTTGTTGGCATCTTTATCTGTATGCAGGCCCCCGTCCAAATCCTGAATGTCAATGGCGCCTCGCTGGGAATTGATTCTCCCTGGAAATTTTACTGGGCCACAGGCATTCTCTCCAGCTTCCTGGACAATGCCCCTACTTATGTAGTCTTTTTCGAAACGGCAAAAGCAGCGGGTACCAACGGGCCTGCCATCGCTGGTGTCAATGAAGTCTCGCTAGTTGCCATCAGTCTCGGTGCCGTCTTTATGGGAGCTATGACATATATCGGCAATGGGCCTAACTTCATGGTCAAAGCCATCGCAGAAAAGAATAACATTCGCATGCCCAGCTTTTTTGGTTTTATGGCCTATAGCTGTGCCGTCCTGCTACCACTTTCTGTGGTATTGACTTTTGTGTTTCTACTCTGATTACGAATCTGAAACCAAAATCAATCCACAACACCACGCAGTAAAAACAATAACAGCCAGAAGTGATTTCACTTCTGGCTGTCTGCTTTTCGCTCTCTAAAAATTGGTAACTTAACTCTCAGTTGAGTTATTTCTTCTTCCTGGTCGCAACCACTTTTTTCAACACATATTTACGAGCCACTGGTTGATTGACCTTGAAAATCTTGTCTTCCAATGCCAAATCGGCAGCTTCGCTTTCCTTGATCGTCTTTTCGTGATCTTTGAGCTGAGTTTCGAAGGCTTTCAATTTCGCCAGATCTTCTTCATTCTTTTGGCCAGATGCGTCTACTACGCGTTTCAAACGTGCATACCCTTGAAAGGCATGCCAACTGTTGCGTTTGTTCTTTACCGGCCCCTCGTTTCGCTCTTTATTCAACAGTGCTACTTCCATCGCCTGCTGATACTGCGGGGTCTTCGCATTACTCTGCAATTCAATATGCCGTGCCAGCGCGATGTTGGAATACTGGCCGACAGCTTCACCATCTATCGAAAGTTCATAACGACCGGCAGGCAAATCATGAATCGAAAGCGATTCCTGACTCATCCGATGTCCCAACTTAGTAAGTTTTGCTCCCAGTTCTGCCTTAGCTGGTACGACCCAGGGCAAACTCTTTGACAGCCATGTGAAAGAAACACCTTCATCGGTCTGCTTCAGATCTGAAAGCGTGCCCCCTTTGGCAGTGGCAGCCAGATTGCCTTTGGCATTTTTACTGATGTTAATTCTTGATACCTGACGCTGAACGTTCATGTCAGATAACAGCGCATATGCCATTACGACCTGACCTGGTGGATCTGGATGGACAGCGTCTTCGATAATTGTGAAGGTCGGGTCCTTCTGTCGCGCTGCCAACGTAATGTTATTCAGCGGGCTGTACATGTCAACGAAACCAAAGCCGGACTCCGCAGCTACTTCACGCAGCCACGTTCCATAATAGGCCAGCACAGAGTTGTATAATTCTGTTGCAACCGGATTTCGTTTCCGTTTTGTCAAACGGGCCGCTCGAGCGTCAAACATCGTCGGCGTCATTAGAATCGGTTGAGCGCCAATTGTTTCAATTTTTGAAATCAATTCCTTCATATCCTTATAATAGGTCTCAAAAATCATGTCATTGAACGGCTGATACTGACCGTCATTCATGCCTAATAAAACAGTCACATACTTTGGTTTATAAGCAGCCACGTCACGATCAAAGCGGGCCAGCGCATCCCAGGCCTTGGCTCCACCAACACCCGAGTTATGAAATTTCAACCGCATTTCGGGAAATCGTGTATAGAAATAATCTTCTACGTACTGAGTATAGAGACATTGATGTGTGATACTGTCTCCCAGAAAGACAATCGAATCTCCTGATTTCAGGTCCAGCTTTGCCAGTGGAGCCTTGTGTTTTTGTTGTTGTGCTTCCTGTGCCTGCACGAAATTCAGTGTCTGTGAAAGCAAAAGCATTGCCAGTACACAGATCAGTTTTTTTCTGATCAGAGAATAACTCATGATGTTTCCCTTACTTCGAATATAGAAAAGAAATGCCTGCAAGCGGAAGCAGCAGACAGATTGACTGAAACGGACTTCTCCTAATGTCCTCTGAGTCTTACCGATTTGCAAGAGAAAGCGCTCCCGGGAAACCTAAATTCGATCGATTGGGGAACGAACGGATACTCGTAGAGCGATTTTATTTGCGGAGCCGCATCCCAGGAGGTTCCGCCAATGGACTCGGATCGGCAACGGGGAGCTGCAAGCGTTCTGCCATCTGAACATCAAGAAACACAGCAGCTGCCTGATCCGCAAAAACCAGCCGCCATCCCGGATTCGTAATCATTCCTCGGATTTCGTTACGGGAAGAACGACTATCCAGAATGATGATCGGGCGCTGCCCCTCTTCATCCTGGAGCAAATACGCCCAATCCCCCTTTCCATAAACCATCTGCTGTTTGATTTGTTCGTAAAGCTGAAATGTCTCTTTGGTATTTACTTCCAGTCGACCATCAAAAAAGACTTTTCGATCCGGGCCATTATGAAATATGTAAACAGCCGATTGGCCCATATTGGAAACAAAAGCGCGACTTGGCATGCCCGGCTGGCCTGCGAATTTTGAAGCAGCATGTGCATACCACGCTTCTTGCTCGCCTAAACCCAGAACTTTCCCTTCACCTCCCCAACGATTCCAATGCCCTGAAAATAAACTGGCCATCAGAAATACAAACACACATGCGGAAAACCCGCTCCCGAGAATTGTGATGTCAGGCAGGCCATTTGTCTGAGTGATATTTTCTCGCCTTGAGCCTGGTGCAGATATCACTTTCGGTGGAACAGCCAAACGGATCCAGTCAGAAATATTGCCACAGAGAATGATGCCTGAAATTAGAGAGAATATTCCGGTATTCCGCGAGGCCTTCCATGCCAGATGTGTAAATGCAATAAACAACAGAATGCGAAAGGGATTCACTTTCTTTTTTAACAACAGCGGTACAAAACTCATGAGAGTTAATCCGGCAAGTAGAACCTGTGAGCACAGATACAAATTTTGCAAACCAGACTGTTTAATGAAATCAACAGGAGGCTGAAATTCTCCCACCCGAACCGAATAAAATGCCTGATCGACGGAAAACTTTTCATACAAAGTCAACGGAAATAAAACCCCCTGCTCCAGATAAGGATTCAGGAAACAGGCTAATAATGTAAGCAAGCCGACTCGGACATATGTAAATCTGGAAATTGCCGTTGATGGTTTTTCCAAACCAAATCGTCCTTGCGCTCCCACACGAATCAAATGATCGGCGACAAACAGAACGCTGACCACTAACCCCAGTACAAACAGGGCATGGCTATTCACCCAGAGTAATGTAATCAGTGGTATCAGCCAGATCATTCTGGGAAAAGCGGGGACACAACTGATAACAAACATCCAGAAGGATAAATAAAATAACGACAACATTTCCGGACGGACTACGGAACGACCGGAAATACAAATGACGGGCAAAATCCAAAGCAGGGCTTTACACCAGGGGGGAACAGATCGCCCCGCAGCATACCAGGCAAAGCCGATGGTAAGAGATAAACAGAACGCCTTAGTCAGAATCAGTAAATCGACGCCTCCCCAACGGTACAGCCAGGTGACCAAAATCTGAAAACCCCAATGCAGATCAATCCAAGGTCGATCAAAATCGACAAACGTAAACCAGTCGAAATAGGGAACCGTACCACGTTCCAGAATCAACTGTCCTGTTCTCAGATGCCACCAGATATCCATATTTCGCATGGGAAAGCAGGCGACTAGAAACGACCAGATCAGCAACAGCGAAAAAAAAACGAGTTCCATTCCTGAAAAGCGTTTTTGCGGGAAAATTGAAATCAGCGCCGCAGGCGTCGCTGAATTGCCAGCCGATTGCTTGACATTCGGCTTTGGTTGCGCCGCAGTCTTTTTTGCTTTCTGTTTTTCAGACCGCTTTGCTTTGCGGGACATAATATCAACGCCTTTTGTCTCACTTCATCAATGAACAGACTCACTCCAGTAAGGATTGTAGCGTTTTATATACAGTCAAAAAACAAACAGGAAGTCTTCTTGTCAAATCTTCGCAATTCCTTGCCTTCAATTGCGGCAGTTCCTCTGACAGATAATAACGAATTTTTCTCACTGAGGTTATATGGGAACACCCTCTTGGTCGGAATCGGGCGACCAGTCGAATTGATACTGATCCCCTTTTTGCAGGCGGGTAAGATAAATAATCTGATGAGTATGCCCGACAAAGTGCGGCACTGTATGGGAAATGGCACCCAAAACAGAAACAGAAAAACCCTGAATCTCTCGCTTCTCCAATAAAGCAGGCGCAGAGAGGGACTGCATGGTCAGACAGGCCTGTTCGATAGTGCGATGCATCAGCGATTGTAAATCGTCCCGCGAAACTTTGACATCCGCACGGAATTCCTGTGACCGTTGACGCTCATCGACTGACCCGGTAATTCCGCAGACTGCCCATTGCTTCAGGTTGCCACACAGATGCAGAATCAGATTCCCAATGCTATTGAGTTCTGGCCTGGGACGCCACCAGATTTGATCGGTATCAAGCTGATTCAGACAGTGGTTGATTTTTCCAGCTGATTGCTGAAGTAAATGAACCGACTCTTGAATGAATTCACGAGAAATGTCCTCTGCAGAAGGTGACATCGTTCTGCTTTCTTATCTGAATCAACCCGTATTCAGGTTAACTCAGGCGTGGTCCCAAACCATTCGCCAGATGATTAATAATACCGGCGACGGCTCCCAGATATTTATTCCCTTTGGAACGCTCGATCTCACAAGAGCTGGCGGAAGGTTTCAATGCCCGGCTTTTGGCCATTTGCGTCATCTTGTCAAACATATCATCGCGAAGATCAAACAACTTCGATGTGATAAAAATGTTCGAGGGATTAAAGATATTAATCGCCGCTGCCACACCGATTGCCAGAAATTCGATTGTTCGATCCAGCTCCGGAGTCACATCAATTTCGCCCTGCTTGACCAGTTCTTGAATCGCATCAAAATCCAAATCTTTACCCAGGCGTTGAGAAACATTCTGGGTGAATGCCAAATCAGTCGCGACGGTCTCCAGGCATCCCTGATTTCCACAACCGCAAACACGCCCGTCCTCGGGTTCGACTGTAATGTGTGCAATCTCGCCAGCCAAACCATGCTGGCCATCCAGCAACTGTCCCCCGGTGAAGACACCCATTCCAAATCCGGAAACGACATCCAGATTGATGAAATCATCCATCGCCTGTCCTGCACCATATGTCTTTTCAGAGAGACACAATGCGGTTGATTTCTGGACAAGTATACATTCCAGACTGGTTTGATTGGCAATATCGACAGCCGGAGCCTGACCATCAACAATATGCAGGTTCGACGCCAAAAAGATCCGACCATCATTACTGTTAACCAGGCCTGGAACTGTAATTCCGACTCCCAGAGCAGGTATTTTCTGCTGCTCAACCAGATTCTGAATTTTACCGGAGATCGTTTCAATTAAGTCTGCATAGGTTTTCGGAGTTTTAAATCGATCCAGCTTGTCTTGATGTATATGACCATCCAATCCGGAAGCAACGACTGAGCAGTAATCCCACTCCAGAACGACGCCAATGACCTGGGCACTAAAACGCGGGAGCTGAAGTAGTTTTCCCGGACGTCCTACTGAAAATTCTGCGGTTTCCCGTTCTTCCAGCAAGCCAGCATCCAGTAACGCGCTCACCGCTTTAGAAACAGTGGGAGCACTGATTCCAGAACAGCGCATCACATCAGCACGTGTTAAAGTTCCCTGGCCCTGGATGACTTCCAAAACCTTACGAACGTTCATTTTTCGTAATAAACTCGGTCGATGTGGGGATTGCATAGTCGCTCTAGTACTGTGAAAGAAATGGAATTAGTAAAGAAATGAAGCTATCAACAGATTCCCAAATGAATCATCAACTCAATTAATGGACATCACAAAAGCGAAGTGAATCTCCATCCGAGCTGTCACTGGTACTTCATATAATACGAATTCCTGATGTAATTACAAATGCCCTGAGAATTCGAAGTATTCATTTTTACACATTTAGTAAAATTCCTGCCGAGTCTCATATATAAAACTCGAATGGAATATAACTTATGAAACTCCAAAAAAAAAGACCCGGTTGACCAAATAGAAGACAACTCGGGCCTGCTTGAGTTATCAACCACCTTCAATGATCAACCGGGTATTAGGAGAACGGACGATACCGTTAAGGGACATTCTGCTTTTTGAGTCAACTTTAGTATAGATATTATCGCATGAATATCATTTCGTACATTAAGTCGAGATTAATTATATCCTATTAAAAAAGTCTGCATGGAGGTATATCACTGGAACTAACTTCTGAAACCGACTCAACCATGTTGATTACGGTCCTTCTACGACTCAATCGCTTCGTAGAACTAATTATCAAACGGAAAAACACACTCAATACAACTGACTCTTTTGAAGTAATTGTCATAATTTAAAGAAACTTAACATACAAAATCACTCAGGACAGTGGATTGAATCTGAATTATTGAACTGAACTACAAAAACAATAGTGAATGGAGCAGCATAGACATGCCACTTTGTCGGTTTTACAAAACGTCAGAGATTACTTTCTAGCAGAGTACAAAAATAGAAAACTGGTCCGTTTCTGACGAGTTTGCTGAGAAACCAAGCCTGACTCATCACAAAAAAAGCTTCGAAACCCAGGTTTCGAAGCTTTGAACTAATTTTATTTGCATGAGAGTCGGGGTTAGAGCTTTCCTGCCGATGCTTCATTGTAAAGGTGAAGGTCACGTGTCGGATACGGGATGTTGAAACCTCGCTCGTCGAAGCCCAGCTTGATCTTCTCAATCAGATCCCATCGGGTTGCCCAGTAGTCTGCATTTTTAACCCAGGGACGCACCACAAAATTTACACTGCTGTCCCCTAATTCACTCACTGCAACGACTGGTTCCGGATCAGACAAAACTCGCTCATCGCTACGAATAGCTTGTTCCAAAAATGATTTCACCTCTTTCAGGTCATCGTCATATCCACAACCAAATACCAGATCAATGCGCCGTGTCTCTTTATGAGAATAGTTTTTGATGGTTCCCCCGGTAATCTGAGCATTAGGTACAATGATCGAAATATTATCAGCAGTCCGCATATGTGTGGAAAATATTTGAATCTCTTCCACAACTCCGGAAGTGCCGCCTGCTTCGACAAAATCACCTACTTTGAAAGGTTTAAACAGGATCAACATCACGCCGGATGCAAAACTGCCCAGTGTTCCCTGCAAGGCCATCCCCACTGCAAAGCCCGCAGCAGCCAGAATTGCAGCCAGAGAAGTTGTGTTAATGCCCAATTCAGACAGCGACGCCAGAATGACCACAACCATCAAGATCGCATAAATAATATTCGCCAGAAATCGCGTTAAGGTTTCGTCTACTTTAGCCTGCCGCATTAACCGCGTACAAAAACGGCTCAAAAGATTCGCAACCCATTTACCCACGAAAAAGATGACCAGCGCTACAACAATATGGAGCGCCAGAGCGGTCCCCTCTTCTGTCAGGAATTCATTGATCGTTGTCCAAAGCTCGCTTGCCTGCTTAATGGGATCTGACTCGATGGAATCTGCAGGAGTGCTTTCCTGCTGCGCAAATAATGTTGACCACATAAATTGGTCCCTTCTTAGAATGAGAAAATGAGAAACTCGAAATGGTGAAATGACTCATTCAATCGTCATTGAGGATGAATCGATCTCGGATGGGCATGATTCTAGGACATTTCCTGCTTTAGACCAACTTTGAAATTCATTATTTTCCAGGACTCATTCAGACTGACATCATGAGAGGGAAATGCCATAATGGTGACACGAAACAATCCAGACGACTGAAACTCGATTCGTTTTCTGAGTCTTCATATTCAATCTCCGTTTGCAGGAAGCAATCACAATGCTCACTCCGCTCCCCATCATACTGAAAGTCTGCATTATTTCGCTCTGCTACGCATTCCCCACCTGCACTTCGCTGTGGGCAGCGGATCAGGTAAAACAGGCAAATGATACTCAGAAAGTACTGGTTACCGTTAACGGCCAGGCCATTACGCAAGCCGATCTGGATTTCGCGTATCTTTCACTTGGCATCGCCGATCGTCAACGACCTGCCCGACAGCAAATACTGGAAAGTCTGGTGAATCAACGGTTGATCCAGGCTTTTCTGACTCAACAAAAAATTACAGTACCACCAGAACAACTTGACGAGAGTGTATTACGAATCCAAAAACTGATCCGCAAAAAAGGGGATCAACCTGAACAGGTTCTTACCAAAATGGGATTCACACCCGAAAAACTGAGCACTGCGATTGCGCTCCCGCTGTCGTGGAATATTTACGCCAAACGTGAAATCACAGCAGCCAAAATTCAGGACTACTTCAATCAACATCAGGAAGAGCTGGATGGCACGCGCGTGGAAGCCAGCCATATCCTGTTAAAGTTGCCCGAAAATTCAAATCCGGAAACAGCACAACAAGCCAGACAAAAACTGGTAGACCTCCGCAAAAAGATCCTCGCGAAAAAAATCTCGTTCAAAGAAGCAGCCGCCCAACATTCTGAAGCCCCCAGTAAGAATGATGGTGGAACGCTGGTCACATCCGCCTATCGCGGCAAAATGCCGCTTGCTTTAACAGAACAGGTTTTTCCCTTGAAAGTCGGCGAAATCAGCGCGCCCTTTCAGACTCCATTCGGCGTTCACATTGTAACACTCAACAAGAAACATCCGGGTCAATTCAGTCTGGAAGATGTACGCGGAGAGATTTATCGGATTCTGTCTCGCACACTCTGGGATTCCACCATTCAAAGTCTACGCAGCAAAGCAAAAATCGAATGGAAAATTGACAACGAAAAATAGAACACTCCTCAATCTCTTATTGACTCCCACTACAACGCTTGAGAAAACAGGTCGCATGTCCCACACAAAACTGTTTGAGTCGCTTACCATCGAAGGTGTCCAACCCGGACAGCATTTTCTGATCCTGGGAGGCGTGCATGGTGATGAATATGAACCCATGGCCGCGGTGCGGCAACTAAGATCACGAATCGTACCGGAAAAACTCACCGGCAGAGTAACACTGGTTCCCGTTTTGAATCAACCGGCTTACGAGCGCATGAATCGATGTGGACCAGATGACCTTGATCTGGCCAGAACGTTTCCCGGATCACCCGAGGGTTCCATCAGCCAGCAAATCGCAAATGAAGCGACACTGTTAATTCAATCTGCAGACTACCTGATTGATTTGCATACAGGTGGCTTGATTTCAAACTTAGCCCCCTTCTCCGGTTACACACTGCATCCTGATCCCACCATCCTGGAAACGCAACGACGCATGGCCCGCGCTTTCAACTTACCCGTTTCATGGGGCACATCGGCACATCTGAATGGTCGCACATTGTCTGCTGCTCGAGACCATGGCGTGCCTGCCATCTATGCTGAATGGGGAGGCGGCAGCGGCTGTAATTTAGAAGCCGTCGAAGGTTATACAATGGGTTGCCTGTCCGTTTTGTCAGAACTGGGAATACTCGATATCCCGGCTGAACAAAAACCAATCCTGTATCATATTGAAGATGATCGTAAAGAAAGCGGCCATCTGCAACTTCAAAATCACGCTCCCGTAGCAGGTTTCTTTGAACCTGCAGTGCAACTGATGGATCAAGTGCAAGTCGGCGACCAGCTGGGCTCAATCTGCTCGATCACCGGTGACGATGTCACCGCCGTGATTGCCAGTCAGACAGGAATCATTCTAGGAATCAGAACATTGCCTTATGTTGAAAAAGACGAATGGCTGGCTGTAATTCTGGAAACCGAAAACGAGACCACTTTCCAGAAAAGCGACTCGGTTTAAAATCGTGTATGACCGTTAAAGAATTACTCTACGCGGCAATTAAAAACCTCTGGCTACAAAAGGATCAGACATGAATGAGCGACCGGTTGCTATCATCACAGGCGCAGCAGGAGGCATAGGAGGTGAGGCGGCAGTCTGCTTTGCCGAACGGGGTTACGATTGTGTACTGCTGGCACTGCCTGCAGATGATTTAGAACCGGTCACCAGCCGCATCGAAAAAGTCGGCGCTCAATTTCTACCCTGTCTCGGCGACCTATCGGATCTTGAGTATGCACAATCTGCCGTTGAATTATGTATGTCAACCTGGGGACGCATTGATGTGCTCGTGAATAATGCCGCCTGGCGCGAAATTACGACGATGAGAAAGATCGAGCTTTCAAGTTGGGAAACCACTTTGCGGGTCTGTCTGACCGCGCCGGCCTTCCTGTCACGCTGGTGTGCAGAACATATGGAACCCAGAAGCCGGGGAGTCATTATTAATGTTTCCAGTATTCAATCTCAAATGGCAGCCGGTATCAGTCCCGCTTATGTCGCAGCCAAAGGTGCTCTCGATTCATTGACTTACGAACTGGCAACTCTGTATGGTCCTTCTGGGATTCGTGCACTCAGCGTAAACCCCGGCGCCATCGATACCGCGATGGGAAAAGACATTGCCGCCGATCAACAATCAACGGCCGATCAAATCCGTCAGGTCTCAGAAGACATGATCCCCTTAAGACGTTGGGCACAACCACGCGAAATCGCGCAAACGATTGTCATGCTGGCCAGCGACGATGCCAGCTATCTCACGGGAACCTCCATCACCGTGGATGGCGGCTGGAAACAACAATGCTCCCCCTATTCTGTCAAACATCTACAAATTCCTGATGAATTCCCGGCAGAATAATTTCAGTTCTGCATCTCAGACACCGTCATTCAGCAATCCCACAGCAATCCGAACGGCGCCCAGGCTGGCATCATCCACACACTCGATTGTAGATGGTTCGATCTGCAGTTGTGATAAATGCTCACACAGAGACAGTCGAAAATCTTGCTGATGAATCAAGATGCCACCTGTCAAAGCCAACGCATAACCAGCGCCTGAAAATTCAAGACGGTTCACCACGGCTTTTACTAAGTCCGAGAGTTCTTCGACAGAATGCTGAAGAATCTTCAGCGCTACTTGATCTCCCTTTTCAGCTGCAGCAAAGACTAATTTTGATAACTCAGCGATCTCTCTGCGATTGTTTTCAGATCGATACACAAAGCCAATCAACTCATCGGAATGTTCCAGCCCCAGCGATTGTAGAACCGCGGGCCGTAAGCTGGTTTCCGAACAGCGTCCGTCTGCCGATTTCAAAATGGCCTTGATGGCTGCGATCGCAATCTGGTATCCACCCCCTTCATCGCCCAGGAGATAACCCCAACCTCCCGCGCGGGCCTCTGCACCCGTCTTATTTTTTCCGAACGCCAGCGAGCCCGTTCCCGCGATCAACGCCAAACCAAAACCTTCCGGTGTACCAGCTGCCAATACGGTTTCGGCATCGGTGACAACCTGAATTCGATCAGCAACATTATTTTCCTGTGCCCAGTTCAGCCAGGCTTGTCGCTCCTCATCCCGCCCGGCGCCCGACATACCCATGCTTATCGCGGCGACTATTTGAAACGGTATTTCAGCAGCTTCGAATGCCCGCTGTATCGCCAGTTGTACCTGTTCGGCTGCCGCTGCAAGACCAGTCGCGTTCAGGTTCGAAGCACCCGAAATCCCCCACCCCGCAATTTGAATCTCATTGCCGGAAGAGACCCTCGCCAGCGAAGCCCGTGTCTTGGAGCCACCTCCATCAATACCCAGTACCAGTTGTTCCGATTGTAGAGACATGCTTCTGTACCTTTCCACTGAGACCGCTGACACGTTGATTCAGCACAGAACTCAAACCCCATCCTCGGCATCTTCCAGTACCTGTCGCAAATGCCCGTTCTTCTCTTTAAGAAGTTCCCATGCCGTTTCAGGAGAAACCCCTCGTATGGCATGCACGATTGCCGTTTTCAATTCGCCATTACATTCTTCAAGAATTGTCTCCGCTTCCTCATTGGGAAGATTTGTAAATCCCATCAGAATTCGAAGGGAGCGATTCACAAGTTTGTTATTCGTCGCGCGCAAATCGACCATTAAATTTCCATACGTTTTTCCAATGCGCACCATGGCACCCGTCGTTAGCATGTTCAATACCATTTTTGTCGCGGTTCCCGCCTTTAATCGAGTCGAACCAGTGACGACTTCCGGCCCCACGACTGGGCAGATCGTCAGATTCGCCACTTCGGCAAGTTGATTCTCCTGGTTGCAGGTGACTGCAATCGCCTGGGCGCCCCGTTCCTGGGCGTATTTTAAACCGGCGATCACATAAGGCGTGCGACCACTGGTCGCGATACCCACCAGCACATCTTTTTGACTTAAACCCAGCTCTTTCAAATCTGCAATGGCGAATTCAGAACGGTCTTCCGCGCCTTCAATCGCATTTGTTAATGCCTGTTTACCGCCGGCTATCAAGCCGACCACCTGTTCGGGAAGACTGTTAAAAGTAGGCGGACACTCGCTGGCATCCAATACACCGAGCCGACCGGAAGTCCCCGCACCCATGTAAACCAGACGACCTCCGTTTTGAAACGCGTCTGCAATCAAATCAATGGCTGAGGCGATCGTAAGAGCTTCCTTTTTCACGGCCTCAGCAATCTTTGCATCTTCCTCATTCATTAATTGCACGATTTCCAGACTGCTCATGGAATCGATCCGGTCCGATGCCGGGTTGCGCTGTTCCGTTGTTAAATGATCTAACATGTTGATTAGCCTGTCAAAATTTTAATCTGCCAGCTACTATAATAACCGGTATTTGGATTCCCGAAAGGATCTAAGCTACTAATCTATCTGTGAACTTTTAAATGCAGCATAGATTGCCCTGTCTTATGTTTCGTGATTGCAACGAAGTCGTCCACACAATGAAATGAAACAGGTGATGGAACTGTGAATATTGCCATTGGAACTACCGATCTCTTCATTTTGGGCCTGTATCTGATCGGCGTCGTCCTGTTCGGATCCTGGGTAGGAGGCAGGCAAAAAAACCTGTCAGACTATTTGCTCGGCGGAAAAACACTTCCCTGGTGGGCTATTCTTGGCTCAATTGTCGCCACCGAAACCAGTACGGTCACATTTCTCAGTGTGCCGGGAATCGCATATGAACCAGGCGGAAATCTTCAGTTCCTGCAACTTGCGATCGGCTTTATTGTAGGCCGGTTTCTAGTCATTGCTTTTTTACTCCCGCTTTATTATCGCGGAGAAATCTATTCCGCCTATGAAATCTTGAAAGACCGATTCGGTGGAACAACCGAACAGGTCAGTTCGCTCGCTTTTATCCTGATGCGTACACTGGCCGATGGTTTGCGACTCTATTTAACTGCGCTCGTTCTGGAAAAGGTGGTCGGCATCCCTTTATCCACATGCATCATTTTGATTGGTGTCGGCACCATTGTTTATACCTGCATGGGTGGAATGAAATCGGTTGTCTGGAATGACTGCCTCCAATTTGTAATCTATATCGCGGGTGCGATTTTCGCTTTCGCTGTCATCATTGACAAGCTGCCCAACGGCTGGACCGATTTTCAACAATTCGCGGAAACGCATCACAAAATGAGTATGTTCGATTTCAGTTGGGACCTTTCCAACAAGTACTCTTTCTGGGCCGGGCTAGTGGGGGGGCTGTTTCTTTCGATGGCCACACATGGTGCAGATCAGTTGATGATTCAACGATATCTGGGCGCACGCAGCCAGCGCGACGCTGCCAAAGCCTTGGGCATCAGCGGATTTGTTGTATTTGCGCAATTTGCATTGTTCCTCTTACTGGGAATTGCACTCGCCGCATTTTATACCAGCTTTCCACCAGAAACCGCGTTCGCAAAATCGGATGAAGTTTTCGCGACGTTCATCATCGATAATCTCCCGGTCGGCATTAAAGGGATCACACTGGCGGCTGTCTTCGCGGCTGCCATGTCGACGCTCTCCAGTTCTCTCAGTTCCACAACCAGCGCACTCGTGAATGACTTCTATCTGCCACTGACTGCCACGAAAAAACAACCCGCAGAACTCGTCAAAACCAGCCGCTATTTTACCGCCCTGTTTGGAATCGCGCAAATCAGTGTGGGCATTGCTGCCAACAAACTGATCTCTGATAGCCTGATTTCCGCGAGCGTGGTAGGCAATGTCTTTACAATTGCCGCTATTTCGACCGGATTAATCCTGGGCATTTTCTTTCTAGCGGCGTTTAGTAAGCGAGCATCACAGGTTCCTGCCTTGCTAGGCTTCTTAATCGGTTTAGCGACTGTTCTCTATGTGTTTTTCGAGATGCAAGATCAAGTAGCCTGGCCCTGGTATTCATTAATCGGTGCAACGACGGTCTTTCTCGTTGGTATTTTTGGCTCCATTTTTCTGCCAGACAAAAAACAAAATGGCGGAGAATAAGCGGATTATCGACCGCGCCAGAGAATTTGATCGGATATTTCCAATCGCTCCTGCGCTACTGCGATTTCGTCTTTAAAGCGCCGGGCATCAACCGGATACCCTTTCGTCGGCTTGAGATCCGGGACGTGTTGCGACCAGAATTGATTGAACCGTTCCATCATCACTTCGCGCGTATACTTACAAACCATCGAAGAGACGGCGACCGGAAAATGTGACTCTGCTTTTGTCTGAAAGCGAACTTCGGTATTTCCCACTTTGTAAATACTTTTCGCCGTCGATTCTTCAACCCGAAAAATCATCTCGCCATCGAGAATTTCATCCAGATATTCGTCGTATCGATTGCGACCGCCGTGCTTGTCACCAATAATCAACGTCGGCTCTATGGATGTTCTGTCCCAGACACGCGTCAGCAATTGCATGCACAATCGCGTAAGCATCACCCCTTTGGTCCCGTACTCCGCACATAAGTTGTTAAAGCGTTCGGGCAGTACAATCTCAGAACAAAATGCGAGCAACTCTATTCCCGCTGCATCGAGGGCCTGTTTTAAATCACGTTGTGAGGCTTGCACAGTTTCACTCTCGACAGCGGTGGGAATCGTAAATTCGTCTTTGCAATTCCAGGGTTGTTTGTGAATCGCATCGAGATGCTCTGGTGAAGCGATTAATAATTGCCACAAACTCTCCAGCGATTCCAGCTTCGGTTCTCCATGGAACAGTTGTAGAAAAGGCAACGTTGATTTTTCCAGTGGCGCCAGTCCTGCTGACGAGGAGTGCACTTCCTTGGAATCGGCAACGTGTAACAATCCAGAGCTTTTGGACGGTTTTTTTTGTGAAACGACTGACTGCAACGCTTGCCAGAAATCAAATTCGCGAGGATCGCCGGGCACTTTCCATAAACTGGCCGTGATAACAAGCGGGCCCAGATTCGGGCCATAACCCGCTTCGTCCATGCCAATCAATAAACCCATAAACAGTCCACATCATTTTCGAGAGATCTTTTCAAGACCAGATAGATTGAACGCCCTTGAGACGCAACGCGATCATGATAAGAGAATCAATCATCGAGTGAAATGACCGCGACTGGCGAAAAAGAGAATGCCATTGATTTCCGAACGTACAACAGCTCACTCAAACCGCATGAGACCAAACGTCTCGGGCCGCGGTTCAGAGGACATGGGATGACTCCAGCTTTGAAGGCCGATGGCAGGTATAATGCGGACGACTGAAAACCCCCAGGTTTTGCGTTTCAATTGCGAGGAGGGAACCAGTTCGTTCAATGGAATGGCAATTTCCATGCGCCAATACTGTTTGTCTTTTTCACGGGCCACATACCAGCGTGGATTCCAGCTTTGATCGATCCAGCAACGGTCACTGGTCCAGCCACGATGATCCACTTCCATTTGATAATAGGTGGTGTAATCACGGTCGATGTCAAACGCAAACGAAAGCCGATCATGTAATTTCAAGTCGGCATCATACGTGCGTCCTACATCAGATGCGTCTGGATAATTCAAACCCGCTTTTACAGGAATACTGGCTGCGATATACAGATTTTCCTTATCGTATGACAATAATACAAAAGGTCGGCTCAAGTTTTCGCGTCCCGTTTCAGTCTGTTTCTCCTCAAGTGTTAATGGTTTTTCTGAAAGCCGAAGCTCATCTGCATCCTGCCAGCATTCATCGGACAGTAATCCATCCAAAACGGGTCGTGATTTGGTAAAACGACACAGATAAACCGGTCGAGGCGGACTACTGGAAGGATGTAATAACCAGTTTTCAGCTTTGGAAATATTTTTCCAGGATGCATTCGAGGCGGGACCATTCAAAGCACGAAAGATCTCATCCGATTTCCCGTGTGACCCGATCATACGATACAAAGACGCCAATGGAATTTGAACTTCCGGAGATTTCAAAAACGCGGGCGCATATTTCTCGAACCAGTTGACAGCGGCCAGCGCCTGCTTCTTCCAGTTCTCGGCAGTTTGCGTGCGCCAGTTATCACGGGCACCCGTATTGATTTGTCCTACCTGTTTCACGGTATTCAATAAGGGAGACGGAAGCTGCTGCGTAAACTGAAATGCGTTTTGTACCCTGCTCTTCGCCTGTGTGGGTTTAGTGGTCGAACGCGAACTTTCTACGGGCGATTGACGGCTTCTCTGCCAGGCAACTTCTTCACTGGACCAAAGCTGAAACAGCCATAACATGGCCTGCACGGCCTCTGGTTCATTCGGAAATTCTTCCACCAGTTCCTGATTCGTCGCTTCCGCTTTCACTAAATCCTGATTGGCAATGTATTGCTGTGCCAGCTGTTCCAGTTGCAATGCGGCCTGCCGACGGGAAAGGCCTTTTGTGATCGTCTTCAGATGAGACATCAACTGTGCCGAAAATTGTGGATCGCCGATCAGCTTTTTGGCAAACGCCTTGATGTTCCGCTGACGTTCGGCCAATTTGCGATTGCGTGCTTCGTCGGCAGCATTAATGGGAAACAGATCCCGCCGTGCATCGGAGCCGGGGGCGATTCCGATCCCCGCAAAGAGCGTCCCCCCTTTGATGGTCGGCTGCTGATCTGAGCCTTCGACATGATTGACGTCAATCAAACGGTAGACGCTACGCGTTTCCTCAGAGGCAAGCGTTTTTCCCAGAATCAGTTTTCCGGAAGACGCGACGGTTGAAGCCGTCATGCCGAGTCGCGTGAGATATTCATCGGCCTCAACCGAAACCTGTCCAGAGCTTCCCCGAGGTAATCGTAAATAGACTTTTTTGACTTTCCACGGTTCAAGACCCGCCTGTTCACGGTGATCAATGTAGCGTGTTGAATCGGAGGCATAACGCACGGCCTGCAACATGGCATCTTTCACCAGCGTCGAAGCGGCGTCTTTTCCTGTAGGCTGATCGATAATGAGCACCTCAGGCCGCCAGGTGCGCAGTTGTGCGACAAAGCGACTCAATGTCACCGAAGCCAGCCGACCTTCCGTATGTCGATTCCATTCTTCAATCAAACGATCGGCATTCTGTTCCAATTCGGGAATCTGAACGGGAAACCGCCAATCCAAAGTTCCCGCCGAACCACCCACGCTGGTCACCGATTCGTTCAATCGCAAATCCAGATCCTGATGCGGTTGGCCGTCCGGCCCCAGATCTCGGCGGACAGGTAATACGACGAGACTGCGGTAACCCTGATCGCCCGCATATTTGCTTAACATGTCAAACGAGATTTGCGCGGGTTGGGCATGCACACACATTAGCGCTACGCGACGGGAATTTGCGTGATTCGAACGCCACGTCTGACCTCCATCGGTCGTAGATAAAATCGTTCCCAGTGCCCCGACAGCGCACCCGTTTTGATCATCGACAAAATGGATTGCCGACAGCGGCGCCGTTTGACTGGTCCATTGCTGGCGCCACGTTCTCCCCCGGTCTTTAGAATGCCAGATGACGGAACCCGGATCGCCGGCAACCCAGACTTGATCTCCACGAACTTCGACGGCCTGAAAATCAAAAAAGTCTTTGATCGAATCGGGCAGCGCGGTTTGTGGCATCTCCCAGACGATGCCATTGTTTTCGGTTTTTCTTAACAGGGCGCCATCGCCGACCATCCAACCTGTGGAATTCATCGGCAGCTTGACATCCCGAATACCACGCAATCCCTGAGGCGGAAAGCGGGGAGGCAAAACAGCACCGCCGCCCACCAGAGTCAACCGTCCCTGAGTGCCTGCCACGATACCGGTATTCACATCAAAGAAGGCAGCGCTCCGATATCCTGCCGATTCGTAACCAATGACATCCTGCCAACTCTTACCGCCATCGGTGGTTTTAAAAACGCCCGTAGCATGTTGAACGGAAGCGTCGCCGACGACCACGCCTTCATTCACACCAAAAAATCGAACGTAGTGCAAGCGCGGCAAACGTTTCTGAACCAGTTCTTCCCAAGTCTTCCCCCCGTTCTTTGTGAACAGCAGCACTCCCTGATTCAAATGGCCATAGGCGGCTGTACCGCCGCCCGCGATCCAACCAATCTGATTCGTCAGAAAACAGATATGCCTTAAAGGACTTTGTACGGGGCTAGCAACGTATTGCCAGCTACGTCCGCCATCTTCGGTTTTGCGAATGACTCCCCGATCGCCGACCGCCCAGCCGATTTTTGATCCCAGAAACTGTACATCATTCAAATTCGCATCATTCAGAAGTGGCGAACCTGCAGTCATAGGTAACGTGTCTGCAAACAGAGAAGACGAAACAAGCAGGAAACTGGCCACAAACAGTTGCCCTCTGAAAGTAGAGCGTCTCTGTGTTTTGTGGATTCCTCGGAGATCAAACGACATCGGACATCCTTGTACGAATAAAGCAGCGCGAAACAGGCGCCCCCCTGCTCAGTCTCAGACTGAGATTCACCGGGGGCATCGATCGACGGTGATCGGTAGTTTACAAAAAATGACGATTTTACGGGAGGGGAAGTTTAAACGCATAACAGGTGCATTTCCCAAAATCCCAGTATTTTAACCCTGAGATTGCCATCCAATTCCCTTGATGGCCTACCCCGGATTGTTATACTGGGAAATCCTCGGCATTGAGTAAGTTTCCACTCATCTGTATAGGTTGATGT
Organism: uncultured Gimesia sp.; assembly: GCF_937910335.1. GTDB lineage: Bacteria > Planctomycetota > Planctomycetia > Planctomycetales > Planctomycetaceae > Gimesia. The sequence continues at coordinate 4,152 of NZ_CALEMX010000472.1, read as the reverse complement.
AACTGACTCAAAAACCAGCCCAAGTGGCGGAATGGCAGACGCGCTAGCTTGAGGGGCTAGTGGGGGCAACCCCGTGGAGGTTCGAATCCTCTCTTGGGCACTTTCATCTTTAAAAGACTCAGGGCTTTTCGCTCTGAGTCTTTTTTCGTTGGTAGTATTACTGTCTAGGGAAGTTTTCCTAATTTTTTCAAAAGTTGCTTTGCTAGCACATGTCCCTGCTTTGCAGCTTTACGAAACCACTCCACCGCCTGCTTTTGATCCTGCCCAACACCTTTTCCCAAAGCATACATGACCCCTAACTTGGCTTGTGCATTGGCATCCCCTTGCTCAGCACCTTTGCGATACCATTCCACTGCCTGCTTTTGATCCTGCTTAACACCTTTTCCATCTTCATACATGACCCCTAGCCTGAGTTGTGAATCGGCATCTCCCTGCTTAGCACCTTTGCGATACCATTCCACTGCCTGCTTTTGATCCTGCTTAACACCTTTTCCATCTTCATACATGACCCCTAGCTTGAGTTGTGAATCGGCATTTCCATGTTCAGCAGCTTTGCGTAACCACTTCTCCGCCTGAGTATAATCTTGCTTGTCAAAGAAAAATGATCCTAACAATAATTGTCCTGTAGCATCTCCTTGCTCAGCAGCTTTGCGAAACCACGCCACCGCCTGAGTTTCATCTTGCTTGACACCAGTTCCTATTAAGTACATGCCTCCTAATATGACCTGTGATTTGGCATGGTTTTGGTTTGCAGCTTTGCGAAACCACTCCGCCGCCTGCTTTCGATCTCGCTTGACACCATCTCCTTTAACGTACATGTTTCCTAACTTGTATTGTGCTTCAGCATCTCCTTGCTCAGCGGCTTTGCGTGGATCGGCACCTTCAGCGTTCTGGTATCCGCTAAGCAGGATTAAGCAAAAAAGTACAAACGAGAATCCCCCAGCAGCCGTACTATTCATCTCTCGCCGCTTGCCTTGAGGCACTCTTATTGACCGAGCACAAGCATCGAATTCACTTTGAGTATTCTTGATTATTAGTTGTTTCATAACTTATTTCTCTCATCCAAAATTATCGAAGAAAAACCATGAGATTTTATTATGCGGCCAGAAGAGGCAGATGTCAATTAGTCCAGAAGGAAGCGACTAAACAGCGATCCAGGCCAATTAGAAATTCACGGGGATATAATTTAGATGTGGGCTAGTGGGGAAAAGAGCTGTGTGAGTGTGGCGATTGGCTTGAACTGAGGATCGTGTTGCGGAATGACCATCAAACCTTGGCAGTTTAACAGGAATCGAAAAAGTCCTAAAAATGGTTTTCTGAAAGCAAGAGACCTCTGCGCTGGAATCTCCCACACAACAACTGAAAAAACTGAACTTGACAGCGTCCCGCTCTTCGAGAATATGCGTTGTTCCGCGTCGCGCGCGAGATGCGTTTTATGTGCACTGCTTTTGGAGAACACTGAAGATCTCACTACTATAAAAGTTCCTATGTTTTGAAAATCTTCACCTGAAAAAACATCACCCACTCCCAATGTCTCGTAACTTATCGACGCGTATTGGCACGCATTCGGCAGATTTTGTGCACTGTTTGCCACGCTTCGAACGCAGTTTGGCTTGACATCCCCGCGCCTTTCAACAAAATCATTTCCAGTCAAAGCAACCAACACAACACCAGCGCCCGACAACAAGTATCTGAACGGCACGGCGCCAGCCGCCGTGAGATTACAACAAACAAAAACACAATACATCAAACTCATAAAAGACCGACCAAAATCAAAAGTAGGGATAGACCCATGTGTCTACCCGCCAGCGTAATAAAACAACCAAACCACGAATAGAAATTTTATCCGATGTAACCGAGACGTCAGACATGAATATCAACCACTAATGACCAGAACAAAGCATAAGAAAATAATAGATAAAGGCATCAATTTCCTTTATATGGAAACGACAACACCACCCCTTCGGCGAACCAGAGTGGACAGCACCAGAGGGACAAGAAAATGGAGAAAAATCGCCGCGCAATTGACATGGGGGGGCGCGATATTAAGATGGAGAGTGATTTCGGCGTGGAGCGGTTCCAGGCTCAACTCACTTCAACCCAAATGGGAAATGTCGGGTTGAATCATTTTCCAATTATGGAGACCCTGCCATGCTTCGAAAAATCTCATTCGCCTGTGCGATCAATCTCGCCGTATTATTCTCATCGGCGTCGGCCCATTATCTTTGGATCAATGTCGATACAAAATCTGGCGATCTGGGAACAACCAACTTATATTTCGAAGGGGGCCCCGGGCCCGGCGATGGTAAATATTTAGATCCCTTCATCGAACGAGGTACCACCTGGGTTCGCGCAGTTGAAAACAATAAACCTGTGCCGTTAAAAATGTCGGTCGTCAAAAAACCTGGCAAGCGTTGGTTAGCAAACAAGCTGCAGGTTTCTGCTCCGCGAAGCATCGACAGTTTCTGCAAATGGGGCGTTTACCGTTATGGAAAAACCGACGTACTGTTGCACTATTACGCCAAGCACATTGAAGCAGATTCGTTAAAAGACAAAAACGCACTGGCGCGGGCCAGGCAATTGGAATTGGATATCGTACCGACGTTTTCGGATGACGGCGTAGAAATTCAAGTTCTCTGGAAAGGCAAACCGGCTGCCGGGCGTCCGTTCAAATTACAAGGCGCCGGCGGGTTGAAAAAGAATCTCACCACCGACGACGAAGGCCGCGTGCGGTTCAAGCCGTTAGCCAGTGGTTTTCATTCGATGAGAACCAGCGTCGATGAACCAGAGCACAGCGGTACTTTTGAAGGAAAAGACCACGACATCGCACGGCATCATAGTTCATTGACAGTGAACTTAACCGTCGCGAAGAAAAGCAATTAACGCCTTGAGGAGTAAAAGGTGTCAGCGAGATAATGGTGACAGTAACCTGATAATTGACCAACAGTAAGATACAAGGGCAGATCAATGTGTCTGCCCGCCAGCGTAAATCTTCATAAAACTTCGAACTGCATAAACAGCACACGCAAAATAAGAAGGCGGAGGGTAAGCCCGAATGCAATTCGGGCCGAGCGCAGCGAGCAGGAATCTGACAGTGAAGTCGAACTATTGAAACCAATAAGATTCAGAACACAGGAAAAGCAAAGACGTCAACAATACTTTTCGTGTATTTCGTGATGTTCGTGGTAGAAATTCGTTTGAAAATATGTCAGTGCAATCGATCCACAAACAGAGACACTATCCGATGTAACCGAGACGTCAGACATGAAACTTTATCACTGGTCATAAAGTTCAAGACGCTTGCTGACCCTTTCCTGTTCCATAAATAAAACATAACGATAGCGATTCCGTGGGAAGTGATGGTATTCTAGTACCTGATAAACTGCCTTAAGCAAAGAAAGGTGTGTCATGAGATCGTATGCTTCTTTCTTGATTTCTATCATTGTCATCATCTCTTCTTTCATCCTGTTTATCATTTATCAGGATGCTCAGAGGAATAAGGCAATGAAAAAATATGTCGCAAAAATAAACACCAAATTATATATCAAGAATATCGCGCTCGCAGTCAAGTACTATAACGAGACATCCCCCGCTGGATTGATGTCTCAAGAGACCAGTACAAATCATGACACAGTAAACTGGAGAGTACGGCTACTTCCATTTCTTGGTGAGCACATACGTTATCAGAGAATATTATCTGATCATCAATCAAAAAATGGAACCAGAATTGAAGATTGGTACAGATCAACGCCAGATGTCTATCTTGCACCTGAGGGAAAACTCACTGGAGAGATCGACTATTTATCTGGTATGACATCGATCTTTGTGATTAGATTATCAAAGAGAGAGAGTTAATAGAGGCTTACCAGAAATACTATCCTGATTTCGATTATGTGTATAAAACTTATAAGGACCTGGATGAGAAAGCGCTTGCTGAAGAATCGCTTTTTGTGGTAGAGGTGCCTGGGCTTGTAGAAGACTGGATGCAACCGCAAACAAACATTGATGATCCAGATTTTCATCACCGTATTCTAAGTATGAAAAAGACATACCTGGCTGATCAAGACGGAAATGTCTGGTCAAAGTAATTGACTTAACTGTAATAGTCAAGACTTAATCTGACATTCCTGTTACCTTAGTGGTTGATTCCGA